>CAYSUU010000003.1:0-101643 GCA_964434375.1 uncultured Gammaproteobacteria bacterium | reverse complement strand
AGCTTACCAATTCCAAGAGCCTGATCGCTCCAACCCAAAGCGAAACCCGACACCCTATACCCCATACCTAAACACCTACAACCCTATCCCCTTAGGAAAACGCGCTATATCTATCAAAGTTTAGCAACGCCCTCGCAAAATTCGTACTACCTAAATACATCAATCAACTGACTGAGATCTCAAAACAAATACTCACAAAACCTAAGGACTAACTGATATATCGCAATTATGCGTATTCGAAATCAGCTCGATCGTCGTTACTACCTAACATGCTTAAATAATCGGCTGTACTGGCAAACTCTTTAAATGGGACACTGCTAGGTGAAGTATCGCGAGTCATCAACTTATGAAGCCATTCCGTGCCCGCTTCTTGAAACAAGCTGCGAATAAATTCTCGAGTAGAAAGATCGTCCGTATTGTAATAAAGCTCGACCAAGCGCCCACTTATCTGCTCTTCAGGAACTTTTGCTAAACACTGATTGGTGTGTGATTCAAAGTTCATGATGTCATCTATCTGCTTGATTGCTTGATTAGGTAAATTCATATTTTTTCCCCTTATGTCTAACAATGCTAAATCAAAAAAGATCCGTCATTGTTTATTAAGTTAGTTATTAGGTCTGGTATTACTAGCGAATTACTTAAGAGATATATTTCAGCTCTTGGCTAACTCTGCAAAACCACCATAACCGCAAAAATTTTTAACTCAAAATCTGCCATTTAATGTCATATTTTTTCTTCGTAGAGACAATTTTTGCCTAAAAAATTTAGGCATGGCATTTTTTTGGCACCGATTCGGTAACCTTATTTAATATTCTCAGCGGTGTGACACTTTTTGGGGATGGACTCAAGTGATTGATTTTCAATGCTTATTTTAGATAAGTTGGCAATTGTCTGGTAAAACAACTCCAAATTTTTGTCACACACCTCTAACAGTTCGCGCAACTCTGGAATATAGTCTTGATAGCTTGAATAAGCCGCTATACGAGCATTATTGATCGGTTTACTCATCCAATTGTCATACCAACCTCGTCCGCCCCACTTCTGTATCTTTAGGCGCTCGTAGTCCATAACAAAAGCATCTGTAGCAAGTTGCTTTGCTCGTCTCTTATCGGCATCAGCATCATTACTAGCATAAACTTTTCGCAATACATCTTTAAAACCATCAATAAGGTCGGCAAAATCATCATCCGCAATTTTACCCTTTACAAATTCAGACCATTGACTGGGAGATATCTTATCTAACCACCGGCGCATCCCTTCTTCGGCAACAATCGTGGCAAAACTCTCATTGAGTGTAGTCCAATTATTTAAATAGAGCCTCTGGTGGGCGAGCTCATGAATTAAAGTTTCCGCTAAATACAAATCACCATAACGAAACATCGAGGACAACAATGGGTCTTTAAACCACCCTAAGGTAGAATAAGCAATTGCACCCCCAACATAAGTTTCTAGACCTTTATCTTGTAATTTAGCCGCATATCGTTGCGCATCCGCCATTTTGAAGTAACCTCGATAGCTTGCGCAGCCAATAACAAGGTAGCACCATTGTTCAGGCTCAAGCGAAAACTCTTTCGCTGCAACCACATTCCAAACCGGGAAGTCGTGCGGTAGCTCAACATATGTTCGATAACTCTTAGTTTTGGGTAAGGCCAGCTCCTGATGAGCGAATTCAAGGATCCGTTGGCTTAGCTCTATTTGTTTTTTAAGAACTTCGTCTTGTGATTCACTTAACACCTTGTCGACTGATTGGCGTTTGGACATTAATTTAGAGTGACCTAAGACACTCTGTCCATAAAAAGATACCTGTGCACAGCCTCCAATAACGATACACAGAATGACAAGCAAAACGACTCGATAGGTGTTTTTCATTGCTAACTAGAAATAACTAAATAATGTTCAAAATTAGTTAGAACCCCGTAAAACAAGTTCGAACAACCTACTATCAAACTCAATTTGATCGCCTGCCAACATCTTTCTACGTTTACGCATTTCCGCTTGCTGGTTAACCTTAACCAAACCAGCATCGATAATCCGCTTAGCTTCTCCTCCACTGCCAACCAAACCATAAAATTTAAGTATTTTGTATAGCTCAACCGGCTCACGGTTAATTTCAATCAATTCTGCCATAAGGTAGCCATTATACCAGTTAGAACTAAAATATTGATTTAGACAAAAGTCTAGCTTAAGACGCATTTAATGGTGGCGTTGGAATGTGCCGACTTTTTCGCCATTTGATTGCCCACTAGCAAAGTGGCAAGGCGAGGATATTTCAGATAAAACGCTACTAGTTCATACCGAGCAAGGTAGTGGGGATGCGATTCAGTTGGCGCGCTTTTTACCATTAGTCAGGCGGCGGTGTAAAAAACTGATTGTTGTTTGCACTGAACCTCCAAGATTGCTTTTCGAACACATGAATTGCGTTGATGAAGTCCGCCTAGCTGGGAATCTTCCGGTCAATTTGTTTGATATTTATTGTCCTATTTGTCGATAGCAGGCGCGCTCGAAATCAACATGGATACACTACCGAACCATACGCCCTATTTAGAAATCCCAAAAGGCATTGTTGTTCCTGAGCTTGCCAATAATAGTAAGCCTAAAATTGGCTTAGTATGGGCAGGCAGCCCTACCCAGAGATCAACCATCTCCGTTCTTGCCCAATTGATGCGATGATGGAAGTCTGGTGATCGGCCTGAATTGATTGAGTAAGCGACCAACCTCCTGACCGAACGCTTTTCTTAGACCTAACTTCGTTAATACAAACTATTAATAACAAAACCATAACGTTCAGAACAACTTAAGACCTACTCTGAACGCTATTTTATCGCTAAAATATTAGTTTAGACGTTCCACTACCGTAGTAATGCCCTGCCCTAAACCAATACACATGGTTGAGATACCTGTACTTAGGTCGCGATCATCCATTACCGTTAACAAAGAGCCCGAGATACGCGTCCCCGAACAACCAAATGGATGACCCAAAGCAATTGCACCACCGTGCACATTGACTTTGCTGTCCATATCATCAAGAAGATCAAGGTCTTTTAAGACTGGCAAAGATTGGGCTGCAAACGCCTCATTTAACTCTACATAATCAATATCATCGATACTCATACCAAGTTGATCAAGTGCCTTTTCAGTCGAAGGTACAGGTCCATACCCCATAATTGACGGCTCTACACCAGCGAGCGTGGTCGCTAATATTTTCGCTTTCGGCTCTAAACCAAGCTGCTCTGCGCGCTCTGCCGACATGATTAACATTGCCGAAGCTCCGTCCGTAATTTGCGATGACGACCCAGCCGTAACTGTGCCACCTTTGGGATTGAACACGGGTCGCAAACCAGCCAGCGCTTCAACTGTGGTGTCTTCACGAATCGTTTCATCATGGTGCACCATAAAAGGCGTGCCGTTATCATGATGACCCATTACCGGAATAATTTCCTTGGCAAACTTACCCTCAGCACGCGCTTTGGCAGCGAGCCTATGTGATCGTTCAGAGAACTTATCCATGTCTTCACGTTTGATTCCGTGCATTAGGGCTAACATCTCGGCCGTCATACCCATGCTGCCAGCGGCTTTCGCGGCATACAGGCCCAGCTCCGGGTTAGGGTCGATACCTTTATTCATATCAATATGCCCCATGTGTTCAACACCACCCACCAAATAAACGTCACCAATGCCTGCTTTAATATTGGCTGTCGCGGTATGCATAGCTGACATTGAAGAGCCACACAAACGATTTACTGTTTGTGCTGGAACGGTATGTGGTAAACCGGCTAGCAAGCTAACAAAACGCGCTAAATTAACACCTTGTTCATCGCGCTGCATGACACAGCCCCAAATCATGTCATCAATATCCTGTGGATCTAATGCCTCATTACGAGCCAACAACCCTTTGATCACTTCAGCGCTGAGTTCGTCCGCACGTGTATTTCTAAAACAGCCGCCCTTAGAGCGTCCCATCGCGGTTCGCGCAAAATCAACAATCACCGCATCGCGTGGATTTAAATTCGAATTACTCATAATAAACCTTCCTAATTTTATACGGTGTAGTACTTGCTGCCATCAGCCGCAAGCGCGCGTTGTGAATCAGTCGCGTTATAAAGCGCACCTAAATCTTTATACTTATCGGCCATAGCTATGAAATTGTCGATTCCAATACTGTCGATCCAACGGAAAATACCGCCGCGAAATGGGGGAAAACCAACACCATAAATTAAGGCCATATCGGCCTCAGCCGCGCTGGAGACTACCCCTTCATCTAAGCATCGCGCCAGTTCGGTAGCCATTGGCACCATCATTCTCGCAACAATTTCGTCGGTATCGAACTCTCGGCGCTCAGCACTAACGTCGGCAAGTAATTTATAGCTTTCTTCTGATACTATCTTTTTTGGCTTACCGCGTTTATCAAGTTTGTACTCATAAAAACCTTTATTGTTTTTCTGCCCATAACGCTCCGCTTCGTACATCACGTCACCAGCTGTTTTGAACGTTTTAGTCATGCGATCAGGAAAACCTTGCGCCATCACTTCTTCAGCATGATGACCGGTGTCCATGCCGACAACGTCCATCAAGTAAGCAGGCCCCATTGGCCAACCAAAACGTTCCATCACTTTATCCACTTGTTGAAAATCTGCGCCGTCTTTGATCAGGCCCATAAAGCCGGCAAAGTATGGAAACAATACTCGATTAACCAAAAAGCCCGGACAATCATTAACCACAATGGCCTTCTTACCCATCGCATTGGCGTAAGCAACCGTGCGCGCAACCGCAACATCACTGGTCTTCTCACCACGAATCACTTCTACCAACGGCATAGCGTGTACAGGATTGAAAAAGTGCATGCCACAGAAGTTTTCTGGGCGTTCTAAAGCTTCGGCAAGATAGCTGATCGAAATCGTCGAGGTATTGGATGCAATGATTGTATCTTTTGTTACTTCCTTCTCAACTTCAGCCAATACGATGTGTTTGACCTTCGGATTCTCAACTACCGCTTCGACAACGATATCAACCGAATCAAAATTATCGTACGACAAGCTAGGATCAATCATGGCTAAAACTTCACCCATTTGTTCAACTTTCATACGGCCTCGATTAACGCGCTTGGAAAGCAACTTATTCGCCTCAGACAAACCTAAATCAATACCGGCTTGGTTAATGTCCTTCATTTTAATCGGCGTACCTTTATAAGCCGACTGATAGGCAATACCGCCGCCCATAATGCCGGCTCCTAAAACAGCGGCGCGCTCAACTTGCTTATCGGCTTTCTTAGCCCAAGACTTGGCTTTCTTAGCAATCAATTGGTCACTTAAAAACAGTCCTACTAGCGATTCCGCAGCGCTGGTAGTGACCATTTTAGCGAAACTCTGAGTTTCAATTTTTAAGGCATCATCACGATATTTACTTGCGCCGGCTTGCATCGAAGCAATGGCTTCTAGGGGAGCTGGATAATTAGGACCAGCTTTGCCCGCCACAAAAGCTTTAGATGTTTCAAACACCATCATCGCTTCAGTATCGCTAAGTTTTAAAGGTTCCGACTTTTGATCACGACGACTTTCATAATCTAGCTTTCCATCGATGGCATCTTGTAGAACTGCCAAAGCAGACTCACGCAAGTCTTCTGGGGCAACAACACCATCCACAACACCCGCTTTTAAAGCATCATTGGGACGTTGTTCTTTACCTGATGCTATCCAATCAATGGCTGTATCCGCACCAGCAATACGCGGCAGACGAACCGTTCCGCCCCAACCTGGAATCAAGCCAAGCTTGGTTTCAGGTAAACCAATTTTAGCGGCTGAACTCATCACTCTAAAATCACATGCGAGAGTTAACTCTAAACCACCACCCATGGCGAAACCATTAATGGCCGCGCAACTTGGAAAATCCAAGTCTTCCAGTGCATTAAAGTGCGCATTATTCCCCGAAAGCGTATCTTGTATTACGCCAACATCGTCTTGATCAAACAAAGGAACGAATTCGGTAATATCAGCACCCACTATAAATACTGGTTTGCCACTCGTTACTAGCAACCCATTAACATCATCGGCATTCGCTAGAATATCAACGGCTTCGCCGAGTTCTTTTACAGTGTGGGTATTGAATTTATTAACCGACTCACCTTGCAGGTCGAAATTTAATTCAGCGATACCTCCATCGAGCATAGTCACCGAAATTGCACTTCCTTTAAACATATATTGCCTCTAGGTTTTAGTATTTAGAAAACCGAACGATCGTTCGATAACGACAGTATTATGCGCCAAAATGAGCCTTAAATACCAGCATTTTATGTAACTTAACACAACAAGTTTGACCTTATCTCTGATGTTTATATCACAGCGGGTATAAAGCTCGGATTATTTACCCGCAATGATCATTATCTAAACTTAGTGTCTTTCAAATGAACTTCATGCGCTAACAACCACGCCTTACGATGGACGCCGCCAGCATAGCCAGAGAGTTTACCGCTAGTCGCGATAACCCGATGACAAGGCACAACAATGGTAAGCGGATTTTTACCATTGGCCGCACCAACAGCGCGTACCGCCTTAGGCTTAGAAATATCACTGGCAATATCAGCGTAACAACAAGTGGTGCCGTATTGTATTTTGCTTAATTGTCGCCAAACTGATTTTTGAAAGTCCGTGCCTATCGCCTTATACGGTAGACTAAATGTCGTTCTTTGGTGATCAAAATACTCTAACAACTGCTGCTTTGTCTTATCAGTTAAGTTATTTGGCTTGCTGGGCTTAAGCTCATCAACAAAAAATACAGACAAAACCCGATCATTCATAGCACTCACTTCCATCATCCCTATGGGTGTTTCGAAATGATCACTAAATATTTCGCCACTTTTTTGACTCAGTATTTTTTTCATAACTGATTCCATAATTGAAAAGTTAAATAGCTCCGCCACGGCGCAAAACGATCTAAGTCTTTTATATTGCCTACTTTTTTGAGCGCATTATTCACACCCGCATCACCAGCAAGCCAAATGTCCGGATCTTTAGAGCCGCGCAGCTTAACGTAGTTTACCGTCCAAGGACCAATGCCTTTTATATCCAGCCATTGGTCAACATCATCAAAATTATTAGCATCAATAAAGTGCTGTGCTAAACGCCGCAAAGTATCTTTTCTTGAGCGTGGCATTCTAAAAAAATCGAGCTCACTGCCAAGAACTGCTTCGGGTGATGGAAATAATTTAGTTGAAGCTCGACTGGGCAAATCCTCACCCAGCTCGTCAACTAAAGTTTGTACCAAACGCTGAGCTGCAACAACAGATACTTGCTGTCCTAGGATAGCTCTAACACCGGCCTCGAAGGTATCCCAGATACCAGGAATACGTAAACCAGGCAGATAATTTACCGGGCTCTTTAAACCATCCTCGTCGGGACATTGAGAATCTATTAAAGCGGTGCTAACTAACTCGCATTTTAAATGCTCATCGATCGACTGAATATCAGCATCTACATCAAATAAATGACGCAAGCGGTAATGAATTGCAAGATAATCTTGTGGATGCTCAAACTCTAGTGTTAACCGTAGTCGCGAGTGTTCTGGTTCATTACTTACTTCGAAAAAGCCAACACCATCGGCATGACGAATACTGCGACCATAACTGTCAGCACTAAACCACTCTAATCCCCGTATAACACGCCTACTCAAAAATTCATGCATGTGCGACCAAACAAATGGTGGTCGGTAATTGAGTAAAAACGTAAGTCCTTTTTGATTAAGCTTATCGGTTTTGCGGATTTTCGAGGGACTTAAGCCTACATGCTGCTGCATGGCATCATTAAACCTGCGCACACTATTAAAACCACTACTAAACGCTATTTCATTAACCGGTAAGTCGCTCTCGTGTAACAAATGTTTAGCAAACATGCATTGTTGGTAAATTGCGTAACGCTTAGGTGAAACGCCTAGCTCATGTTGAAATAGCGCTCTAAGATAGCGATCGGTAATCCCTAAACGTTGAGCTAATTCTGCTATCGAACTTTGTTGCAAAACACCAGACTGAATAAGCTTAATAGCTCTCTCAAAAGTGGTCTTTGTACCCTGCCATGCGGGTGACAGTGGCGCGCTTTCAGGCCGACATCTTAAACACGGTCGGTAACCTGCTGCTGCCGCCGAAACCGCACTCAAGTGATATTCAACATTTTTTTCAAGCGGTGTTTTTGCTGGGCAAATTGGACGACAGTAAATACCAGTAGTTTTAACAGCGATAAAAAAAAAGCCATCAAAACGAGCGTCGCGCGCTTTGCGAGCACGAGCATAGCTTACTTGAGTTTTAGCTTCACGGCTGTGTGACATAAGCCCATTCTAAAACACTACTCCCCTAGAAGTAGCGGTTTTCGGAACTGGCTAGACTAAACCGCGACAAACCTATCTCTATAGATCAGCGAAAGAGTCATCTTCAGCCATCAGCAATCGTTGAAACGCTGCAAACTCCATTACGCCTATACCTGGGCCGGTATTATTGGCCATTTGAAGTTTTAATAACTCTTGTGAATTTTGACCAATTTCTTCCGACACAGGATTAATTGCCTTACCTGTTTGGTCTACCGACACCTGCACTTCACACGCGCGTTGCAACATGGCCATATTCAGAAACATTTCTTCAATACTTGAGCCACATGTTAATAAACCATGACTCTTTAGAATCAAAAAGTTCTTGTCAGCTAAATTCTTTACAAGATCTTCTTTTTCACTGTCCATCACTGTGATGCCTTGAAAGTCGTGATAAGCAACTTGCTCATAAAGCAACACCGAATAAAAGTTATCTATGCGTAAACCATCTTGCTGGCAAGCCACGGTCATTCCATCGGTTGAATGAATGTGACCAATGCAATGGGCATCTTCTCGCGCGCCATGAATTGCACTATGAATTAACATACCGGCAGGATTAACCGGATAAGGACTCTCCCCTACTTTATTACCATCGATATCCACTTTGACCAAATTTGAAGCCTTAACCTCTTTGTAGTGGAGGCCATAGGGGTTGATCAAAAAATGACCTTCTTCGTTAGGCACTTTTACCGTGATATGGTTAAAAATCAGCTCGCTCCAACCCATGTAGTCGAAAATTCGATAACACGCTGCTAACTTTATCCGTATGTCTTTTTCTGCTTGTTGCATATTTTTAGGTCCATCGTTTCACTAGTTTAATTTCAGTGCCGTCAAACTTTGACTTGTTCAACACTAATTACATTATTCACGCGCGTTAGGCGAGTCTTAGCATTCTTTATATCCTGGCTAAAACCAACTTTGCTTAAAATATCTTGTATCTCGGCGTTATCATCCAAAGATTGATAGTAGTCCACGGCACGCTGCCACATCCACAAAGTATGCGGAAGAACTTTGCGTTCTACACTAACAGCACCAAAGGTCACATCATGCGATTCAAGAATGCGTGGCACTTCGTTTTCAGTGTTATTCTCAATATGCCATTCATCCAAGTGCTTTTGTGTGTCTTTAAGCACTGGAAGCTGTTCGGTTGCCATGCGCTCAAGCACCGGCAACAGGGTTTCAGGTATTTTATCACCTGCGACAAAATCACCACTAAACCGCTCTTCACTGATCATGCGCTCTACCCATTTAACAACTTGTGGAGCAATACGACGCATTAGTGCAGCGGGAGCTGGGTCACGATACAAATGCGCATACATCGGGCCAATAAAACCAAAGTCTGCAATGCACGGGCGCTCACCTAATAAAAAAGAGTGCTGGGTGAAATGGGCGTTAAGGTCACGCAACAAACTCTCATAAGATTTTTCTATCTCAGGTATCGAGGCTTTAGTAATACCCAGGCCCGGCACAAAGCCGCGAAATTTAGCACCGATTTTTTTTCCTAAAAACCGTTGTAGAAACTTAGGTCCTTGTGGCATCACAACGCTGCCAAATTCAGCGTAAATAAATTTACTGTTTTGCTCGGGAAAATTCCAACGATAGTGCATCGCCGGTATTAACAACCATTCATCGCCATAAACTTCTAACATCAAAGAGACTAACTTTTGTGCAGGCGAATCAGGGTACACCGACGGTGCTTCACTATACTGCTCGAGTTCATCGATAATGACCGTAGTATCTTGAAGGTAGTCGCCTCGATCAGTTTTCACTACCGGAATAAAACGCACGCCCGTATTAGGGATAATGATGTTTTTAAATACACCAATTGTTGATTTAACTTCTTCGAAACCAATGCCCTGCTTGCGCAAATATGATCGAGCTTTACCACTATACAAAGAAAATTCGGTGCCATATAAAGTAACCATTTTAAGCCACCTCAAATAAACCAGCAGCACCCATTCCGCCACCTACACACATGGTTACCACTACGTACTTAACACCACGGCGCTTGCCTTCGATCAAGGCATGACCAAGCATGCGCGAACCACTCATCCCATAAGGGTGCCCAATTGAAATCGCACCACCATTCACATTAAGCTTACTATTATCAATACCAAGTTTGTCGCGACAATAAATTACTTGCACCGCAAAAGCTTCATTTAATTCCCACAATCCAATATCGTCTATCTTTAGGTCATGCGCTTTTAATAATTTTGGTATAGCGAACACAGGACCAATGCCCATTTCGTCTGGTTCACACCCAGCAACAGCCATACCACGATATAACCCTAAAGCCTGTAAACCTTTTCGTTCAGCATGTTTGGCTTCCATAAGTACTTGAGCTGAAGCACCGTCAGACAATTGTGAAGCATTACCTGCGGTGATCGTACCGCCTTCTATCACCGTGCGAAGCGCACTGAGACCTTCGGCCGTAGTTGCGCGTATACCTTCATCAGCAGTAATAGTAATATCTTGCTTCGTAGTTTGATCGGTTTGTTTGTTATAAACCAACTTAGTCGCGCTTACGGGCACAAGTTCATCAGCAAAATTACCCGCTTCATAAGCAGCCGCGGTACGCTGCTGAGATTGAAGACCGTATTCGTCCATTAGCTCGCGGCTAATCCCATATCGTTTAGCCACAACTTCCGCCGTTTGCAACATCGGCATATACATATTGGGATGCATGGCGACTAACTCTTTATCTACCGCTCGATGCAGATTCATTTTTTCGTTTTGCACCAAACTAACGCTATCGATACCACCACCGACAACCGTCGTCATACCTTCATACACTATCTGCCTTGCCGCCGCCGCAACCGCCATTAAACCAGAGGAACATTGACGATCAATGGTCATAGCGGGAACACTCACCGGCAAACCTGAACGCAAGGCAATTTGGCGTGCAACATTACCGCCGGTTGTACCTTGCTGTAATGCGCAGCCCATAATTACATCATCGACTTCATTGCCATCAACCTTTGCTCTTTGTAAGGCCTCAGACAGCGCAACCGCGCCTAAGCTGGGGCCACTCAGATCATTAAACGCGCCTCGGTAAGCTTTGCCTATCGGGGTTCTCGCGGTACTTACAATTACAGCTTCTTTCATATAACTTCCTTAATATAAATTAGGTGTAGGCAACTTGATTGAAACGCTCTTGGAAAAAACTCTGATCACCAAACATTAAATTGATCATCATTAAACGCTTAACATAATGGCCGACAGGCATTTCATCCGTCAAACCCATACCACCATGCATTTGGATCGCTTCATCGCCAATATGTTTTCCATTTTTTGCTACCAATGTTCGTGTCGCTGTTAGCATCTTTTGCGCTTGTTCGGCACTGGTATGGGGATCGCTAAGCTCGCACAGCGTACCAATTAACAAAGACTTAGCTTGCTCATAAGCCATAAAAGTGTCGACCATCCTATGTTGCAGTGCTTGAAAAGAACTAATCTCTACACCGAATTGTTTACGTGTTTTAGTGTATTCAACGGTCGTCTGATTAAGCACCTGCATAATACCCACCGCTTCAGCGCATAATGCAATGTGAGCACGATCAATAGCCGCGGACAATGATTTAAAACCGTGATCAAGCTCACTAAGTAAAATGCCATTGGCGTTATCAAAACTAACATCAGCAACTTGTTGACCATCCATTAATGCATAGCTGTTAACGCTCACGCCATCGGCATTAGAATCAAGTAAAAACAAGCTAATCCCGTGTTCGTCGTTTTGCTCACCGCTGGTTCTAGCAGTAACGATAAATTTTTGCGCCGCAGTACCATTAAGCACGACGCTCTTTGTTCCTGAAATACTATAGTTGTCTGCACAAGCATGCGCGATAGTCGCTATATTGCTCATATTAAACCGCGATTGAGGTTCATACATAGCAACCGCGCCCATCAAACTCCCATCGATAATCTGCGGAATAAGTTCGGCCTTTAATTCCACACTATTTGATTGCTCAAGCAGGCCTCCAAATAAAACCATATTTGCAAACACAGGTTCAACAACCAGGGCTTTGCCCATCTCTTCCATAATTGCAGCAAGGTCGATGACACCGCCGCCGAAACCGCCATTTTCTTCATTAAAAGGCACCGATAACCAACCAAGCTCGGCAAAGGTGGCATAGTGGTCGCGACTATAACCATCACTATTAGCCATACCAGCAATACGTTGATCAAAACTATAGTTGTCTAGCGCCCATCGTTCGACACTTTCTTTTAAGAGCTTTTGCTCTTCATTGTATTCAAAATTCATTTCTCTCTCCGCCGCTACAATCCGAGTACGGCTTTAGCAATCACATTACGTTGCACTTCGTTGGAACCACCGTAAATAGTGGCAGCGCGTCCATACATGTATTCTTGACGAGCTCTCGAGCCGATGCGTTGCAAATCATTATTGAAGTCTTGTAAATGCAAACATCCTGCGTAAGCACCAATCACTTGCATGCGTATCTCTTGTAATGCTTGCTGAATCTCCGTTCCTTTGATTTTCAATAACGATGATTCCGGCCCTGGCGTATCACCCGATGATAATTTTGCTAGCACTCGTAATTCCATATACTCAAGCGCAATAAGTTCGACCTCAATATCAGAGAGGCGTTGTTGAAACAAAGGGTCTTCGAGCAAGACACCGTTATGATTGGTTTGTTGTCTCGCCAATTCCTTAATGTCTCTAAACCAACGTTTACTGTCGGCCACGCCTGCAATACTCGTCCGCTCATGCGCGAGTAAAGCTTTAGCGTAAGTCCAGCCTTGATTTTCAACACCAATTAAATTTTCGACCGGCACTCTAACATCTTCAAACACAACTTCGTTCAAACTATGATGATCGTCGATTGTATGGATTGGGTTAACCTGAATTCCGGGTGACTTCATATCTATCAATATGAAACTGATACCCTGTTGGCGTTTCTCAAAGTTACCAGTGCGCACCAAACAAAAAATCCAATCAGCGTATTGCGCATAAGTCGTCCAAATTTTGGCTCCGTTAATAATATAATCACTACCATCGCGAATTGCTTTGGTTTGTAGAGCTGCCAAATCTGAGCCTGCTCCTGGCTCAGAGTATCCCTGGCACCACCAATCTTGGCTGCGCAGAATACGCGGTAAAAACCGTTCCTGTTGTTGTTCATTACCAAATGTGAAAATAACCGGCGCCACCATGCGCAAACCGAACGGCACAACATCTGGCGCGCCAGCTCGACAACGCTCTGTTTCAAAAATAAACTTCTGAACTACCGACCAACCAGTACCGCCAAACTTTTCAGGCCAATCCGGTGCTACCCAACCTTTTTCGTACAACACTTTTTGCCATTCAACGGCCGGTGTTTTAGTGTCGGTCGAATTCGCAAAGAGCTCGCGAATATCATCGTTAAACTCAGTCGTAAAAAAATCTCTTACTTGTTCCTGAAATTCGAGATCAGCAGGGGAAAATCGATTATCCACCTAAGCCTCCGTAAATTTTTGTTGTAAACAACAAAGATGCTCTCGAGATGATCTCGCCAAAGCGATTCAAACCTAGATAAGCAGCAAACTCTGTCATCAAAAAATAGCGTTAGAGTTTAACCTTACAAAGGCGATTAAACGTCGGTATTCACATTCTTGTTATGAATAGTTGACCCTAGCTTCAGCATATATTGTATAACTGCCGACATTTTAATCACGTAATTTACTATCTAGTTGGATTCGTACTTAGCTTTGGTGTAATTGACCTGTAGTTTTATGCTCTTTCCTATACGACTAAAAAACCGCGTAATTTTATCGCCAATAACTAATAAGCACGGCACCAAAAATAGAGTAACAAAGAAAGCTACGACTAAGGCAAAAGCCAAAGAGATCACCGTCGGCTTTAGGAAAGCTGATTGACTCGACTGTTCTAGCATTAAAGGAACCAAACCAATAAAGGTGGTCACCGACGTAATCAAAATCGGCCTGAATCTTGTTTTGCCTGCTTTAACAATGGCATCCATTACTGAATGGCCTTGTTGCAAATAGCGCTTATAGGCATCAACTAAAACAAGGTTATCGTTGATTACGACTCCGAAAGCCGCAATGGCGCCAAAATAACTCCAAATCGAAAAACTTACATTCATAATAAGGTGCCCGAGCAAGGCACCAGCAAAAGCAAACGGCAAAGCAATAAGGATAACCACTGGTTGGAAATAACTCTTAAATGCGATTGCTAAAAGAAATAGAACGGCGACAAAGGCTAAGCCGCCCAGTACAGCTATCTCTTGAAGAAACTCTTGTTCTCCAACTTGCTCACCAACCGCAGCGCGCGTTAGCCCTGGATAGCGCGCTTCTAAATCAGGAAAGAAGTCCTTATTTAGCTGTCGCATAATTTGTTCACGTATAGGTTCTTTTAAATACGCCTGAACTCGAGCTGCGCGCAAGCCACCCCAATGACGAATTTCTTTTAGGCCTTCTGCATAGGAAATATCAACTAGGGATGTTAAAGGCAATTGACGACCGTCTGCCACTCGAACCCGAAAATGCTTCAAACTCTCAAGAGAATCTCTACTCTCTGGTGGATAACGCAACATCACTTTGACATCTTGACCTTCACGGGGCAAGCGCTGCACTTCTTCGCCAAAATACGCTTGACGCACTTGTGTCATTATTTCGGATAAAGAAACACCGAGTTGCTCGGCGCTCGGACGCAAGTTAAAGCGAACCTCTTCACCAGCCGATTCTAGGTTGTGTGAAACATCATACAAAGCTGGGAAACTACGCAACTTATCGCTAATTTCGTCGACCGCTAACTGCAATTGCTCCAAATTTGGGTGACGCACCGAAATATCCATGTCCGGCCCATCATTATCTATGGAATAACCCACCGACACATTTTTTGCTTCGGGTATATCACCGATGCGCTCGCGTAAATCCAGCGCCACTTCCTTAGCATTCATGGCCCGCACTTCCGGTGGTGCTAAATGCATAATTGCAATCACGCTGTCGCGCCGCGAGCGCGTATACCAATTTTCGATCACTTGATTGCTTGAGCCTTCCTTAGCCGCTCTTTTTTCTACTTCATCGACCAAGGCTTGTTGGGAAACCTGTATATTCCCCAAAATCTCAAGCGCGCGCTCATAAGTCGTACCCTCTCGCAGCTCGATGTTAACACGCACTTGTTGGCTTTCAATCTCTGGGCTAAACGCGCTTCTTATATGTCCCGCGCCCAAAAGCCCGAAAGTCATGATCAAAAAAAACGCTAAGAACACGACAGACGTTATCACTGGGCGAGCAAGAGTGCTCCTTAAAATAGCGCCAAACTTAACTTCTCCAAACCATACGATGCTTTCAGATATTCGATTCTGAAACTTAGCCAAGCGGTTAGTCGGTTGCACGGGCTTCAAATTCGATAAGTGAGACGGCAGTATGAATAGCGATTCAATCAAGGAAAAAGTCAACGCCAAAATAACAACCCATGTGATTTGCCGGGTGAATTCAGAGGTAAGACCGCTCACGAACAACCATGGCATGAACGCTATGATGGTGGTTAACACCCCAAAAATCACTGGTTTGGAAACACGTATGGCCCCATCTGACGCACCTTTAACACCCAAATTTCCCTCTTCAACTTCGGTGTGAACGCGTTCACCGATAATGATGGCATCGTCCACAACTATTCCCAATACCAATAAAAAGGCAAAAGTTGAAAGCATATTCAAAGACACGCCTAGAGCGGGCAAAAAGATAAACGTACCTGCATAGGCGGTTGCTACTCCCATCGCCACCCAAAATGCGACCTTAGGCCTTAAGGTCAAAAACAGTACTAAAAAAACCAAAATCAAGCCTGAGAATGCGGCTGACCCAATCGTTTGCATGCGCGAATTAAAATCAACTGCCGCGTCTTGCCACAAGGTTAAGCTGACACCAGGTGGAAGAGTTTTACGGCGCTCTTCCACCCAAGCATTAACTGACTCTGACATGACCACAACGTCCATCACTTCAGAAGACATAACCTGAATCAAAGCGGCTGGTTCACCGTTTAAAGTGGCGAGAATTTCGTCTTGCTCGAAACCATCGACGATATTGGCTAAATCAGACAAACGTACGATGCCACCGTCTGCAGTTTGGCGTACAACAATGTTTGCAAAGTCGACATCCGAATCGGCTAGATTTTTTGCGCGTAAAGTGTATTGCCCTGCATCGGTTAAAACGTTACCTGCCGACATATTAAGTGATGTACCACGAATGGCACGCGCGATTTCATCAAAAGATATGCGATAACGTGTGAGTGCCGCTTCACTAATCTCTATCGATATTTCTTCTTCTCGGGTACCAAAGGTTTCGACTATCGTTACGCCTTTTAACTGCGCCACTTCGCGGCGCATCTCATCCGCCAATCGTTTAAGACGTCGTTCGCCAACACTGCCATGAACAGCCACACGAAGCATCTCTTCCCCAGTATCCCACTGCGTTATTTGCGGTTGCTCTATATCCGGTGGCAAACTCGAAATACTGCGCACGCGAGAGGTCACTTCGTCTAATATACTTGAGAAATCAACCGCGCTTTCGGCCCTTATAAAAACAACTCCAACTCCTTCTCTAGATTCCGAACGAACCCAGTCTAGGCCTTCTAAATCGTTAAGCGATTCTTCTATACGTGAAACAATTTGTTGTTCCACGTCCAGCGGGCTGGCGCCTGGCCAACTCACGGTTACCTGCATACCAGGAAAGTCGAGGGTTGGAAATATCTCACGTTCAGATTTGCAATAACCAAGCAAACCAGTGAGTAAAATGGTTACCATAAGGAGGTTTGCGGCGACGTGATTATCAGCCCACCAACGTATAATTGTATTCATACTCTACCTCTAGCCTTGCGCTGGCTGTTCAAACTCAGCTTGCTCTGTTGGCGGCGCCTCTGCTTGCGGGGGTAACTCAATTGGCATACCTTCGTATGCTCCCGGGACAGGAGAAATAATCACAAGTTCTCCAACACTGAGTTTCGACAAGGATTGATCCACCATCACTAAATCTTGTGATGTATATATAACGTCGACGTTACGCACTCTTAAGGCTTTTTCGTCAAATACATAAACTTGAGAACCGCGACGTAAGGCGGTACGAGGGATCTCAATACCGAGCAATTCTTCAGGCGATGCTAATTCGACATCTACAAATAAACCAGGAGCAAGCAACACATTATCATTTGTGTTCTTAGCTAAGATTTCTTCAATTACGATGGTTGCAAAAACTAAACGAGTGTTACTGTCGATACTGGCATCAACGCTGCGCAACCAACCTTGCCATTCATAATCTTGATCCCCAAGTTTTGCCGACACCTTAGCCGATAAACCTTGGGTACCAGCGCGTGCCGCAGAATATCCCATTTGAATTCCAAGCTCGCCTAATTGCACATCAGTGATAGGAATACGGACTTCCATCGCGTCGCTAGCAAAAACACGACCAATACTTGCACCAAGTGGTATAAACTGACCAAGCTTCGCTGACTTAGTCATTATGCGGCCAGCAAAAGGCGCAGAAAGTTTAGTGCGTTCAAAAGCCAACTCGGCCGCCGCGAGTTGCGCTTCAGCCGCGCTAACTTGCGCACGCGCTGAATCTATCTGCGGCTTATTCAACACCAATGGGTTAGCTTCAGACAGAGGTTTCTGTTGTAGCTCTTGCCACTGTTTGGCATTTGCTTGAGCGGTAGCTAACTCTCTACCTAACTCAACCTCGGCCGACGCAACACTTGCTTGCGCCGCCTTTAAGGCAACCAAGTAATCTGCGTCATCTATTTGAACCAGCGTTTCACCAGGTTTAAATGCCCCTCCTTCGATAAACTCATCGGCTACCTTAACGACTTTACCCGCCACCTCAGACACCAAATCAATTTCTGTTCTAGCGCGCACTTCACCGCGAAAATTAGCAAACACTTTTTGTTGTTTATACTCCGCCAGCGCAGTACGCACCATTAGAGGCGGCCTAGTAGATTGCTCTTCTTCAGCCTTTGGTTTAATAGAATGTAAGATAACTATTACGAGCAACGCCAAGCACAAAATAGCAATACCTATTAAAAATAATTTGAGCCTAGCCAAAAGGTCCAAAAACGTCATATCTATTCCCCTGACATTGCGTCAGATTGTGTTTTCTCAGCGATTAACTGCTTACCATCCCTAGTATAAGGACTGAATATTGAAAAACTATTTAACATTCTATTCTTTAATCTATGGGTGAAACCGCAAAAAACCAGTTTATTTCATTAACTTCCTAGTTAGATGCAATTGATGATGATTGGGATTCAATAATTAAAAAGTTTTTTTACAATGACTCACGCTGATACAATTTAAACAGTACTAACATTAATATCAGAGCTCTATTATGACACTAGGTGTTGGCGGCAGCGATGCAAAATCACAATTACAGCAATTGAATAACATGGCTAAAGATAGCCAAGCAATTACTATTGATGAGCACCAATTTCGAATAAACAAAGCAGTTGATCTGATGCGTGAAAACGATATGGCCGCCATTTATTTAGATGCGGGCACTAACTTGTATTATTTTACTGGCACTCGATGGCGAGGCAGTGAACGCATGGTTGGTGCTCTATTAACAGCCTCTGGCGAGCTCCATTACATTGCCCCTACGTTTGAAATTTGTACACTCGAGGGCTACATGAAGATCCAAGGGCCAGTCCACGGCTGGCAAGAACATGAAAGCCCTTACCTATTATTTGCTGAATTGTTAAACAAATTTGGTATTACAAAGACCACCATAGGCCTCGATGAAAGCACGTCTTTTTTCATTACTAACGGACTTGCTAAGGCATGTCCAGATGCTAACTTTATTGACGCTAAATTAATTACCGCAAGCTGCAGGTCGCGCAAATCAGACGCCGAAATAGCGCTTATGCAGGGTGCTAAAAATATGACGATCGAAGTTCATAAAAGCGCGGCAAAAGTTCTTAGAGAAGGCATCACCACCAGCGAACTCAATGATTTTATTCATCAAGCACATATCGCCGTAGGCGCACCATCTGGATCCACGTTTTGTATTAGCTTATTCGGTGAAGACAGCGCGTATCCGCACGGAGTGAGCAACCCCAAACCTTTAGCCAAAGGCGATATGGTATTGATTGACACCGGCACCCACATTGAGGGTTATAATTCAGACATTACTCGCACCTATGTGTTCGGTGAGGCCACCGAGCGAGATACAGAGGTCTGGAACCAAGAGAAAACTGCGCAAGCTATAGGCTTCGAGGCCGCTCAATTGGGTGCGCCGTGCGGCTCGGTCGATATTGCTTCGCGGCGGTATTTGGAACAACAAGGTTATGGTCCAGCTTATGCGACACCGGGACTGCCGCATAGAACTGGGCACGGTATCGGCCTAGATATTCATGAGTGGCCATATTTAGTTAGCAGCGACACCACACCTCTTGACGTTGGCATGTGTTTTTCCAATGAGCCAATGATCAGTATTCCCGGTGAATTTGGCATACGTTTAGAAGACCACTTCTATATGACAAAAACCGGCGCCAAATGGTTTACCAAACCGTCGCACTCAATAAATGACCCTTTTGGTTTGCAGGCATAGTTAAAACACAATTAAAACGTCGATAAAAATAAGTGTTCAATCACATATTGAGTCTCCAATGAATGGCTGGTTAAGCAAACACTTCGACGACCTCGCCTCGCAAGAGCTGTGGGCGATACTGCGGCTACGCCAAGAAGTTTTTGTGCTCGAACAAGAATGCTTATATCCAGACATCGATGACATCGACCGACAAGCCGTGCACCTTTGTTTTTGGGTAGCGGGTGAACTGCATGCCTACGCTCGTTTACTCGCTCCTGGCGTCAGCTATGAACAGGCGTCGATTGGACGAGTAGTGGTAGCACCGCAGGCGCGAAACACAAAGCTTGGTCAAGCTCTAATGCAACGCGCAATAGAACAAATACAGACGCAACACCCTAGTTTTGCAATTAAACTAGGGGCGCAAAAATACCTAGAGCGTTTTTATCAAGAACTTGGTTTCGAAACAATTTCAGATGTTTATATGGAAGACGGAATTGCCCACATACACATGCTAAAAAAAGCTATTGAAGTTTAAAACCGTCATTGAATAGTGCTGTGAAGCCATGCGCAATACTAACACCCAAATCTCTCGAGATTTGTTCAAGAATAGGTAGTTGATAACTGTAATTAACAATGTCTTCATAACCAACAACGTCTCGTGCCACAGAGTCTAAATTCCCATAATCATCAATTAAACCCAAATCTTTAGCCTGCTCACCACTCCAAAATAAACCGCTAAACAAATCAGGGTCATCGACCAAACGATCACCTCTACCTGCCTTAACTTGCTCTATAAACTGTTGATGCACAATACCTAACATACGTTCGGCATGTTCCCGCTGATTTTCTTTAACCGGCAAAAACGGGTCGAGAATCGATTTATTGGAACCCGCTGTTAATGAGCGACGTTCGACACCAAGCTTTTCAAGCGCATCAACGAAACCAAAACTGTCCATACGCACACCAATAGAACCCACCAAAGAAGAACGATTGGCAAAAATTTGATCGCCGGCCGCCGCAATATAATAGCCTCCCGATGCACAGATATCAGACACAACAACATACAAGGCTTTACTCGGGTGCAATTCTCGTAGGCGTCGCATCTCAGAGTAAATCTCGTCGGACTGAACCGGTGACCCACCAGGACTATTCACCCGTAAGATCACAGCTTTGGAGTTTTTAGCTTCAAATGCTTTACGCAAACTGCTATTTATTTGATCAGCGAAAACACCACCTGAAATACCAATAGCTCCGTTTAAATCTACCAACGCAGTGTGTGGTTTAGCAATATTAGAAGAAGCCGTCTGCCCCCCAGAGAACAATGACAAGACGAATAACAAGGCTACTAATAAAAACCCAATCCGCAAGTAGCGCCGCCACTTTTGCTCGCGCACATAGTCTTCAGCAATTCTTATTAAAACGTCATTTGAGTTGGCTTGAGGCTGGTTATTGCCAGGTAACGACAAGTTAGACTTATTCTTTCCAAACATAGGCTTGTATATTATTTTTAAGTAGGTTGTGTTCAATCAACAATTGAAAGTAAAGCGAGCTCATACTCATTTGACTCAAGTATAAGATTATCGTCTTCAAGTGTTAATGGTAATGGTTCAAGGCCAATACCAAAACACGGCCCACCTAAGCATGCACCCGTATCGGGCGCATACTCGGCGCCATGAGTAGCACAAACAAGAGTTTGGCCGTCGTCACTAAAAAACTCACCCGGCATATAGTCAAGCTGCACGGCGATATGACCACAACGATTCAAGTAAGCAAAGTACTGTCCATCAAACTGCACTGCAAATGCAGGAATTTTTTCACCACTAGCAACAGATATTAGGTCGAAACGAATACCTGTACCGCCTTCTTTCAATTTTTCAATATTTCCGATTATTCGGTTCATTTAGCTTATTAAGGTTTTGTACTAAAACTAAGTGTAGTCGCTTTTTGCTTGGAATTTATTTAACTAAAGAGGCTTTAACTAAACGCTTTTTCGGTTCGTCCATCTAATAGAAACTTGAGTACTCCTTTAAAATCTTGTTCGACCGTTATCGCTCCAGACTTTTTGAGTACTTCATCTGCATGCACACCATAACTCACCCCGAGGCCCGCCATATTAGCGTTGCGTGCCATATCAAGATCATAACTGGTGTCGCCTATCATGATTGATTTGCTTGCCTCTATCGAAGTGTATTCAAGTATTTCGTATAACATCTGCGGATGAGGCTTAGACCGAGTTTCATCTGCACATCGACTTACGCTGAAATATTCCCTAAGCTGGCTGTCGTTTAAGGCACGATCTAAGCCTCGCCTCGACTTTCCCGTGGCTACCGCCAAAAAAGCACCTGTTTGGTTCAATTCATGCAAACCTTGCCTTACTCCATCGAAGAGTTTTTGTTTAGTAGTGTCGGCCTGTACAAACTGATAACGATAAGCGTCTAGTAATGCCTTTCTCTGAGCCACATTGGCACCCGGAAACAAACTTAAGGCGGCCTCTGACAATCCAAGCCCTATAATATTTTTAGCTTGGTCGACGCTAGGCATTTCAAGCCCCACGCTGTGAGCTGCACTGCGCATGCAGTTGGCAATTTTGTCGGCAGAATCCATTAGTGTGCCGTCCCAGTCAAATATAATTAATTGATACATCTAATCTAAAACAGGCTCTCTACAAGCGTATTTAGTTCTGATGGCAATGGCGCTTCAAACTCCATTTTTTGACCCGTAATGGGATGAAAAAATGCCAAACGCGAAGCATGTAAAAATAACCGCCTCAAACCATTCGATGTCATCTGCTTATTGAAGGCCGCATCACCATATCGCTGATCACCGGCCAATGGATGGTTTTCTGACATGCAGTGCACTCGCACTTGATGGGTACGCCCGGTTAATAGTTTCACCGCAACTAAGCTTTGTTGTTCCGACATTTTCAACGGTGTGACAATAGAACAAGCATAGCTGCCGTGCTTATCTACTCGCACAGTGCGCTCGCCTTGTTTACGAGCTTCCGTATTCAACGCTTTTTCAATACGACGTTCGCCGTGCTTCCAACGGCCTTTAACTAAAGCTAGATAATGCTTATGTAAACGACTTTGTTTTTGCGAGTTCTGCCGAAAATCATCTTGCAATCCTTTCAGAGCACTGGCTTTTTTCGCAAGCACTAAACAGCCTGACGTTTCGCGATCAAGCCGGTGCACTAGCTCAACGTACTTTAAATCGGTTCTTAAGGCTCGTATCGCTTCTATAACACCGATACGAATACCACTTCCGGCATGCACTGCCAAACCAGAAGGTTTATTCAATACGATCAATGCATCATCTTCAAACAAAACGGCTTTGTGCAAATACTGCAATCGTTTTACATCTATAGGTATGTTTTTGCTCGTGCCAAGCTTGACTGGAGGAAGACGAACTAGATCACCAAGTTTTAGACGTGTCGTTTGTTTTACGCGACCTTTATTTATGCGAACTTCGCCCTTTCGAATAATGCGGTAAATATAGGTTTTCGGGACACCTTTAAGCAAGCTGATCAAATAGTTATCGAGCCTCTGCCCTTGATGATTTTCATCAATCTCTAACACCTGAACTTTATTAAAATTTTTACCACTCAAAACACAATCACGCGCAATCCTAAGAAAGACAATTCGAGTCGGATAATACGGTGGCTTTTCACGAAAACCAAGTATCTGTTTACGATCTTTGCATGAAGTCAATGTAACAACTAAAAAATAAAATATAAGTGATTGATTATAAATAAAAAAATGGGACTGACGCCTTGTTTGCTATGAACCAAAGCAACTGCTATGATCATCGCGTTAATAATGTTATTAACAAACAAATTTTTACGTAATTTAGTTGGGCGTTTATGACCAACTCGATGGTAAAAGATGACATTGAAATCGGTTTAAACTCAATAGCCTTACTGCTTCAACTCGAAGTTGAAACAAAGTAAGACAAATCGATAAGCAACAAATGGCTTGATCAGTGTTCGTCGACAGGGCAATTCCCTCACCCTGTATGTTTGAGGGTAAAGTCAAAGCATTAGCACAATAGTTCATTTGACAACCGCTAACTTTGACAGATAAGTCACTGACGCAACTAGTGAGCGCTACAGTGATGTCACAATACATTGTTATTGCACAAACAGCCTTGAAAGCTCAAATTAGCCTCGAAGCTCAAACAATAAAACAATGGTTAGGTAGAAATACTTGAATGAAAATTTGTTGATGAGATATCAGCAAAGTGAGAATTATTAAACCAGAATCTAGTTCTGGTGAATTAGAAGCAAAATTTTAGCGAAACAATATCGCTAAGCAAAGTAAAAGCGAACGAGCCTGAAAAAGAGCGTATCGCTAAAGACATATAGAAAACTTGATTCGATACGAATAAGCAAAACGTTATTCGCTAAACGAACAATAGATACCGATATGTCACTAATTGCTTAGTGTTGAACTTATCAGCCAGTCTAACTAGTTCTGCGCATTAGGTTCATTTAATAAGTATGTTGATAAATTAAGTTCAGCGGTTGTTTGTCAAAGACAACATTAAGAACATGTTTAGGCATGTTTTAGCCGCTTAGGGCCATCTCAATGGTTAGATCTTAATTGAGCCATTAGCGGCGCTTGACTGTCTTTTTTTCGCTTAAATTTATTAGCTCTTATTTTAGGGTCAGCTTGTGTTGGGTTATTTTTAAGGTGGCGACACTTGATGCCACTAGAAATCAGCACAGGCAAAAACCAAAGCTAATTCTATTCTCCTCTTTTTTCATTTCACTTCTTGTGACATTCACGTAGAGCGCTACTTTAGTCGCTGACTGTATAGACATTGGTTGCCATGAGTGCAGCCAAGGAGAAAACATGAAAAGAATGTTGTTCAATGCAACTCATCCTGAAGAACTTCGGGTTGCAATTGTTGATGGCCAAAAATTGGTCGACTTAGATATTGAATCTGCTAATAGCGCGCTAAAAAAAGGCAATATATACAAAGGAAAAATTACCCGGGTCGAGCCGAGTCTTGAAGCCGCCTTTGTTGAATATGGCGGTAATCGCCAAGGCTTTTTGCCGATGAAAGAAGTATCTCGTACTTATTTCAAAAACTACAATTCAGAAGTTCCAATTTCGCAAGTCAAGATAGCGGACGTTTTAGAGACCGGCCAAGAGTTACTGGTTCAAGTAGAAAAAGACGAGCGCGGCAACAAAGGTGCTGCACTCACTACCTTTATTAGTCTGGCTGGGCGCTACCTAGTGTTTATGCCCAACAATCCAAAAGGCGGCGGTATATCTCGGCGAATTGAAGGCCAAGAGCGGCAAGAGTTACGTGAAGCAATGTCGCAATTAGACACACCTCGCGAACACGCTTTAATTGCACGTACCGCTGGCATTGGCAAAAGCGCCGAAGAGCTTCAATGGGATTTGGATTACTTGCAACGCTTATCTGATGCAATTCAAGCTGCTTCTGAAGCTCAGGCAGCTCCATTTCTGGTTTATCAAGAAACCAACTTAGTAGTACGTTCAATTCGCGATTATTTTCGTAGCGACATTGCCGAAATAATCATCGATGATCGCGAAGTTTACGATCGTGCTACTCGCTTTATGAATCAAGTGATGCCGCACAATGTTATAAAACTAAAGTTATATGAAGACACGGTACCTCTGTTTTCACGGTATCAAGTTGAGCATCAAATCGAATCGGCCTATGCGCGCGAAGTCCGACTTCAAGCAGGCGGCGCATTAGTGATTGACCCGACCGAGGCCTTAACATCTATAGATGTTAACTCAGCTCGTGCGACTAAAGGTGGCGATATAGAAGAAACCGCTTTGCAAACCAATATGGAAGCGGCCGAAGAAATAGCTCGTCAACTCCGTATTCGAGATTTAGGCGGATTGGTCGTTATTGATTTTATCGACATGCTTTCTAACAAAAACCAAAGATCAGTCGAGCAGTGTTTACAAAAAGCACTCAAGGCGGATCGCGCACGTGTTCAAGTTGGCCGCATTTCGCGCTTTGGCTTATTGGAAATGTCTCGCCAACGACTAAGATCTTCAATTAGCGATTCTAACTATCATGTATGTCCACGCTGCGAAGGCAATGGCCATATCCGAAGCATTGGTTCATCAGCCTTAAGCGTATTACGCATTATTGAGGAAGAAGCATTAAAAGAAAACACTGAAGCAATTAACGCTCACTTACCAATAAAAACAGCAACTTATCTTCTCAACGAAAAACGCCATGAAGTGAGTTTACTAGAGAGCCGCTTGGGAACTAACATTACAATTGTTCCAACCATTGAATTGGAAACGCCGCACTTTAAGATTCAGCGCTTACGCAGCGAAGACTTAGATGAAATGCCAGTATTACCGAGCTACAAAACGGAAATTCAAGAGGTAGTTGAAGATCCCCGCAAAACGAAATATCAAAAGAAAAAACAAAACAATAGTGTAGTAATAGCGCCTAATACAGCACCAGCTGTGGGAATTGAGTCCATTTCCATGGGCGAAAAACCACCTGCACCAACACCGCAACCAGAACCCGTGAAGCCTGGAATTTTTGTGCGACTATGGCGTGCGCTCTTTGCTACTGGCGATGAAGTAAAAGAGAGCAAAAACACCAATCGCACTAATAAAAACAACCAAAATAATAATCGCGGACGAAATAGCAATCGTGGCCGGAATCACCCGAATAACAAGAAGGGAAATCAGCGCGGTGGCCGTAATAATAACCATAACCGCGGCAAAGCCAATAATGACAACAAGCAAGCCACGAACCGACAACAGCAAAGCAAGCATCGTAATGAAAAAAACGATGACAATAATAAGCAAGGCGGAAATTCAAGCGGCAACAATGCCAATCGAAATCGCAACCGAAACAGAAATCGTAATCGCAACCGTAATAACAACCAACAAGGTCGTAAGCCTGCGAATACCAAAAACAAAACTGCTAATTCTAATGCGAGCAAACCCGCTAACTCGGGAAATAGTGCACCATCAAACGACGCTGCTAGCAAACAGGATTAATTGCTAAAATTAGGCGTTGCTTCTATCGGGTGGAGCAACGCCTAACATTGCTGATATAGTAACCACAGTAGAGTTTGTTTTAAACAACAAGCTTAAATTCAAGATTCGCTTGAATTTGAAAAGCTAAACCCAAACGCCTATGTGTGGTATCGCCGGAATCATTACCAACTCTGAAAAAGCGCTTCCAGCATCGCATTTATCCGACCGTATAAACGCGATGCAAGATGCCTTAGTACATCGCGGCCCTGATCATCAGGCGGTGTACTTGTCTAAACGTGGTAACGCCGCTATTTGCCACACCCGATTATCCGTGATTGACGTTCGTGATATAGCAAATCAACCAATGACAAGCGACGATGGACGCTATATATTGAGTTTCAATGGCGAAATTTATAACCACACAAAGCTTCGTATTGGATTAGAAGAACGCGGCGTAAAATTTAAAACTGACTGCGATACCGAAGTACTTTTGCAACTCCTTATTGAACAAGGCACTAAAGCGTTAAACTCGCTTCGGGGCATGTTTGCATTTGCTTTTTGGGATGAAAAGAAAAGCCGATTATTAGTCGCTCGAGATCCACTAGGAATAAAACCTGTTTATTATTGCGCACGTAAAAATTCTCTCGCGTTTTCTTCCGAGGTTCGCTCACTTCTGCAAGCCGATATTAGTTCACGTAAATTATCCTCGCGCGGTATAAACCAATATCTTTTGCGCGGAAGTTTTAGCGAACCAGATACAGCTTTCACTGACATTAAACTACTTCCCGCAGGTACCTTCTTCCAATGGCAAAAGGGTCTACCGAGACTACAACGCTATTGGAAACCTCAATTCAAAGTTAACAAAAACATGAATCGAGATCGAGCCAAAGAAATCACTCGGACCGCTCTCGAACATTGTGTTAAAGCCCATTTAGTGAGTGATGTTCCCATTGGATTATTTCTCAGTGGCGGTATTGATTCAACGATCTTACTTGCTTTATGCACTCAATTAACTAGCAAAGACATCCGAACTTATTCTATTGCTTTTGAGGATCCAAAGTGGAACGAAGGCGACATTGCAAAACGCACCGCGGAACACTTTGGCTCTCATCACACAGAATGGAAAATCACCGCGACTCAAGCCAAAGGCTTATTCCAAGAGTTCTTGGAAAGCGTGGATCAACCAACCATAGATGGTTTTAATACCTATTGTGTGTCTAAACTGGCAAGTGACAATGGTGAGACCGTGGTTTTAACAGGCCTAGGTGCAGATGAAATCTTTGCTGGATATCCAAGCTTTGAAAGGCTACCAGGCTTAAAAAAACGAGTACAACGCCTTAAATGGTTAAGACGTATTCTAGAGCCAATCCAGTCACCATTAGATCGTTTATTGTCCGCTAAGTACCGGCGCGTATTAGACATGCTTTGCAGTAAGAATTCGATGGCAATCATTCATCAGAGCTTTCGAGGAATTTTTTCCTTAAGTGAGGCTAAGCATATAGCCCATTCAATAACGACTAAGACCAGCGAAGCAAACCACCATGAGCTTCGCTCGAAGAGCAGCTTAGATCAAGTTAGTGAACTTGAATTAACGGTCTATTGCCGCAACCAACTACTTAGAGATAGCGATGTGTTTTCTATGGCCTTTGGCCTAGAAGTGCGAGTGCCATTTATCGACAAAGTATTAATCGAGCAATTATCTTCGATCCCAAAAATATGGCGGCTAAACCAAGGAAAAAAACTGCTGATCGACAGCGTTCCAGAATTGCCGGACTGGGTAGTCGAACGCCCAAAACAAGGTTTTCGCTTTCCTTTTGACCATTGGTTTGAAGAACAATGGAGCGATATGCCAAACCATACAGTACCAACTTGGATCAAATTAAAACCATGGTATCGTCGTTGGAGTCTAAGCGTTCTAGAATACTGGCTGCAACGATATGCCGAGCGATAAACGTTTAGCAATTCTTCATGTAATACCGTCTTTGTCAGCCAGTCGAGGAGGTCCAAGTAGAGCAGCACTAGAAATGGTTCGTGCTTTACAAACACACGGAGTGGAAGCAAAGATCGTTTGCACTAACGATGATGGCAATAAAACTCTAGACGTTCCGACCGGACGATTTATTGATTACCAAGGGGTGCCCGTAAGATTTTTTAAACGTTACTCGCCCAAAATTCAGTCGTTACGAGAATTTGCGTATGCATCTGATTTTTCACAATGGCTTAAAGCAAACATACAAGACTTTGATGCGCTTCACGTTCACGCCATATTCTCTTATTGCACAACGGTGGCTATGAAGATTGCGCGTGCGCATAAAACCCCTTATATCGTTCGCCCAATCGGTCAATTACAAACATGGTCTTTGGAACAATCTGCTTTAAAAAAGAAGGTCTACCTCGCCCTAGTTGAACAAAAAAATATAGAGCAAGCAGCATTGGTTCATTGCACCAGTAAATTGGAATTCGAGCAAACTAGTAAAAGCATTCCAAACCTAACTAGTCAAACTATCCCACTCGGCACGCAAATACCGCAAGTACTAAAAAATGCGCGAACAATTATCATTGATCGATATGGCCTCGATGCAAAACAGCCAATCATTATTAGCTTATCTAGGTTACATCCAAAAAAGGGAATCGAGCTTTTATTGAAGGGTTTATCCATTAATCAAAACAAACCTTGGCAACTATTAATTGCTGGATATGGTGAGCCTAGTTACTTAGCAAAACTTAAAGAATTTTCGAATGAACTCAACATTTCGCATCGGTGTCATTTTATTTCTTATATTGACGGCGACTGCAAAACAAACGCACTACAAGGCGCCGACTTATTCGCTCTTAGTTCATACAGTGAAAATTTTGGCATCTCGGTTATTGAAGCAATGGCATGCGGAACAGCGCCACTGGTTAGCAAAGAGGTTGGTGTTTGTGACCTCATTTTAGAGAATGATCTCGGCTATGTATGTCAAACAAATCCCGATAGCATTGCACAAACCTTAAACACGGCTTTAGATTGCCCTAAGATCCTTAAGCACAAATCCTTGGCGGCAAAGCACTATGTGAAAAATAACTTTAGTTGGGATGCTATTACTCCTCGCCTAATCGATATCTACCAATCAATACGCAAATAATTAAGGCCACCCTCAGTGAATCATTTGGTCGTAGTATCAGGCCAAGCAATCTCTAGGCTATTAGCAAAAACAAATCTATTGATCACTAAAGCCATGAGTACGGATGAAACTAGTGTTGCAAACATTTTGTGTATGTAGTGAATTTCGGGGAATAAATAGAAAAATAAGGCTGCATAAAGAGCCACGCCAAATACAACAGAAAAAATAGCTGCGCGATAATCGACATTTCGAAACAAAAGGCCAACCACAAAGCACGACAAAATAGGCATACTTAGTAATCCATAGAGGCGCTGCACCGTATTGATAATACTTTCCTGAGTCGCGTAAACAGGAACCATAGAGAGCGCAACTAGCACTAAAACAACCGTTACCATTAAATTTAATTTGGCAACATTATCGTCCTTTCCAATATATTTTTCGTGTAGATCACAAATATAAATTGCGCTCGACGAGTTCAAAATACTATTAAAAGTAGTCAAAACTGCGGCCGCTATACCGGCGGCGAATACACCTGACAACCATAAGGGCAACACATCAGCAACGATCATCCCATAAGCTGCGTCATTAACATCTCCATAGAGTTTGTATGACACCACACCTGGCAAGACAATGATCGGAGGAACAATTAAAAAGCGAATCACGGCCGCAAGCAACACGCCTTTTTGCGCCTCTTTAACGGATCGCGATGCCATTGCTCTTTGAGTGATCGTTTGATTAGTACTCCAATAAAATATTTGAATAAAAACCATGCCAGTCAACAAAGTGTGCCACGGTATCTCAGATGCATTATCTCCAATTAAAGTCAGTCGTTCTCTTGGTATGCCACTAAAGTCCCAATTAATAGCATTAAGCGCTAAAAACACCACTAACAACCCCAAACCTAACAACAAAAAGCCACTATAGGTATCTGACACCGCAACCGCCCGCAATCCTCCGAAAACGGCGTAGCATGTTCCTATAAGAGCAAAACCAATAGCCAACACCATTAATGAGAAAGACTCCAAACCAAACATACTCTTTACAAACAACGATCCGCCATACAAAGTTACGGGTAAGAAAATAAAGACATTGCCGAGTAGAAACAAGAATCCGATCAATGCGCGGATATGATGATTGTTATAACTTTTTTCTAAAAGCTCGGTAGTAGTGGTACATTTATATTTGTAGTAAATCGGTACAAACACTTTGGCTAGGATTATTAGACCAACAACTGCTGCCAGTTCCCACCAAGCAAGAAGCAACATTTGATTGCCGTTCATGCCTACCAATTGATCAGTACTAAGGTTTGTTAAGGTTATGGAACCAGCAACAAATATCCAACTTAAAGAGCCACCTGCGAGAAACACTTCTTTTGTTCCCGACCCTGACCCTTGATCAGCTTCTTCTCTAATAGACTTGCGACACTTAAGATAAGTAAAAAACGCAATTAACGCGGTGACTAAAACAAAAACGACAACTTGCACTGCTTGCATTGGCATGAGGTAATCTCAAGAATATTGGTAGTGCGACCAGGCTTATTTTTTCCTTGTGATGATTTTCAGTGCTTTGTGCACTCAACCAGAGTTTAAAAATAACAGAACCGCATGCTAACTACCTTTATATAGTAGGCAAACAACATTAGCGCGTCTCAATACTTCAAGCAAGTTGGGTTTCGAGCGATTTAATCAAACTCGAATTTAAACCCATTTCCGCAACCAGTTGCTCCAGATACATCCTTTCGGTCACCGACGAATGTTCACCAATAAATAGCCGGCTAGCTAAATACACTTCACTCGCTATTTCTATATCTCCAACTTTTGCCGCAAGACTTTGTACGTCTGAGGGCGAATCAATAATGGCCTGCAAATCATCAGCGAGATGCTTAGGTAGGTGCATGTGCAATATTTCGTGCTTAAGCTTTTGCTGTTCTTCATTATCGATATTACCGTCAGCATTGGCAGCTGCTACCATCGCGCTAATTAACAGCTTAGCGCGCTCATACGCTGCATCCTCTCGCAGTTCATGAACCCCGACTGGTTGGCTTGAATTGTCTTGTTTTTGATCTAGCCAATGCCGATAACCCTTGTAAGCGGCTGTCCCTAAGGCCGCAACGCCACCGATTTTTAGTGCCACGCCTGTAAGCTTCCTTCCACCCTTTGTACCAATCAAGCCAAGCAATACTGCAGAGGAAAAAGCGCCTTTTTTCAAGCCGCTTAACATCGCGTCCCGTTGTTCGCCCTGCTCCGGAATGTTTAACTTGTGTTCGACAATATCTTGACCTTTTTCTAAATATTCTTTCCCAAGGCTCAATATTTCATCCAGAATCGATTGCGTAGTTAGTTGCTTTTCCGTCATAACAGCCTCATTAGCGCATGGTCTCAAACTCACATTTAAACACACTTATAGCAGTTTAGAACTAAGCAAACGTTAACTAACAAAAACTAACGTTCAAAAACAGCAATGGATTCAACGTGCGCGGTATGCGGAAACATGTCAATTACACCCGCTTTGGTCATGCGATATCCATATTCATGCACCAAACTACCGGCATCGCGCGCAAGCGTAGCTGGCCCGCAAGACACATACACAAGTCGCTCAGGAGCAAAGTCATCGATTCGCTTAATTATCTGCGCTGCACCGGACCTAGGCGGGTCGAGCAATACTTTATTAAAGCCTTGTTGCAACCATTCCCCATGAGATGTCGTATCCATATCCTCATCGAATAAATCACCAAAAAAGAAATCAACATTCTCTAGGTTATTCAAATCTTTATTGTGAAACGCGCGATCGACCAGAGCCTTATCGCCCTCTACACCAATAACACTTTTCGCCTTGCGAGCGAGAGGCAAGGTGAAATTCCCAACCCCGCAGAATAAATCTAGTACATTATCTTGCACCCCCACTTCCAACAACTCTATCGCCTGACTTACTAACTGTTGATTAATGCTGCCATTTACTTGAATAAAATCACTGGGTAAAAACTCAATTCGAATATCAAATTCGTCAAAGTTGTAAAACAAAGGAGCTGGATTGTGCGGCCATAACGGGTGAATACTCTTCAAATTACCCGGTTGAAGAAACATAACGACGTTATTTTTTTGGGCGAATGAGGTCAACAGATCGAGGTCGCTTTGCAGGAATGTCTCTAGGTGACGCACGATCATGACCAAGGCGTCATCCGCCACAGATATCTCAATTTGCGGTATTTTATTATTACATGAGGTTTTTTCTAAGGTCGCTCTAAGCTCGGGTAGCAAATCAGACACTTGTGGATACAGTACAAGACACTTATCTGTCGGTTGAATATAACTGGAGTTACGTTCTCGAAAGCCTACGATCATACCGCCCTTCTTTTCGACGAACTTGGCACCCAATCTTGCACGCCTTCGATAGCCCCAATGATCACCAATTAGCGGCTCTAATAGCTGCTCCGGTTGTACATCACCGATCTTCTTAAAGTTTTCGAGTAGTTGTTGTTGTTTGTACTGAATCTGTATCGGCGCATCTAAGTGCTGTAACACGCACCCGCCACATTCTCCAAACACCTCACACTTAGGAAGCACTCTATGTTCGGATGCTTCTAGCACTTCAATCGTCGAGCCAAACAAGTAGCTCTTGCGGTGCATTAATGGCACGTAACGAACGTGTTCTCCAGGCAAAGCATAATCAACAAAAACGACTTTACCTTCTTCGTCTCGTCCGACCCCTCGACCATCATGCGCTAAGGACTCAATACGAATATCTTTAGGTGTTTGATCAATTTGTTTGCGTTTACGACGACGCGCCATTATTTTTCTCTACAGGTTATAGATGGACTCAAATAGAGCGATTAGCTTGCTCTATAAACCCCGTACTCTTGAAGTGTGAGCGCGGATTGTAGTTCAGCGATGGCCACTGTGCAAAACAATCATGTTATCGTTACTCACAACGAACACAATCAACGAGAGACTTGAGTGCTCTACTAGTCAAAAACGAGGAAACAGCTATGCAAACCCTTGCTCTAATTACGCTAATCATTCTAGTGCAATACGGTTATTTTACATTCCGCGCGGGGATGGCACGCGGTAAGCACATTGCAGCGCCAGCAATGAGTGGTGACGAACGTTTTGAACGCGCACTAAGAGTACAATTAAATACCTTAGAGCAAATGGCGATCACTATTCCAGGTATGTGGATATGTGGCACCTATTTCAATACACAGGCTGGCGTTCTGCTTGGCTCTGCTTTTGTGGTTGGGCGAGCAATCTACTCTCTAAGCTACATGCGCGAGCCTAAATCACGAACTATTGGCTTTATTATTGGTTTTTTTGCGAATGTCGCGCTGATTATATGCAGCTTGATCGGCGTTGTCGGTAAACTAATCTAGGGCGACGTCTCGCATCATTAACTATTGCGAAACTACTTAGGCCGATTTATTCCAAACTTCAAGAAATTCTTGCAAGTGTGGCGCGCCATCTTGCAATGCAGTTTTAACGACTTGATGCTCGCGTACCAAGTCAGCATCGTTAAGCTGGCCTCTAATATATTGCCAGTGAAGATAAACAAGATAGGTATTCAAAGCATCGGTTTCGCAATAGTCTCGTATTGACTTAATCTCCCCGGCTTGAAATTGGCTCCACACCTTGGAACCACTCATACCCATCTTACCTGGAAAGCCTAGTAATACGGCAATTTCATCTAAAGGCGCAAAAGCTCGATTATTGTAGCCCGCTAACACATCCATTAAGTCAGTATGACGTTGATGGAAACGGCTTAGGTAATTGTTCCATTTAAAATTACTATCATCTTCACCAACATCCCAATATCGAGGTGCTTGCACACCATTCACGAGACCTCGGTAATGCAGAACCGGCAGATCAAAACCCGAGCCATTCCATGTTACGAGAGTCGGAGTATGCTTATCAATGCCATCGAAAAAATTCTGTACGATTTCTTTTTCGCTGCTACTTTCCTTAGCCAAGGTCCAAACCGAAAATTGATCTTTATAAGAGTTTCGATAAACCGCCGAAATAGCGACCACTTTCTGCAAATGCGTGGCGATAAAGTCAGTACCTGTTTTTTCACGACGTTTTGCAAACATCGCTTGCGCCACTTCGTGGTCACTCAAACTATCTTCCAACTCTAATAGACGGCGACCGCCGTTTATATCTGGGATTGTCTCAATGTCGAATGCCAATATATTCATTCAGCTAAACTCTATCGGTAGCGTTAATAAACACCGGTTGAAAGGTAGCGATCACCGCGGTCACAAACAATAGAGACGATGGTTGCTTTACGTTCGTTTTTCTCCATTTCGGCAGCTATTTGCAGCGCACAGGCCATCGCGCCACCAGACGACACGCCTGCAAAAATACCTTCTTGAGTGGCCAGTTCGCGCATAGTTTGTTCGGCTAATGTTTGGTCGACATCTAGAGTGCGGTCAACCCGCTCAGACTCGAATATTTTAGGCAAATACTCAACAGGCCAACGGCGAATGCCTGGGATTTGAGATTCTCCTTCGGGTTGTACGCCAATAATTTCGACTGAATTATTTTGTTCTTTCAAATAACGTGAGACTCCCATAATTGTGCCTGTCGTGCCCATGGAACTGACGAAGTGTGTTACCTCACCATTGGTATCTCGCCAAATCTCTGGACCAGTGCTTTCGTAATGCGCGTTCCAATTATCGGGATTAGCGAATTGATCAAGCACCACGCCTTTACCGTCAAGCTGCATTTGAGCAGCCATATCTCGTGCCAGCTCCATGCCTCCCTCAGCCTGGGACACCGAAATAATTTCAGCACCAAAAGCACGCATGGATGCTCGTCGCTCCTCGCTCATATTGTCTGGCATGATCAAAACCATCCGATAGCCTTTCATAGCCGCAGACATAGCAAGCGCAATGCCCGTATTACCGCTAGTGGCCTCTATTAAAGTATCGCCTGGACTTATATCACCGCGCGCTTCGGCTCTAGCGATCATATTCAAAGCCGGACGATCTTTTACAGAACCGGCTGGGTTATTCCCCTCAAGCTTTGCTAAAACAGTGACATGTTCGCTCTGCCAAAGGCGCTTAATCTTAACCAGAGGCGTATTACCGACGCAATCTTCTAAATATTTATATGCCATGCGACACCCTTACTTAAACTTTCCTCAATTATAGGACTAGATGTCAAATCATACTGTGTTTTCGACAAAAAAAAGCCACTCTACGAGCGGCTTTCTTAAAAGCATTTTAATACAAATTAGTCGCTGCCCATATGCATCAAAAACTGCACTACATACCAAAACATTAGCGCAATAGAAGCAAACAATGAGAGCGAAGCCGCGACGTATTGTTCTTCATGATAATGATGTAATAAATTAGACGTGTTATACAAAACACAACCCGCGGCAAAGACAATCATGACGGCTGAGAAAAATGTACCAAGCTGAAAGCCAAATACAATAGCCGCAACAATAATACCCATTGCCACAACCCAGCCAACAGTAAGCGCCGGACCGATAAACGAAAAATCTTTCTTAGTCGTAAAAACAACCGCGCTAATACCAAGCACCAGTGCGCCAGTAATGAGCGCGGCGTTTTCTAATACGCCCGGCGCAAATCTTGATGCCATAGTAATTAAAGGCAGAAAAATTAACGCTTCAGCGACCACAAATAAGCCTAATCCAGCGTATTGAAGACCGCGCGAAGCGCCACTATTGGCCCAATTATTGGCTAGCATGCTGACTCCCATAAAAGCGCCTAAAACAATCAACCACGACCATCGAGTAGTTGTCAATAAGTTCATCGCTATATCACCCCAACCGAGGGCGATAAACTGAGATTCTAAGATAGCGAACGCCGCGAGTGCCGCCGCTACGTGTGCATAAGTTTTCCGCACAAAGCGCGCTTTCGCTTCACCAGATTGTTGTGCAACTACTGCACCAGAAGCAACGTCTAAATAACTCATGAATTAATCTCCGAGAATGAGTTGAATTAATAGATGAATACTAGCTGCGCTAATCTTTAACTTCAAGGTGTTCGATATGCCTAACCATAATTTGTAAGTTCTTTTTATTTCTAAATTCATTGACACTTAACTGATATGCAAGTCGCACTGCGCCAACCGGTAAGTCAGCATGTCGATCAAAATAGAAAAAATAAATCGCATCGATAGATTGCTGAACAAACTCTGAATCATTCAAACTAAGTGGCTGAAGCATCATTTTAAGATGTTTTTCGCCGACAACCCGCGTGTCTAAAATGTCAAATTTGCCTTCGAACATAGGCTCCTCAAAGGCCTGCCCCCAAGGGTTAGATTGGCCTAACTGTTCCGCCAAGTCTAAATTAAAGTCCTGTGCCTGCAACTCTCCGTCCGTCCAAAGCACTTGCTGCCAATCCTTGCCCTGCGTCATTTGCTTGGTAGTTTCTACAAAAGCTGATTTAAACTTTTCTAAGTTCTTATCTTGTATAGACAGGCCTGCAGCCATTGCATGACCGCCAAATTTCGTAATTAAGTTCGGATGAATGGCGTCTACACGAGCAAGAATATCTCGCACATGCACGCCTTCAACGCTGCGACAAGAGCCTTTCCATTCGTTTTCAGCATCACCCGGTGCTAATGCCAGCACAGGCCGGTTAAGCCGTTCTTTAATACGCGAAGCGACCAAGCCGACTACGCCTTGATGCCAAGACTGATTGCTTAATACCATTGCAACCGGCGGGTCTTGCTCGTCGAGCGCCAACTTTTGCACCTCGACTAAGGCATCGTCTTGCATAGACTGTTCTACTTGCCGGCGCTCACGGTTTAGTTCATCTAATTGAGTTGCCAAAGTCATGGCTTTCTCAAACGTTGGACTTAATAAACATTCGATCCCAACTGACATATCATCTAAACGACCTGCCGCGTTCAACCTTGGCCCTACTGCAAAACCCATATCTCCCGCGACCACGCGCGTCGGATCTCGTTTACCCACCGTTAACAAAGCATTGATTCCAGGCCGAGCGGAACCCTGACGAATTCTCTGCAAACCTTGCTGCACGAGAATACGATTGTTGTAATCAAGCGGCACAACATCAGCAACCGTACCAAGTGCAACCAGATCAAGAAACTGCGACATATTAGGCTCACTCAAATCTCGCTCAGTAAACCATTGATATTTTCGTAACCGCGCCCGTACCGCAAGCATGACGTAGAAAATAACGCCAACGCCGGCTAGATTTTTACTTTTAAAGGCATCATTAGCCAAATTCGGATTAACAATAACATCAGCAGTCGGCAATTCCTCGCCAGGTAAATGATGGTCTGTTACCAAAACCGTAATACCCAGAGCTTGGGCAGCGTGAACGCCATCAATACTGCTGATACCATTGTCAACAGTAACAATAATATCTGGATGACGCATGGCCGCCATGCCAACGATTTCAGGCGACAATCCATAGCCAAACTCAAAGCGGTTTGGCACCAAATAGCTCACTTGATCTGGCGACATGCCAAAAGCTCGAAGGCAGCTCACGGCAAGTGCGCAACTCGTTGCGCCATCAGCATCAAAATCGCCTACTACGACGATACTTGCACCTGCTATTACGGCATCAGCAAGTAATTCCGCTGCCATATCAATATGATTCAATCCTTGTGGCGGCAATAGATTTTTTAGCGTGTAATTTATCTCACGTGAATTAGCTATGCCTCGATTTGCCAGCACTCGAGCCAACACAGGATGAACATCTAGTAGGGCGTTGTTGGCGATCTGACGTCTGGGCTTTATTTGCACTTAAACAGCCTAATTTTTAATCGATATCAGCATCCATTATGACGTATTAAGGAATTAGCTTGAATCTCTTTTTAGCGAATAATTTATACTCTTAATAGGTTTTAAATAAGTGTCAAAAAGGCAATAAAAATCCTGATTTTAACAGCGGAATTTGCATTGATTTCATGGCATACTCTTGTCCAAGAAACGACCTATTCAGCACTCGCTAATATAGAATCATTTGAAGTAGTTGAAGTATTAGAACCTTTGAATGCATCTAAAACTCCCAAAGCAATTAGACCCGTAAACGCGTGGCATTGATTTAGGGATATTATAACGAGCACTAACAATAAAATTAATTCACTGAATACATACTCAGCTTAAAGGTAAGACCGTTGAACACTAACGAATCTATTAGCTTATTTAAGGATGTCGAACGTCGCGCTACTAATATATCGCTTAACGGGACAGTGCATCCATTTGCTTGGCATAAAAACATTGAAGGTTGTTTGAGCGAAGGCCAAATCGAAGCTCGCCGACAGCAACTCAAAAAACTTTCGGTTGACGATTACGTTGCCGAAGCTTTAGATCCAGCCGAAGCCGCATCGAGACCAAGTGCCAAAGACGCTATTAATAAAATTCGTGGCAAAATCCACAGCGAATACGAGCTCGGGCCTTTGTATTGTGTTGATCTGGAAATTGAGCACAATAACAGTAGTCGTCGGGTTGGCATTATTGCTCAAGACCGAAGTGTCGCTAATGGCGTTTGGAAACCAGAACATCATCTCGAGGCTTGTCGAATCGCTAAAGATTTTTCGTTGCGCTCAATTCCAATTGTCACCTTTATGGACACACCAGGTGCCGATGCCGGTACCGAAGCGAACGAAAATAATCAAGCCCATTCAATATCGCGCCTAATCGCCGTCATGGCGGCAGTAAAAGTCCCAAGCGTCGGAATCATCTATGGTCTTGGTTATTCAGGCGGCGCAATTCCCCTGGCGACCACCAATGTGGTTCTGTCTGTGCGCTATGGTGCCTTTAATACGATTCAACCCAAAGGCTTAGCAAGCATTGCTAGGCAATACAATTTGTCGTGGCAAGAAAGCGCACGTTATGTCGGCGTATCACCAAGTGAGCTTTATCGCAACGGCGTTATTGACGGCGTTATTGATTGGGACCCTAGTGACAGTAAAGAAGCGTTAACTGACAACCAAAATCTAGTTAGCGCAATCTTCACCAGCATCCAGGAAATAGAAACCAATGCTAAAAATGAGGTGCTCGAAAACACCTTAGTCGGCGAGGACTATCTCAATACTGTACGTACTGAAAAGCTCCACAAAAGGCAATTTGAAGCCTTACAAAAAGCCGCCAACTTCGATATTTCTGGCGAGCTAAGCGAATATCCAAATGTTTATTCTCATGCGCTGAGTTACCTTCGCGCTTTATCAATGCGATGCCGTATTAGCAGCGTTACAGTCGAAACATATGGTCGACTTGCGGACGAAGAAATCCCAAAAGGCGATTTACAAACTCGCACATTACAACAGCGCCAAAAATCCTTTGAGAGCTGGCTATCTAACCCAGAAAAGTTAGTTTACAACGATGGCTTAGCGAAGGCATGGAACACGTTAAAGCAACGCCATGATGAGATTGATTATGATCGGAATAAGTTAACCAGCTTCATTCTTGGTGACCCTCAAACCAATTATCGTAATGCGCAAAAGAACTTTTGCTTTCAAATGTGCTTGTACCTTTACAATCGTTGGAAGTCTGACGCGGCTTATAATTTTGTAGAGATGAGCCGACGTATTAATCAAATTGTAAATTCTACAGACGAAGAACAAGCGAAATTAATCGCTCTCGATAAACCTGAAGCTGAGATCACTCTTCTTGATACATTGTTCGAGCCAAGCATTCAAGAGACGCTACAAACGCAATTTAGCAACATCCTTGTTTTCGATGCTTTGTATAACAACATTGTTAATAATTTCGGTGAAATTGCCGAAGAATCTAAGGCGTTTCAATCGATATCTGAAAGCACTTTGCGCAATATTCTCGACACATCGCTTGAGCGCGTTGCCACAAGTATCTCTGAGGCTTTCGAATCAAACACGGTTGATAGCGACACCAAGGCAGAATTCGCAAAATGGCTAAACTATTTTGTTAAGTATGATCAACGTGGTGCATTTTTATCGGACGTAGAGGAATGGAAACGGGTTAACTTTCCGCGTATGTCCGACTCCTTATTAGTATTGATTACTTACTTTTTTGAGACTTTAGTGCCCCGTTTCATGGACTCTCAAATGAGCAGCAAGGATTACAATGGTCAGATTAATCCGGGAAAAATCGGTAAGCGAAAAGATTTCTGGAACCAATTAAATATTGCCTATCAGGATCTACGAATTCAACGAGTAATTACCGATTTAAAACGACAAAAACTGAGTACCATTGAGGCGTTCAAACACAATTTATTCACAGAGTTTGAAGAAACGCATGCGAATAAAATGACGGCGAACCCAGTGTCCTTTCCGGGCTTTCGTCAATCGATCGAGAAGTCTCTAAACAATAAAGTTACCCCATGCGGTGTTGTCACCGGGCTCGGTTCGCTCAAACTCGATAACAAAGGTAAGACGGCGCGAGTTGGAACTTTAATCTCAAATGTTGCGTTTCAAGCTGGTGCTTTTGATATGGCTGGTGCGGAAAAGTTATGTAAATTATTGGAAGACTGTGCGGACCGTTCACTACCAGTCGTGTGTTTTGTTTCTTCAGGCGGAATGCAAACCAAAGAAGGGCCGAGTTCTTTGTTTTCGATGGCCATTGTAAATGAGCGCATTACTAGCTTTATCGCCGAAACCGGCTTACCTGTTATCGTCTTTGGTTTCGGCGATTGTACGGGTGGCTCACAAGCAAGCTTTGTAACGCACCCCTTAGTCCATACCTATTACTTCAGTGGAACTGACATGCCATTTGCAGGACGTGTAGTGGTGCCCTCCTTTCTTCCGTCAATGGCGACCTTATCGAATTATTTGTCAAAAGTTGATGGCTCAATGCAAGGTTTAGTCAAGCATCCGATTGCAGCAACTCTTGACCAAGAACTACTGGCTGTAGACCCTCAAATTGAAGTTCCCACGCTAACTGTCAGTGACGTGGTTGCCGAAGTCATTTCCGGAGCTGCTTCTGTTGCAAGAAAACCGTCAACCAACAAAGTGTATCGCGCCATCGACCAAATGGGCGACATCGAAAAAGTTTTGATTCATGCACGTGGTTGTACAGCGGTTAAATTAATACGCATCGCACAACGCCAAGGCTATCCTGTGCTGCTTGTGCAATCTGACCCAGACATGGACTCAGCCGCATGCGATATGCTCACTGAGCAAGATGAGCTAGTTTGTCTGGGAGGGCAAACTCCTGGGGAAAGCTATTTAAATGGTTTATCGGTGGTAAGAATAGCTAAAAATCGTGGCGCGACCGCATTACACCCTGGCATTGGGTTTCTCTCTGAGAACGCCGGTTTCGCAAGGCTCTGTCGAGAAAATGGCCTAAATTTTATCGGCCCAAGAGCCAGCTCAATGGACACCATGGGTAACAAATCGAATGCGATCAATACGGCAATGGCGAACAACGTTCCTGTCGTACCAGGCTCGCACGGAATTCTAACCAGTGCAGAAGCAACCTCTAAAGTGGCTGAAGAAATCGGTTATCCAGTGCTGCTAAAGGCTGTCCATGGCGGCGGCGGAAAAGGCATAAAAGTGGTACGCAGCGCAGATGAAATAAAAGATGCATTTAACACGGTATATAGTGAAGCACGTTCAGCCTTTGGAAATGGCGATTTGTATCTTGAGAAGTTCGTTGAGTCAATGCGGCACATTGAGATTCAAATTTTACGGGACACTAAAGGCAACACTAAAGTTCTTGGTTTGAGAGATTGCACAGTTCAACGAAACAACCAAAAAGTCCTAGAAGAATCTGGCTCAACAATGCTGCCAAAAGCGCTTGCAGAAAAAGCTTATGACTGTGCAAAAAATTTAGCCCAAGCCGTAGATTATTATGGCGCAGGTACAGTCGAATTTATTTATGACTTAAAAGCCGATACCTTTTATTTCATGGAAATGAATACCCGCTTGCAAGTAGAGCATCCGGTCACTGAATGGACTTCTGGCGTGAACATAGTTGGCAAGCAATACGAAATTGCTGAAGGTAAGAGCATTGCCGACTTAAAAATCGGCGATAAAGGCTTTTCTATCGAAGCCCGTATTACCGCCGAGAAAGCGAGACTCGATAGCGACGGCAAGATCGACTTTATTCCTACGCCAGGCTTGGTCACTGAGTGCGTTTTTCCACAAGGTGACCATATCGAAGTTATAGCTGCGGTATCAGAAGGAAAAACAATCTCTCCTTTCTACGACAGCATGATTGCTCAATTGGTGGTTTATGGCAAAAACCGAAAAGATGCCATCAAAAAGCTCCTAATTGCTTTAGATGAGACTTCGATTAAAGGTGTCTGCACTAATATTTCGCTTTTAAAACGCATTCTTAATGACAGTACGTTCGTCAAAGGCAACTACGACACGGGTTATTTACCGGCATTCCTAGAAACACTGGATAAAGATCAAATCGTCGAAGAAATGGCGTATACCGGCGTCGCCAAAGTAGAAAGCGATGTAAGTAGTTTAAAAATAACCGGTAGCGACGAGCTAAAGGTTATTTCGCCTATGACTGGCATTTACTATTCAACACCCTCACCAGCTGAAGCTGACTATGCTACGGTTGGTGAACGCGTCAATCTAAGTCAAACCTTATGTCAGGTCGAAGCGATGAAGTTATTTACTCATATTTCTCTATCTAGTGTTCCCGGTTCAGGCGAAATCTTCACCGCCGACAATGAATATGAAGTAGTGCGTGTAAACCAAAATAATGGGGCTCAAGTAAATGCGGGAGATTTATTATTTGTGGTAAAGCCCATTTAAACAATACGCTGCAAAGCATTTAAGTCAAAACACAGAAAAAAGTGCCAATGAAAGAAGTGTTAAATTAAGGGTTAAGCGTATTGCTTAACCTTTTTTTATTGCGTTACCGTCTGCGACCCATGAAAAGATGACAAAACATCAACTGGGACATTGTCACCTACAGAATAACTCAATACTTTAGATAAATGCGTATATGGCAGACCACTTTGATCATGCCAAGTATTAAACACACTTTGTATAAGTTTTAGGTCTCGTTGACTGCTGGCTTTTTCTGATACGTCGACCCCATTTGCGATCAAGGCAGTGATCACATCTGAACTTAAAACAAAGCTATCTTTACCACTAAAACGAATAAACCACTGAGCAGTCTTTCCGCCAAGGCGAGCGCCATGCTTGTGTAAGTATTTCATCAAACCAATTTGATCACTAGCAGGCCAATGCGCAAAAAAACAAGCAAAACTCTCGTGTTCGTCGGCTATCGCCTCGATCATGGCAGCATTATGAAAGACAGTTTCAATTTTCTGCCAATTACGAACAATTCTCGTATCGTGCGCGTAAGCTTCCCACTCTTCTGGCGATTTTGTTAACAACATCCCGAGATCAAAACCATGAAAGGCTTCTTCAAAACCAGGCCATTTGGCAGTTATCACTCGCCAATGAAACCCCGCATTAAAAACGCAACGACTAAGCTGAGCAAGATAACGCGAATCATCGACCATCTCCAATTGCTTGGTCGTAGCAGGAGCTTTAAGCAATGACAGTAATGCTCTTTGTCCGCCTTTACGCTTAGCGGCTGATTTATATATTTCGTCAAACTTTTTCATGCCTTAATTGTACCTGTTGTACACTCTCTAAATGACGATAAAAAACCTATTAATCGTTGCACATACACCCTCGCCCAATTGCGAGATCATGGCAAATGCAATTCTCGCAGGCGCGCAAGACGAGCAAATAACATCAGTCAATGCTCAATTATTATCACCCTTTAAAACCAATGTGGAAATGGTGCTTAATAGTGACGCGCTTATCTTATTCACCACAGAAAATTTTGGCTACATGTCAGGCGCCTTAAAAGATTTTTTTGAACGTATTTATTACCCTTGCTTAGCACAAGAAAAACGCAATCAAGCCAAACCTTTTGCCCTAGTGATTAAAGCAGGCTTAGATGGTACCGGCACGGACATTGCAGTTCATAAAATAACTCATGGCCTGAGCTGGAAAGAAGTACAAGCAGTTACCTTATGTAAAGGAGAGTTTCGTGACAGTTTTTTAGAAGACTGCCATACTCTTGGTTTAACAATTGCCGCTCGTCTAGAGGACGACATCTTATGAATAAATCCACCGAAATCGAAGCCGCCGTGTTTCGCCGCCTTATTGATCACCTCGATAATAACAAAGACGTTCAAAATATAGACATAATGATATTGGCAGACTTTTGCCGCAACTGCCTTGCTAAATGGTATAGCTCAGCGGCCGAAGACATTGGTGAACAGATAAACTATGAACAAGCGCGCGAAATCATTTATAAAATGCCGTACAGCGAATGGAAAGACAAACATCAAACGCCGGCGAGCGACGAACAAATCGCGGCTATGAATGCACGTAATATCTCTTAAGTAAGCACTGACAGGGAGGTGTTTGAAACAAAATCAGTCTTACACTCGCGGCTCTAAGCTCTTAGAATTTTCTATCCACAGATTTACTTTGAACCTTCAAGTCTTCCAAACTGATGTCTAATCTTTGCATTAAAGAATACAAAGAGCTTCGATTTTTTAGACCCATCATTTTGGTAGCTTGAGATATATTACTATTACAACGTCTCAGGCTATAAGACACAATTTCGTACTCAATATTATCTTGAAGCTCACGATAAACATTCGAGCGATCCTCGTTATGCACGTAATCATCAAGTAAATCCATTAGACGATGCGTGGTATGGCGCTCAGGCGAGAGCGGCAAAAAGCGTCTTATATCGGAGAGTTTATGCTTAGATTCTGTGAGAAGAACAATTGCCATAAATAAGGTGGTTGCTATTGGCAAAAATCCACTAGCATTGATACTGATACTAAACAATTTAAACAGGGCGGTTTGAAAAAGCACTAAAAACACTGGTGCTAGCGCCATCAGAGTATAAAAACACTTTGCGGAGTCCAATTGTTTTTTAGATCGACTAATGCCAAAAGCACATATGGCAATACTGCTTATTTGCAAGACGAAAACATACACAAAGAATACCAAATAATAATCACCCAACTCAGCCGTAATGGAATAACCTATTGGATAGTAACCCGAAACAATAACATCACTGAAAAGTGCGACCAAGGCGCTCAACAAAGTTATCGAGATCAATACATTGGCAACGATTTTGTTCTCAAACCTTGCGACGTTCATACTATGCAGCACCACAAATAGAGATGCCAATAGAATAAGACTGTAGTAAAGTCTAAGCAACAACTCTGCTAACTCGTAGTTATCGAAACTAAAAAACATTAGCAATTCGACGGCATTCATGATGCCAAAGGAAATCATGACACACATAAACGGCGTCGATATTATCCGACCGCGAACACTTAAAACCAACATCAAGACCTTAAAAATCAGACTTATTAAGGCAGGTAGAAAATAAAAACTCATTCTCAAATTCCCAACGTACTCCAAAACCCAAAAGACTGATATCTGCCGTACTCGATGAAACACCAGCACCCTACTCTCTTTTAGACTACCAGATGATCTGAGCATTGAAAAGCTGAGCCGAAAGCGAGCAATTCTTACATCTTCTAAAACATTAAAAATCTCAGTGAATCCATTTCGGCCGGCAAAATAAATTTCATTGTTTGCGAATGCGAAATAAATCTACTTGCTCAACCTTATTTAAGCCAAAAAATTCGATTTAATGGTCTGTGAATGTATAAAATCATAAATCGATAATCATTTACTTAGATTCCCGAACTTGAATTCAAGCATAATAAAAAAGTACAAAATGAAAACGCCATGCCCCTCTTTTGAGTTAGTAGAAAACACTTTGATAAGAAAAATTTTCAGCCATTTTAAAGCGACAACCTAGCAGTGACTGAGCCTAAGTCATTGATTTCGATCATCCTACCGGTAGCCGATAACGAGCAAACACTCGCTGCCACAATAGAAAGCGTGCTCGCGCAAACACATACCGAACTCGAACTTCTAATTATTAACGACGGCTCAGGTGATGATTCGGTCTCAATTATTAATCTCTATTCGGCACGCGACCCACGGCTAAACATCATCCATCGCGCAGAGCGTTCTGGTGGACCCGCACGCCCGCGGAATTTAGGCTTAGAGCGCGCAAATGGAGAATTCCTCGCTTTTATCGATGCCGATGATCTTTGGCATGCACAAAAGCTCGAAACTCAGTTAAAGTATTTGAAGGAAATGAAATTAGACTTTATTTCTACTGATTGCGTGCGCTTTAGAAGTAAAGGCCCTTCTCCTTCGACTATAGAGTTTAACCCCGAGGCTAAGTTTTCATCACTAAGTCACAAAGCAATGCTTCGTAAGAATAAAGTAATAACATCAAGCATGCTGGTCAAGACTGCACTATTTCAGGATATCGGTTTTAACGAAGATGCTCTCTATATTGGTGTGGAAGACTATTTAGCATGGCTAAACTTATTGCAAAAACCAAATATCAAAGGCGCCACTCTCCATCTCCCGCTGGTATTTTATAGACTCAGACCTGATTCATTATCTTCCTCGAAACTAAAAATGGCTAAGAAGATATATGGACTCCTAAATAATTACACCATCAACGGCCGTAAACTTGGCCTTAAACGGTTTTACTATTTTTTATGCTATGCAGCGATCGCTATAAAAAATCGAATTGGTTAGCACTAATCAGTAAATTCTCTAGCGGCATCTAACAGCCATAAACCGACGTAATCAGCAAAACTTCGACGCACAATCACACGAAATACGGGTGCATCATCAGTCTTCCACAAGATAATTCCAGATTTCGCTAACAATGTCTGAGCGCAATCGCCAACTCCAAACTCACGATCATGTAAGTCCATTGGGCAGCCTTTGGCTAACAAAGCTTGCGCTTTACTGCCGGAAATCTCTAATACAACATTCGCTCCAGTGACTTCATGCACTGACGCAAACGAAGCATTGCTCGCGTCACGTAACAATGCCAGCAATTGTGCAGCGGACGGTTGTTCATCAACGAGCAACCATTCGTTCGGCCCCAGCCACATCAAAGTTCGCAGCTCATTCGCCACATAGGTATTCGCCAATGTGGGCATATCAAGCCCAATGAGTGAAGCCATCTTATCCATATAAGCGGTATTATCACTCGAACCACGTAAGTTTATATGGCTCATAAAGGGTAACTCTTTGATCAACAAGACATCCGGGCTGGTAGCCAGCTGATCAAGATTTACTTCAACTAAGGCGCTTATAGTTTGCGCTACTGGTGCACTAGACATGTTGACGTTCGCCCTCTGGGTCAATAAATACCGTTGACGAAACTTGGGCTGGCACAAAGCCGCCCTCTTTGTTTGTAACAAACACAGTTTCACCCATACGCTTCTGTCCATCCTTTAGCAAAGCCAATGCAATAGAGCGCCCAATATTGGGGCTATAATAAGCAGAGGTAACGTGACCATGCATCAATAAGGGGCGGTCTTCGCTCTTTTCTTTTACAATTTGAGCCCCCTCTTGCAACACAACACTAGGATCAGTTGTAAGCAAACCGACCAGTTGTTTACGTTCGCTGCGCAAGGAGTCCGTGCGTTCTAAAGAACGTTTGCCGAGGAAATCTTTTGCCTTTGAGACGATCCAATCCATACCAAGATCAAGCGGATTCACCGAGCCATCGGTATCTTGACCAACAATAACAAAACCCTTTTCCGCCCGCAGCACATGCATAGTTTCGGTACCGTACGGAGTGATGCCATATTCTTGGCCCGCTTGCATGAGTTGCTCCCACATCCAACGTCCATAGTTTGCATTTATATTAACTTCAAAAGCCAATTCGCCAGAGAAGCTAATTCGATTAACCATTACCTCTATGCCAGCTAAAGTGCCCTGACGCGAACTCATAAACTCAAACGAGTCTTTGTCAAAATCAATTCCTTCCACTATTTTGCTAACAACGTCACGACTATTGGGTCCAACTACGGCGGCCGTTGCCCAGTGATCAGTTACGGAGGTCAGGTAAACTTTGCGCTCAGGCCACTCCGTTTGCAACCATTCCTCCATCCATAAAAGTGTCGCAGCGGCGCCGCCAGTAGTGGTATGCATAAAAAAACGATTCTCGCTCTGACGAATGGTTACTCCATCGTCTTTAACCATCCCATCTTCACCTAACATAAAGCCGTAACGAGCCTTATCAATACCTAATTTTGTCCAAGCGTTAGTGTAGACCATATTCAAAAACCACACGGCATCAGGCCCCTCTACCTGAATTTTACCCAAGGTAGATGCATCCATGATGCCAACACTCTTGCGCGTCGCCAGACATTCTCGGTTTACCGCTTGATCCATCGTCTCGCCCACTTTAGGGTAGTACCATGGCCGTTTCCACTGTCCCACATCCTCAAACTCTGCGCCATTTTCCTGATGCCAAGTATGCATAGCCGTTTTGCGTATTGGATCAGACAAAGTGCGGCCAATTTCAGGTCCGGCAATAGTGCCAAAACTTACAGGCGTGTAGTTGGGTCGAAAGGTAGTCGTGCCGGTGTCTGAAATTTTATTTCCAAGCGCCTCCGACAAAATAGCCATCCCAATAATATTACTGGTTTTACCTTGATCGGTTCCGAAACCCAATGCGGTATAGCGTTTAACGTGTTCGATCGACTCAAAACCCTCTTTTGCAGCTAGATAGATATCCGATACCGCCACATCGTTTTGCATATCGACAATGGCCTTCGGCGCGCGACTTGGCGCCAGGTCAGTCGGCACACGCCACAGTGGTTTTAAACCAAGACAATCAGGCGCATCTGTCTTGATACTTATTTTTTGCTCTTTAAAACCACACATTCTTGCCGCTGCGTTACCGGCCTGTATTCCTTCGTTTAAGCAAGCTTGGGCTGCGAAGCTGGCATTTGCGGCACCAACGCTATACTGTGCCTGAACGGTTTTACCTGGTTCAAAACAGTGTTTTTTGTCATTCCAAACGGCCTTACCGCCAGATTGCGAATAAAGATGAATGGCAGGGTTCCAACCCCCAGATGTGGCCAGTAAGTCACATTCAAGTTTTAAAGGCTCACCCGTCAAACTCTTACCATCATCTGAAAGGCTACGCACCTCTATCGCTGCTATACGTTTCTTACCAAAAACATTAGTGACCACGCAAGCATTAAACACTTTCACATCCGCCGCTCGGGCACGCTCAGCTAACATGCCCTGCTCTTTTCGAGAATCAATTAGAGTGACTAATTGCGCTCCGGATTCAGCTAAGTCGATGGCAGTTTGATAAGCCGAATCATTATTGGCAAACACGACAGGGCGCTCTGCGAGCTGCACGCCGTAGCGATTAACGTAACTAGAAACTGCTGACGCTAGCATTACTCCTGGTCGATCATTATTGGCGAAAATCAGTGGCCGTTCATGCGCACCCGCGGCAAGAATAACTTGCTTTGCTCTAACTCGCCATAGTCGTTCGCGCGCGCCTTTACGTTTGCTTAAAGGCAAGTGGTCTGTCAAACGTTCAGCAATGGTTAGGAAGTTATAATCATGATAGCCAAACACCGTGCCACGTGGAACTAAACGCACTTCGGGCATAGCTGCAAGCTCGTCAAGCGTTTCTGACAACCAATCAATAGAAGGTTTATTGTCAATCATTTCGCTTGATGATAATAGACGCCCACCCATAACTTCTTGTTCGTCGGCTAAAATTACTCGTGCACCCGCTCTACCCGCAGCGAGCGCGGCCATCAGGCCTGACGGGCCAGCACCAACAATCAAAACATCACAGTGCGCGTTGGTTTTTTCGTAATAGTCAGGGTCTATTTCGGTCGGCGCGGAACCTAAACCAGAGGCTTTACGAATCATACTTTCATAAAACATCCAAAACTTAGCGGGCCACATAAAGGTTTTATAGTAGAAGCCAGCAGGAAGAAACCGTGAAAACAAACCCACCACAGACAACAAGTCAAAACTTTTGCTTGGCCAGCAATTAGTGGTTTTAATGATCATTCCTTCATAAATCGGCGCTTGGGTACCGCGCACGTTGGGAATCGTCCGATTACCTAACTCGACCTGAAACAAACCATTAGGATCTTCCGCCCCATCCCCTATAAAGCCGCGCGGGCGATGGTACTTCCAACTACGCCCAATGAGGCGAACATCATTCGCCAGAAGTGCAGAAGCAATTGTGTCGCCTTGGTAAGCTGAATAGAGGCGACCGTCATAACTAAATTTAATTGACTTAGTCTTGTCTATATAACTACGGTCTATCGATGACGAGTAATCACTACGCTTCATGATTTGCCCTCATCACTTCCATCCGGCGGTCGCTCTCCGATTTTATATACCGACTTAAATTTATAAGTCGCGGTATCTCGTTCGGCATTAAACCAACGACGACAACCTGAGGTGTGAACCCAACGTTCTTTATGCATGCCTTTAGGGTTGGTCCGAAAGAAGAGATAGTCACCCCATTCTTGTTCGTTCAATGCATACGGGTCGATAGGTCGGGCTATATGCGCTTCACCACCGTAGCTAAACTCACTTTCGTCTCGTACCCCACAATAGGGGCATTCAATTAAAAACATAATAGCTCCTAGTGCGCCACACCGGCAGCACCATGCTCATCAATCAAGGCCCCAGTATTAAAACGATCTATCGAAAATGCGGCGTTTATTGGATGCGGCTCATCATTCGCAAGTGTGTGGGCAAACACCCAACCGGATCCAGGTGTGGCTTTAAAGCCTCCCGTACCCCAACCGCAATTAAAGTACAAACCCTTGATGTCAGTTTTAGAAATAATCGGACAGGCATCCGGACAAGTATCAACAATCCCACCCCACTGACGATTCATACGAACCCGACTAAAAATAGGAAATAACTCCATGATTGCGGTCATCGTGTGTTCAATTACTGAAAAACTTCCACGTTGACCATAGCCGTTGTACGAGTCAATGCCCGCGCCAATAACTAAATCTCCTTTGTCAGATTGACTTATATAACCGTGCACGGCGTTTGACATAACAACGGTGTCGAGCACTGGTTTCATTGGCTCAGAAACAAATGCTTGTAAAGGGTGACTTTCAAGCGGTAAACGCAAGCCCGCCATATTAGCCAATACTGATGAATGTCCCGCTGCTACCACACCAACTTTTGGCGCTCCGATAAAACCTTTGCTAGTTTCCACTCCCTGAACAACACCATTTTCACGACGAAAACCTGTTACCTCGCAATTTTGAATAATATCAACACCAAACTTGTCAGCAGCGCGTGCAAACCCCCAAGCGACCGCATCATGACGTGCCGTACCTCCGCGAGCTTGGAACGACGCACCCAGGATTGGATATCGACTATCGGGCGAGCAGTTTAAATAAGGGATTCTTTTCTTTAACTCATCGACATAGACAACCTCGCCATCAATCCCATTGAGTCTATTAGCGTTGACTCGCCGCTGGATATCTCGCATGTCTTGCAAGTTATGACCAAGGTTATAAACGCCTCGTTGCGAAAACATCACATTGTAATTTATGTCTTGGCTCAAGCCTTCCCATAGTTTCATCGACTTTTCGTACAAATGAGCAGCCTCGTCCCACAAATAGTTAGAGCGAACAATAGTCGTATTGCGCCCGGTATTTCCTCCTCCAAGCCAGCCCTTCTCTAGTACGGCAATATTGCGTATGCCATGCTCTTTAGCCATATAGTATGCACTGGCTAAACCATGCCCGCCGCCGCCAACAATAATCGCATCATAGTTCTTTTTAGGTTCTGGACTACGCCATGTGCGTTGCCAATTTTCATGGAAACTTAAGGCGTTCTTGGCTAAAGAAAAAAGAGAATATCTATCCATTAATTAACACTCAATAACGTTCACAGCGAGTCCACCGCGAGAGGTTTCTTTATACTTAGTTTTCATATCGGCACCGGTGTCTCGCATAGTCTTAATAACTTTATCAAGTGAGACAAAATGCTGGCCATCACCACGCATCGCTATTCTCGCTGAGTTAATTGCCTTAACCGATGCCATCGCATTACGTTCAATACATGGAACTTGCACCAAACCACCAACAGGATCGCAGGTTAAACCAAGGTTATGTTCCATCGCTATCTCTGCAGCATTTTCTACTTGTGCTGGACTTCCTCCTAACACTTCAGTCAACGCTCCGGCCGCCATCGAGCATGCCGAACCAACTTCTCCCTGACAACCAACTTCGGCTCCCGAAATAGATGCATTAAGCTTAAACAACAAACCTATCGCACCGGCCGTTAACAGAAAACGAACTAAACCGTCTTGGTTGGCTCCAGGGACAAAGTTATTATAGTAATGCATGATTGCTGGAATGATGCCGGCAGCTCCATTGGTTGGTGCAGTAACGACCCGACCACCTCCGGCATTTTCTTCATTAACAGCCAATGCATATAAATTAACCCAATCTAATATGCTTAAGGGATCACGCAAACTTGCCTCAGGTTGGGACTTCAGGTCTTGATAAAGTTCAGCGGCCCGACGCTTGACTTTAAGACCACCTGACAGCACACCTTGTTGTTCACAACCACGTTTAACGCACGCTTGCATGACAGTCCAAATTTCCAACAAACCGTCGTGTATCTCCTGCTCGCTACGCCAACTTTTTTCGTTCTCAAGCATGATATCTGAGATCGACATTCCAGTATCTTCGCACAAGCTTAGAAGTTCATCAGCTGAATAAAACGGGTATGGCAGGGTTTGCGTGTCCTCAACAATTCGATCAGCACCAATAGCCTCTTCATTTACAACGAAACCACCACCCACTGAATAGTAAGTCTTATTTAACAAATCGTTATCGCTTTGGTCAAACGCGGTAAACGTCATTCCATTTGAATGGTGCTCAAGCGCCTTACGACGATGCATTATAAGATCAGTCGCTTCGTCGAAATTAATCTGGTGTGATGCGCCCAAATTAATCTTTTTGTGATCACGAATCCAGTCAATAGACTCTGTCACCCGATCAACATCAACCGACTCGGGCAAATAACCTTGCAAACCCAACAAAACAGCTTTATCCGAACCGTGACCTTTACCTGTAGCACCTAAAGATCCGTAAAGGTTTATTTTTACTCTACTGGTTTCCGACAAAACACCAGAGGAAGCTAACGCTTCTATAAATTGTTTAGCCGCGCGCATAGGACCAATGGTATGGGAACTAGAAGGCCCTATACCAATAGTAAATAAATCAAAGACACTAATACTCATTAAGACAACTCTTCTAGCTAAATAAATATTATAACAAGACAGCTCATGCGAGTTCCCAATTTGGCTGCTCAGAATATCCTAGCTTGATCGCGACACTTTATCGATCACGACTCTGTCTTATGCGACCGCGACTCGCCTTTCGTCACATAAAATAAGTTACTATTTATCTATCTGAACCAAACATTAAATCCCTATGCTAACTCTGCTAAATAAGTTTTTGCTGTGCCTCTTACTCATTTGCTTAGCTCTGTGGGTATATGCCTATGCTCGCTTAGCGTTAGAAGAACATGAGTATTACCAATCTAGCGAACGTGAGCGAATACAAGCAACCGCCTATTTACAAGATATTCTGCACCCCAGTCCTGTAAATTGGCAGTGGAGTGAATTTAAAACCAACGATGAGGCGATACTAAGAACTGGGCGCGTAAATGCGGAAAATGCCAAAGGTACAATTGTTTTTGTACCCGGCTTTACAGGCACTTTAGAACTTTCCATGGACGTCATCTCGAGCTTACATGCCGCAGGCTATAACGTTGCGGGTGTCGAATACCGAGGCCAAGGCGGCTCCTATCGAGCACTCGACAATCCTGAAAAAGGCTATGTAGAAAGCTACACATTGTTAGCCGATGAAGTAGCTCAATTCGCGCGCGCTAATCGGGATGCGGAACTGCCCTTATTCTTTTATTCCATATCCAAAGGAGCACATATCACAATGCGTATGGCTGCAGCTAAATCGATCGAAGTAGATGCCTATGCATTAGTAGTTCCAATGATTCAGTTTAACCCCCCCTACGACTACCAACTAGTATCAACATTCTCGTCGGCTTTAAATGCTTTGGGACTTGGTGAAATGTATGCCATAGGGCAAGCACAATGGCCACCAAGCAAACCCGTGGTATTTGGTAAACCGCACGGCTGCAATTCTAATCCCGCGACGGCTCAGCGACAAAGCGCTTTATTCACTTTAAATGAAAACCTTCGCACTCGCGGAATCACCATTAAATGGATTCACGAAACCGTGAAATCAAGCAAAAAACTAAATAGTGACGATTTTATGAAAGATCTCACAGTACCCGTTAAAATTTTTACTGCAGGAGATGACCAACTAGTTCGCACGGATATCACTAATGAGTTTTGTGATCGCTTAGCGGATTGTTCAATTACTCACTTCGAGCAAGCCAGACACTGTATTAACGCAGAAAGTAGGGAACGGCGCGAACAAATAATTAGAGAAACAATCACGCATTTTGAGAGCGCAATAAGTAGCTAGTTTAGTTGGCTCGCTTTAATCAATTTCCTGCCGACTTCTGCGCAAGGCTCGTTCATCTCTAGGCGACACATCATATCGATCACGATAAGACTTAGAAAAATGAGGCGCGGAGACGAAGCCACACGCAATCGCTACTTCGGCAACAGAATTTCCGGTTTGCAGCAATAACTGCCTCGCTTTTTGTAGGCGCAAATCTAAGTAATAGCGTCGTGGAACACAATTAAGATACTTTTTAAATAATCGTTCTAATTGGCGACGTGATATTCCGACTAAAGAAGCTAAATCATCAAGCGCAATTAGCTCTTCAAGATTGGCCTCCATTAAAGCAACTGCGTCGGTCAGCTTAGGCTGGTTTGTACCTACTAAGAGCTTTAATGGGATGCGCTGTCTATCGTATGGGCCACGCATCCGATCGCACATAAATTGCTCGGAAATCGCTACCGCCAACTTATGACCATGCTCATTCTTAACGATATTAAGCATCATATCCATTGGCGCAGTTCCTCCCGCGGAAGTATAACGGTCACGATCTAGCTCAAACAATTCTTCAGTAGTGACAATCTCGGGTGCCATTTCTCTCAAACTAGCAATATTCTCCCAGTGAATAGTGCAGCGATACCCATCCAGTAATTCGGCCTTAGCAAGAATATAGGTCCCCGTACACAAACCTCCTAATATCGTCTTACGCGCGCGAAAACGATGTAATAGAACTTTTAGTGCAGGATCCCAGCGCCGATGAACTCGCACTCCACTGCAAACAAACAGCACATCTAGCTTAACTGAGTGATCGAGCTTGCCATCCGGCACAATATTCAAACCATTACTGGCATCTACTGCGTCACCATCCAAAGTAAAGGTTTGCCAACTATAGAACTCTTGACGCCCTAACTGGTTGGCCATACGCAACACTTCCACGGTTGATGACACTGCAATCATGGAATAGTTATGCAGCAATAAAAAGCCATAACGTTTGGTGTTGCCTGAGTTCATCGAGTCTCCTCTATTTATTATTATAGCTAGTCAGCTTAAAAAACGACGTCATTCATCGCTCGAACACACTGCGTAATACGGTAGACCAGCGCTTTTTACGCATCAAGTCAAAACAATCGATCATGCTATTAGATCACTACCATAGACATTCTCAAAGCAGTATTTATCAGGCTTTGAGCAGAATCACAATTAGTCGAAAAATAGCCTTTTTTTATTAGGCTTCATGCGCCATTTTCATTATCATAGTCGGCCTTTTGCAATCTAGCATCGGAGGCGGGTCCAATGCGTAACAATTATTTCAATACCTTAGCGCTGCGAGTGCAGCTTGAAGAACTAAGCAAATGCCGATTTATGGGCCGTGACGAATTCGTCAATGGTGTCGACTATATCAAAGATAAGAAAATAGTCATCATTGGCTGTGGTGCTCAAGGTTTAAACCAAGGTCTTTGCTTACGCGACTCTGGTTTAAATGTAAGCTACGCACTGCGCCAAGCGGCCATCGACGAAGCACGCCAGTCATGGAAGAATGCCACTGAAAATAATTTCACGGTTGGCACCTATGAAGAACTAATTCCTGACGCCGATATTGTCATGAACTTAACGCCCGATAAGCAGCATAGCGCGGTCGTCTCTGCGGTTATGCCTTTGATGAAAAAAGGTGCATGCTTGGATTACGCGCATGGCTTTAATCTGGTCGAAGAAGGCATGCAAATAAATAAAGACATCACAGTCGTCATGATGTGTCCTAAATGCCCAGGGTCTGAGGTTCGCAACGAGTTTGTGCGAGGCTTTGGCGTACCAACTTTAATCGCTGTGCATCGTGAAAATGACCCAAATGATGACGGCCTCGAGATAGCTAAAGCGCTTGCTGTAGCTACCGGTGGGCATCGTGCGGGTGTACTTGAGTCATCGCCAATTGCAGAAGTTAAATCGGATCTAATGGGCGAACAGACCATTCTCTGCGGCATGCTGCAAACAGGAGCCATACTTGGTTTTGACAAAATGGTTGAACAAGGTATTGAGCCTAGCTATGCAGCTAAGTTAATTCAATACGGCTGGGAAACGATTACTGAAGCGCTTAAGCACGGCGGCATCACCAATATGATGGACCGGCTTAGCAATCCAGCAAAAATTGAAGCGTTTGAACTCTCTGAGCAAATTAAATCTGTTTTGCGACCATTGTTCCAAAAACATCAAGACGACATTATGTCTGGTGCATTCTCTAGCAACATGATGGAAGACTGGGATAACGATGACGTGAACCTGCAGAAGTGGCGCGCACAAACGGGCGAAACCGCATTTGAAAAGCAAGCGATTACAGAGGCGCAAATACCAGAACAAGAGTATTTCGATAATGGCATCTTTCTAGTTGCTATGGTTCGAGCTGGGGTTGAACTTGCATTTGAAACCATGGTTGAAGCCGGCATCATCGAAGAATCGGCCTATTATGAGTCATTGCATGAAACACCGCTTATCGCCAATACCATTGCGCGCAAGAAATTGTATGAGATGAATGTGGTGATTTCTGATACCGCCGAATACGGTTGCTATCTATTTGACCAAGCAGCACGCCCACTCTTGGCTGAAAAAATCATGCCGAAACTTACCGCAGAAGTCATTGGTAAAGGCTTAGAAAACAATAACGCCGCAGTTGATAATGTTACTTTAGTAGCCATCAATAGACATATTCGCAATCACCCTGTTGAGATAATTGGTGAAGAACTGCGCGCTTATATGGATGGCATGCAAGCAATCGTATAAAGTTGTTTCATTAAGCAAAACTGTTTTAGAGATATTAGTGGTATCTTTAAAATAGAATGATGGTCGAGCAACAAGCTCGGCCTTTTTTTCACTTAATTTGTCGCTAAAGCGACCTACAGCAACGAATACAAAGCCTAATTTTCTCATGCAAGGAAATTTAATATAGACTGAAGCTAGTTAAAAAAATAAGGCCGCCAATGAATTCAACTCTAAATATCGCGACTGCGCAAAGTGGTTTTTATAAGGGCTTCAACACCATTGTTGCTATTACGCCAAAAATAGTAATGCTAAGCATGGTTATTTGGGCATCAGCGTTGCCTGGTCAGGCAAGTGCGACACTCCTAAGCATTCAAAAATGGTCGGTAGGTGCATTTAGCGCTTGGTATATGTATGCCGCCGCTACTTTTATGCTTGGCACCCTAAGCCTAGCCTTAATTCCTAAGACCGGTGCCATCAAATTAGGCAAAGCTAGTGATACGCCTGAGTTTTCAAATTTTTCTTGGTTCTCGATGATGTTTGGTGCAGGCCTTGGAATCGGTATGCTGACCTACTCTACTGCAGAACCCATTTACCACTTCGCCGCGAACCCTGACACCATCCTAGGCACCACCCAGTCACTAAGTGAGAATAACGTGCGCGCTGCCTATAAATGGGGAATATTTCACTACGCGTTCACACCTTGGGCATGCTATGTAGTTATCGGGCTATCACTCGCCTATTTCAGCTACGCCAAAGACTTACCTCTTACGATTCGTTCCGGGCTAAAACCCTTATTTGGTAATATGGTGTCTGGTGTTTTCGGTCACGCAGTAGATATCGTTGCAATCCTCGCCACAATCATAGGCGTGGGCGTTACCGTTGGCTACGGAGTTTCACAGTTCGCATCCGGTCTATTTAACATCACTGGTGCCGCATGGATGGTTGACTCGAGTGGCGTACCGAGTTATGCAGCACAAATTATGGCATTGACTATTGTTTTGTTGGCCTCTACTTGGTCGGCAATGTCAGGCGTTAAACGCGGGATCAAATGGCTATCAAATATTAATATGAGCCTGTCCTTCTTTTTATTGGCTTTCTTTGCCGTATTCGGCGCACTTGGCTTTGCCGCCAAACACTACGTTTTTGCTTTGTGGGACTACCTAGTAAATATACTACCAATGTCATTCACGGTGTGGGACAACGAAGTTCAACCTAAATTGGCACAGTGGCAGAACGACTGGAGTGTTTTTTACTGGGCATGGTGGATCGCGTTTGCGCCATTTGTTGGCTTGTTTTTAGCGCGCGTATCAAAAGGACGCACAGTGCGCGAATTTGTCGTTGGTGCCATGATCGTACCCAGTCTGACCTGTTTGGCTTGGTTTACCTTAGTCGGCGGAACCGCTATTGATTTAGAGCTGAACGGCAGCGCTAATGGACAAATATTGAATGCGGATATATCAGCGCAGTTGTTTCAAACATTAAATTTATTATTGTCACCAGGCTTCGCAGCCGCTATGTCTGGCGTTGTGGTTGTTCTTCTCCTCACCTATTTGATTACCACCGTGGATTCAGCCATCCTTATTGTCACCACACTTGCTTCGGCCGGTGATGAGTCGCGAAAGAACACCAAACATATTATTATTTGGGGCATGATATTCACCCTAGTAGTGGCGTCACTGCTTGCAGCAGGCGGTATGGATGCATTGCGTTCATTAATGATCGTTGGCGCGCTTCCTTTTTCCTTTGTCATTATGCTCATGCTAATCTCACTAATTAAGAGCTTGCTCAAGCATCCACAAGAGACACTTTAAATTTACTTTTTAACCAAAGCGAAAATAGTACTTATTATATTAAACACAATAGATTTATGACCAATCAATCAGTTTCATTGAACCCAAATCAATTACTGGAAGCGTTTATTCAAAATTTAAACTCGCTGTTTTTTGCTGTCGCTCGCGACGATAGCAAACGCCAATTTCAACTTATTCACGACGGTGAACGGGTGCCATTGATGCGCATCGACATGCAAGAAGCCGGCGAAATTCATTGTGAACTAGGCCTCGACCGAAGCGAATATCAAGGGAAACTGAATTTCGCTAAATTTCGAAAAAGCACTGCGTCTATGCTTAGCGTTATTAGTAAACGCCTGGAAAACCAAGAACGAGTTCAACACTTAAGCAGCGAACAAGGAGAGATGTTATTTAATTTACCAGGAATTACGGACGATGAGAAAGATGGGATAAACGTAATGGCTTGCAGTATCAAACCATTAGCTCCGGGGTTAATGCTTCTGAAGCTTATGTACATGGAACCAAAGCAATATCAAGACGCTCTAAAACAAGCAGCATTGACGAACAGTGGCTCGACTAAAAAGTGACACTCAAGACAGCAAAACAGGGCCTCATTAATAGAAACGCCGTTCATCTCTGACTCGCTCCTAATGTTGATAATCTAAATGTCTAGAACCAATAGTTTGGATAGTGACGGTCACTCGCGAGATTATTAAAAAATAAAGCGATCACTACCAGTATTACTGCACCAAGAAATGTTGGTATCCAGAGAAAATCCCATTGCGCAGCGGCTAAGAAAACAATAAATGGATTCGAACCAGCCGGAGGATGCGGCACTTTAAAAACTTGCATTGCGAGCAAAGCAGTAGCGAGTGCTAAGGCCATACTCCACCATTCACCACCAAGGGTATGAAAAAACAACAAACCTACCAAACTTGAGACAAAATGCCCTCCGATTACATTTCTTGGTTGTGCAAACGGAGCATCAGGAATGACAAATAAAACAAATATCGAGGCTCCAAATGAACCCAACACTAAGGGATACCCAGAGTTAGATGCCAATAAGCCAAGTACCCCGGCAGCGATAACGGCACCTAACCAAATAAACCCTAACTGCGATAAACCAGGTGCAGCAGGCGGCGTGCCACCTTTGCCAGAAAATTTTGCGAAGTACGACATAATTGTCTCCCAAGATTACTATTGTTTTTTATTAATTTTCACTCTGCGATAGCTAGAGCTTAAACGCTCAAGTTGATTATAAACACGTTTTTATCAATCAATAGGTCTTTGCTTAATCTAGCGCCCTTTCCATTTTGGCTCTCGCTTTTCAGCAAACGCTTTAAAACCTTCCAACATATCTTCACTCGCATACAAGGTATCTACAGTTTTTAATTCGCGCCCCGTTACCCGGTTCATGGCATCTTGAAATTTCAAATTTTCTGCATCACGAACCACCTCTTTAATTGCCGCCATTACCAACGGTGGACCAGAAGCGATTAACCGAGCCATCTCTCTCGCTTTTACTAATAATTGATCGGCGCGAACCACATGATTAACAAACCCCCAGCGATGTGCTTCTTGCGCATCGAGCCAACGGCCTGTGATCAGCATTTCCATAGCAATATGATACGGAATACGTTTCGGTAATTTAATTGATGCCGCATCAGCTACGGTACCAGAATTTATTTCAGGTAAGGCAAACGTAGCATGCTCAGCGGCTAAGATAATGTCGCTAGAGAGCGCGATCTCCAAACCGCCACCGCAGCAAATACCGTTGATGGCAGATATTATAGGTTTGTTTAGGTCTGGTAATTCCTGCATTCCTCCAAAACCACCAACGCCATAATCACCATCTACTTCGTCACCATTTGCTGCCGCTTTTAAATCCCAACCGGGACAGAAAAATTTTTCACCCGCACCAGTAATAATGGCAACTCGTAGCTCAGGGTTGTCTCTGAAATCTAAAAATACCTCTCCCATTTCTCGACTCGTCGCAAGATCAACCGCGTTGGCTTTAGGTCTTGCGAGGGTCACTTCTAGAACATGCCCATCAATCTTTGTTTTTATATTTTCAGTCATCTTATTCCTTCAATTAAGGTGTATTTAATGTCTCATATTTTTTATTAACAAAAGCCCTAATCGATATTTTTTAGTCGCATTAAGGCGTCAACAGCAAAGCTTGATTTTGCCCCCACAATGAGCGGGTTCACTTCTAGATCCACTAACTTATCTAGATTGCTGATGGCGCAATCGGCTATCGCAAGAATCGCATCAGCCATGGAATCAATATCGACGGATTTTGCACCTCTATAGCCATGTAACAATGGTGCTATTTTTAACTCATTAACAGCTTTCAATACCTGCTGCCTTTTCACAGGTAATACTAAATTTCGAGTGTCGGCTAAGATTTCTGCGTGCACACCACCGGCACCGATAACAAGCATAGTTATCCCCGTTTTATCGACGGTCACGCCCACTAACAGCTCTAAAACCTTATCAAGCACCATCTCTTCAATTAAATATCCATCGCTACTATCTGGCATTTTAATCAATGCGGATTCAAGTTCATCTAAGCAAGCAATATTAACAACAACCGCGTTTTTCTCTGTTTTGTGTGCAAGCCCCATGGCCTTAAGTACAAGCGGATAATTCAAACCTTCTGAAGATCGAATTACATCGATCAAAGACCCTGCCACATTAGACTTAGGAATAGGCACCGAAAACGAAGCTAGGCACGTTTTAGCTTCGCTCTCACTAAGTGTTCGCACGTCACTGCTAAGAGTAGGGCTAGGGCTAGGGCTCGTTCTAAGGCCAGTATCCTGTGGTGCTTTGTGATTAATTTGAGCAGAGCGTTTACTCAAAGCCACCTGTCCAACATGCGCCAACCTTTGACCAACCTCAATACTGGCATTAATCGCCAACAACGCTGTATTCATACCTCTAAGTGGCACAACGCCAGCTTCTAAAAATCGACGGATATGCGATTCGGAGAATCCCTCATACATAGAAGCGAGCGCGATAATTTTAGTCTGACTATTCTTAGCCGTGGCTATAATGCTCTCTATCGCACACTCATGACCCGTTGGATCACAGCGATCAGCCTGGGGAACGTCCAATACAAACACGCAAACACCATGGTGACCACTTGCGGCCTCGCTAAAACACGCCGTCATGGCTTCGACATCGCCCCAGATATAGGTGTGATAATCCAAAGGGTTAGCGAGTGCAACTTTATTTCCTAAAACGGATCGCAATTGTTGGCGTTGTAGGGCACTAAAATCAGCGTAATCGAGCAAACTGAATGCAGCCAAATCGGCCATCATGCTTGCTTCACCTCCAGAACAACTTACTGATACAAGTTTATTGTTCGTTAGTGGTCCATGGAAATGCAGTAGTTTGAGGGTCTCCAAAAAGACTTCTATATCATTCACTTCGCCAATACCCAAACGTTCAAAAAGAGCCGAGCTGGCCGCTGCTGAACCTGTAAGTGAAGCAGTATGACTCATAGCAGCTTGTTGGGATTTTTCAGTTTTTCCCGATTTAATAACGACAATTGGTTTACCACACTCACTCGCGCGTATAGCCGTTTTACAAAACTGATCTAGATCGTCAATACCTTCTATATATAAACCAATTGCCGAAACACCTTGGGTATCAAGCATCTGATCTATGAGATCGCTGATTCCTAAGCTGGCTTGATTGCCCACCGTGAAAAGATGTGTAATCGGCAAGCCCCGTCGTTGCATGCTTAAGTTAATCGCGATATTGGAAGACTGGGCAATAATTGCAACGCCGCGCTGCTGAGCTTGCCCACCGTGTTCATCAGGCCAGATGGTCGCCATCGTCTGATAATTCAAAAAGCCATAGCAATTAGGGCCAAGAAAAGGCATTGAGTCCGCGGCAACGACGAGCAAAGATTGCCAATCAGTTTGCTCACTATTGTAAGTGTTGGCTTCTTTAAAACCGCTCGCGAAACACACGGCGCCACCTGCCTTCATGGCTGCCAACTGCGTGACTAATTTGATGGTTTGCTCTCGATTAACAGCTAAAAACGCGGCATCTGGCGCATTTGGCAAAGCATCCAAGCTTGCATAACAAATATGCCCTTCTAGTTCTTTGCGCTTTGGATTTACCGGCCATATATCACCACTATAGTGCGCTTTGTTTAGCTGACGAATAACGTTAACCGCCCAAACGCCGCCAACGATAGCGATTGACTTAGGATTAAGAAATCGACTCAGAGACGACACAAACTACTCCAAATAAGGCACGCTAAAGTAATGACGCATCTGATTCGAGAGATACAAACCCACCCACTAGAAGCCCGTGTTATAGAGACTTTCAAGGCTCTTCTTAACATATTCTTAAGCGCCTAAAGGTCGTAATAATTGGCGCGAAATTATGTGCCGTTGAATCTCTGACGTACCTTCCCATATTCGCTCAATACGAGCATCACGCCATATTCGTTCCAACGGCAGCTCAGTCATCAAGCCCATGCCACCGTATATTTGAATAGCTTCATCAGCCACCATTGCAAGCATCTCCGAAGCCTTTAACTTTGCCATGGCCATATCTTGGTCAGCACAGCTGCCTTGGTCGTATTTCCAGCCTGCCTCCATAACCATAAGTTCGGCAGCCTTCATTTCCATCGCCATATCAGCGAGTTTAAACGAGACTCCTTGGAATTTACCGATAGCTCGACCAAACTGCTTTCGTTGCGCTGCATATTGAACCGCTAGATCAAAGGCGCGCTGCGCGCGTCCAAGACAGGTAGCTCCAACTTGTAAACGCGTCGCTCCTAGCCAATCATTGGCAACATCAAAACCTTTATGAGCTTCGCCTAACATAGCAGACTTCGGAACTCGACAGTCATCAAACTCAAGTATGGAATTGGTATAACCTCGGTGCGAAACGTTTTTATAACCATCACGTATACACAAACCCTTTTGGTCGTGATCAACAAAGAACGCCGAAATTAGTTTCTTAGGCCCATGTGCCGTAGCTTCTTCACCAGTAGCCATAAAGACAATCGAAAAATCCGCGCTATCGGCGTGACTAATAAAGTGTTTGGTTCCGTTAAGTATCCAGTCACTACCATCAGGCTTTGCATTCGCGCGCATGCCTCTCAAATCGGAACCCGCGTCAGGCTCGGTCATGGCTAAGCAATCGCTTTTGTCACCGCGCAAACACGGTTCCAGATATTTACTTCGCTGCTCTGGAGTTCCCGCGCACAGTATATTTGATGGCCTAGCTACACAGGTCCAGTGCAGAGCATAACTGGTTTTACCAAGTTCTCGTTCATACAACAACCAGGTCAATGTATCTAAACCACCACCGCCAAATTCTTGCGGAATATTCGCCGCATATAGCCCTGCTTTTATGGCTTTTTGTTTTAATTCGGCCGCTAAGTCTGCGTCTAATTTGCCTGTCTCTTCTAATTTAGCCTCATGCGGATAAAGTTCATTTTCAACAAAACTTCGGGTGGTTTGGATAACGAGTTTTTGCTCTTCGCTTAATTCGAAATTCATAGATTATTAATTCAATAAAGATGGTATGCCTGCATGGCTAGAGGCAAGCTTGCTTAGCTCGCGCGCGTGATGACCTTGAGGGTCACAAGAACGTCGGGTTTTCAAACTGACATGCAACAAAAGCTGATCACACAAAGCTAAAATATCGTCATTAGCATTGAGCATTTGATGCTCAAGTCGCACTTTTTTCCCTTCTAAGAGTGCTATCCGGCTATAAATTCTTATATTGTCGCCGGCATGACATTCCTGCCGATAAATAAGTCGTGTGTCGACCGTAAAGTAACTAAATCCGCCCACTACATAATCAGCATCAGCACCTGTCGATTTAAGCAATTCGTCACCCGCGATTGAAAAAGCTTCAGCGTAGCGGCTGTCATTCATGTGGCCGTTATAATCTGTCCAGTCATTCGGGACTACTCGATCAGCCGTTTGTACGAGCCCGCATTCTAGTGATTCGCTAGCTCCCTGGAGATCAACTGAGAGGTCTGGTGCGAGCTGTGCATCGTATCTGTTAATAAGCTCACCTGCGCCCCAGTTTTCACGTTTTAATGCACGCATCATGGCAACCAAATTATTGTCTCGAATGCGTTCTAATTGCTTGATAGAGTAGTCTCCTGATTGAGCATTAGATTGCATGGCAATTTTGTCAATGAGTGCTTGATCTAAATCAGGCACGTCCATTAATTTTGTCCATGGCCATTTAAGCGCCGGGCCAAACTGTTCTAGAAAATGCGCCATACCCGCTTCGCCACCAGCTATACGATAAGTCTCAAACAAACCCATCTGTGCCCAGCGTAAACCAAAGCCATAACGAATCACATCATCGATTTCTTGAGTGGTGGCAATACCGTCATTAATCAACCACAAGCCCTCTCGCCACACAGCTTCAAGTAACCTGTCACCAATATGAGCGTCGATTTCTTTGCGTATCACAATGGGCATAAAGCCAAGCTTTGTGAGATAGTCACTAGCTGTATCAATGCACTGTTGCTCACCCACTAATTCGACCAAAGGAATCAAGTAAACTGGGTTAAACGGGTGCGCGACTATGATCTGTTCGGGGCGAATACTACCCTCTTGTAATTGCGAGGGTCTAAAACCCGAAGTAGACGACGCTATTATTGCGCTGTCGGGGCAATATGATTGAATGTCTTTATAGACTTGATGTTTAAGCTCAAGCCGCTCAGGCACACACTCGCAAATCCATTGCGCCGTTATTACAGCCTCCGCTAAGGAGTCAGTAAAACGCAACTCCCCTTCAGCAGGCAAACGATAATCATACAAACTCGGTAAGGACTGCTTAGCATTTTCCAACACGGCCTCAATTTTGCGCGGCGCTTCAGGATCCGTGTCGTAAATATTAACATCGACCCCCATTAACAATAGTCGCGCAACCCAGCCACCACCGATAACACCGCCACCAATCACCGCTGCTTGTTCAAATTGATTCATTGCGGTGCTCGCTTTGATAAACCGAGCTTATCTCTGACTTGTCCGGCAGTCAGTAAGTTCGCACCTAGATTCTGAATAATAATAGCCGCTCGCTCAACCAACGCCTCATTGCTTGCTAGCACTCCCTTATCGAGAAACAAATTATCTTCAAGCCCCACACGCACATTGCCACCTGCTAGCACCGCGGCCGCCACAAATGGCATTTGATTACGACCTAAAGAAAAAGCCGACCACGTCCAATCATCAGGAACATTGTTGACCATAGCCAAAAACGTATTCAAATCATCAGGCGCACCCCAAGGCACGCCCATACACAACTGGACTAGTGCCGGACTATCAAGAACACGGTCTTTAACTAGTTGCTTGGCATACCACAGATGCCCCGTATCAAAGGCTTCTAATTCCGGTTTCACACCAAGCTCAGTCATCATTTTCCCCATTGCTTGCAGCATGCCCGGCGTATTGGTCATTACGTAATCGGCTTCTGCAAAATTCATGGTGCCGCAATCTAGTGTACAAATTTCTGGAAGGCACTCGGCTATCGGTTCCATTCGGCTTTCAGCGCTGCCCATGTCGGTTCCGTTCTGTAAGGGAAGTGGTGCCGTTGGAGGTCCAAAAACAAGATCTCCACCCATGCCTGCCGTGAGGTTTAACACTACGTCAGTATTTGCATCTCGAATACGTTCAGTGAGTTCTCGATATAACTTGGGGTCGCGCGAACCAGCTCCGCTCTCTGGGTCTCTAACATGACAATGCACTATTGCGGCACCCGCCTTTGCAGCTTTGATCGCGCTGTCCGCTATTTGCTTTGGCGAGCGAGGAACCTCGTGACTGCGGTCTTGGGTGCTACCTGAACCTGTCACAGCACAAGTAATAAATACGTCTCTATTTATATCTAATGGCATAGTAATTATTGAATGATGTCACTTAATCCCTAATATCAACATAGATAAGGACATCCATGCTGTACAATAAGCGCAGATAATTTATCATTTTACGCATTATTGCTATCCAAAAAAATACGACTAAAATAACCATTCTTGCGCTCAACGAGTCGTCTATGATGAGCCTCGCCTCGATTATAGACCCATTGAGAGCCGCTAACCGGTTGTCCCGGCGATCGCTGTTTGAATGGAAAATAATTAGCCCTAATGGGCAGGCAATAGAACTTACTTGCGGCATAAAAATACCAAGCGAAGGAGACTTAGCCGAAGTCAGCAACTGCGACGTGTTTGTTTTACTCGCCGGTTTTCATCACGAGAGCCAACTGCCTAAATCGTATATGGCGCAATTGAATCGCGCAGCCCGCAAAGCCAATACTGTCTTCGCGGTCGAAGCAGGAACATGGTTGCTCGCTCGCGCTGGACTTGTATCAACGCAACGTGTCACGACCCATTGGGAAGATCTAGAACTATTTTCACAACGCTATCCAAGCCTTAAAGTCGTTGGCGACCGTTTTGTAGTTGACGGCAATATTTGGACGAGCGGCGGCGCAGCACCAACGGTTGATATGATGCTGCACTTCATTCGCACAATACATCATCCAAGTCTGGCCATGGATGTGGCTAGTGTGTTCGTGTATAACAGCGAACCCACTGGAGAGACACAACAATCTGAGCTTGATTTAAATAAACTGGCAATGCAAAGTCAAAGTTTGTCAAACGCGGTTCGAATCATGACAAAGACAATCGACTCGCCGCGCAATATTGTCAGCATCGCGCGGGAAATCCAGATCAGTGTCCGTACCTTAGAATCTCTTTTCAAAACTCACCTATCCGCATCACCGTCGGCATACTATTTAAGACTGCGTCTGCAAGTCGCAAGACGGCTAATACTTGGAAGCAACTTCCCCATGACAGAAATTAGCTTACGCGTCGGCTTTAGTAATGCCGGAAGCTTTAGCCGCGCATTCAGACAACGCTACGCAATAAGCCCATTATCATTGCGCCTGCGTTCGCTCTCAGATACTAAGACAATATTTTAGCCTTGTGCTCTGACCGCTCCAGGACCAATACCAATAACACGCTTAAACGCCTTTGCAAAAGATGCCTCGTCTTGATAACCCGCTCTTTGCGCGGCAGCATAGGTACTCATACCTTCTTCAGCTAACCATTCGTAAGCTTGTGTCATGCGCCATTGCGTCGCGTATTCGATAGGCGACTGACCTAGTATGTCTTTAAACAAACTAGAAAAACGAGAACGCGACATGCCAGCCGCATTCGCCATCTCATCAACACTGTATGAGCCTTGCGGATTACTATGTAATAAACTCATCACTTTTTCTAACTTCGGGTGCGCCATAGCCGCAAACAATCCTTCTTTTTCCGACATATGATCCCGCACCAATAAATAAAACAAACAATCGGCGTAACGATCTAGCAAAGCGCTATTAATAAGGTCGGCACGTTTAGCTTCCGACATCATTAAATCTATAAGTACACCACTGTCATTAAACTGTTCACGGCGCAATAAAATCACGTCTGGAAAATGATCTGACAGTGCTCGAAAAATCGGCGTTAGTGGTTCGAAATAACCACACACTAAACCAACTCCTCCTTCTATCACCGGCTCATGCTTAACAATGGAAGGGGGAACCGATTCTCTATTATTCTCGTTGTTTTCGCCAAGCGTTATGGAATTCAAGCTATGTTTTTCATCGTTTGGAAAAAATACAGCATCACCAGGATAAAGGCGGGTCAGCTCACCCGCCGCATCTAAACAACATTCTCCGTGAATAACTACATGAAAAGTCATGTTCTTAGAACCAGACGTGTCAATCGACCAACTACCACAATATTGCCCATTATGAAAAACTTTAGCGCGCACCCTCAGGCGAGCTAAAACAGTGTCTAAAGCCGAGTTATTCACGAGCCCGAACACTTACATATAGACGTTAGCACAAAGAACATATCTTCTAGGAATAAGAGCAATAGCATTAGTGGCCTTGACATCTGTGAAAAATATCACAAGAAAAACCTTTATAGGACAAATTATGGAAATTAGGTCAATTATATTAAACATACCCATATTTATCAGCGCCATGATGACTGATCCCATCAACTTAGCGCTATTTACAAATAACAGTAATCGCGTATTGCGAGTCAAGAACTAAGGCCTTTGACACACTGAAAACCCTAACTCTGAAGCCTCGATTTAGTCCAAGGTTTGAGCCGTTTAGCGACACAAATTAGTCGCTGCTATCGTAATGGCTTTCAAGCAACCAATGCGGTAACATCTCGCCATCTTTGAATGTGGTAAAGAATAGGCACCTATGCCAATTCCGATGGCCGATACCGATGACTAAAAACCTACGTATTTTGATGGTGGCTCCACAGCCGTTTTTCTCGGCTCGAGGCACCCCGTTTAGTGTCCTACATAGAATACGCGCACTGATTGAGCATGGGCATAACGTCGACTTAGTAACTTACGGTTATGGTGAAGACATTCAGCTTGAAGGCCTTACTATATATCGTTGTGCCAAACTTCCTTTTATTGACAAAGTGAAAATTGGCCCATCTATCCCGAAAATATTCTTAGATGCTTTGCTTTACTTCACAACGCGTAAATTGTTAAAGACAAATAGCTACGATGTTTTCCATTCGCATGAAGAAGCCGCTTTTTTTGCTTTAAGCTTCGGCAAAAAACTAAACATGCCACACCTCTATGATATGCATAGCAGCCTTCCGCAACAGCTCTCCAACTTTAAAGCCTATAACATTGGTTTTATTCGTAAGATATTTGAATCTTTAGAACACAAGGTTCTGACGAGCTGCGATGCCGTCATTACGATTTGTGACGATCTCGGTAAAATTGTCGATGCTGGATACCCAAATAAACCACATCGCATGATCGAGAACATTGGTGAAGATCGAAAAGTCTTCCGAACTAACGATGTCGATTGGAAGAGTAAACTCGCTATCGGCGATCAAACAGTGCTTCTTTATACCGGCACGTTTGAGGCCTATCAGGGGATCGACTTGTTATTACAATCAATGCCGATAGTGTTACAAAACAAACCCAACACAATCGCATTATTGGTCGGCGGCCGAGAAGACCAAGTTCAAACCTATCAAGCCATGTGCGAAGATCTAAATATCGCAGAAAACGTGGTTTTTACCGGCACCGTACACCCAGAAAACATTCCAAATCTAATCGACTTATCCAGTATTATTGTGTCTCCTCGATCTCGCGGTACAAACACACCGCTAAAAATATATAACTACCTGCGCACCAGCAAACCGCTAGTGGCAACCGATCGTTTAACTCATACGCAGATACTAAATCCCGAAATAGCACACCTAGTGCAAGCGGATAAAGACAGTTTCGCCAGCGGAATCATTAAGCTATTAGAAGACCCAGATTACGCAGCCGAACTCGCCGAACGTGCACGTCAGTTCGCACAGGAACACTTCTCTGACGATTCTTATGTAGAAATGGTTAATGACATTTACCAGAAAATGTTTGCGAAACTAGACTAGAAGAAACATGAGCACGAACGCGGCAGTCAGAGATTACTGGAATCAAAACGTCGCTAATTGGAAGGTGGCGGCCACTCTCGAGGCTGGCAGCCAAGCGTTTTTTCAAGAAGTCGAGCGCTATCGCTTCGACAAGCTGCACTACCTGCCGAATTACATAGACTATAACGGCTTCTCTGGTAAACGTGTGCTCGACGTAGGTTGTGGGCTCGGCACTGATTTATCTCTTTTCGCCAAAGGTGGCGCTAATGTCAGTGGTGTTGATATAGCACCGCAAGCAATACAATATGCTAAAGAGAATTTTGCTTGGCGTAATTTAAATGCCGATTTGCAAGTTATGGACGGCGAAGCCCTTGGTTTCGATGACAATAGCTTTGACTTTATTTATTGCCACACGGTTTTGCACTTCACCTCAAACCCAGCCGACATGATCACCGAAATAAAACGCGTATTAAAACCTGGTGGTCAAGCGCTAATAATGACTATTAATCGAGCCTCTTGGTTATATGCTTTACATAAACTTGCAGGGCTGAAAATAGACTACCTCGATGCACCCGTGTTTCACCGTTTTAACTACGATGAGTTTGAGCAATTGCTTACCTCATTTAGCGATAAGAAAATGATTGTTGAACGATTCCCGGTGCGCACAGAAGTACACAGCGGCATTAAAGCGATGATTTATAATCACCTGTTTGTAGATCTATACAATGCTATGCCCAAAGCCCTGATTGGCAAAACCGGTTATCATTTGCTCGCTTTGGTGACTAAATAAGCAAGTGCCCGGCAACCACTATGAAGCGTGACATTCAACAACTTAAACAAAATCAATTCGACTTAGTTGTTATCGGTGCCGGTGTGCATGGCGCCTGCGTAGCACGTGATGCCAGTTTACGAGGCATGAACGTGGCATTGATTGATCAGGGTGATATTTGCGGCGCTACTAGCCACAACTCTTTGAAAACCATCCATGGTGGCATACGCTATCTACAACATTTAAATATTGCTCGTACATGGGCCTCTATCCGTGAACAGCGCTATTGGCTACTTACTGCTCCGCATAGTGTAAAACCATTGCCATTTATGATGCCTACCTATGGTCATGGCATGCGTGGCCCTCTAGCTATGTTCATCGGCATTATGCTGTATGCCATCATTGGCCTTGGTCGCAATATGGGTTTAAAAGCTCAATCAAAAATCCGCTTCGGTAGAGTCGTGTCTGCCAAAGAATGTCAAAAAATAGCTAAGGGTATCGATAGCAACAGCCTAAGTGGTGCCGCAATTTGGGATGATGCACAGGTAGAAGATGCCGATCAAACCGTACTTGAAATAACCGAACATGCCTACCAACAAGGAGCCGTTATCGCAAATTATGTTGCCGCCACCGATTTCATCATAGACAACAAGACGGTAAAAGGCATCAAAGCCGAAGATAAACTGAGTGGTGAGGCCTTTGAAGTTAAGGGTCGTTGCGTGGTAAATGCAACAGGCCCATGGATTAGCGAACAAATAGCGCAATCGAAACTAGCCAAACCTGTACAAATGAATGTGCCGTTGGTTAAAAGCATGAACATTGTGACCAAAAACAAGGTCAGTGACCACGCGATTTCTTTTTACAGTCAACATCAATCAGATTCAAAAGTGGGTAATACTAAGCGCCTGTATTTTTCGGTGCCTTGGAAAAATTACACTATGTTTGGTACCACTCATTTTCCACATGATAATGACAATGCCGAGTCGCACAGTGATCAATCTGAAATTCAGTCATTTGTAGACGAAATAAATATTGGCTACCCAAGCTTAAACCTAAATCTAGAAGATGTTTTATATTGTTATCAGGGCTTAACGCCGGCAGATGCTGCCGACGACAGTTCAGCAGCAACCCGGCTACACGAAAGCAAAGTAGTTGATCATGGCTCTGTCGATAAAATTGAGAACTTAGTCAGTATTGTCAGTATCAAATGGACAACCGCAAGACGCGTAGCCGAAGAGTGCACAAACTTAATCGCAAAAAAAATCGGCAATACTAAAAGATGTGAAACGCGCCATACACTCATACCTCCTTTGGCCTGCTCGCGAGAGCTAGCACATCTAGATGACACACAACTAAAAGTGCATTGCCTTGAACATATAGAACAAAGCATGTCCGTGAAGTTAAGGGATTTTTTATTGCGTCGTACAGATGACTTCATTTGCAACAAGCTAAATGAACATCAACTGCAACTTATATTGACCACGTTTTCTGATCACTATGATTGGTCACAACAACGCCAACTTGAAGAAATAAACGCATTACAAAACAGTTTTTTGTCGCAGCAAACACATACGGCGTTGCACAACATTAGCGAGACCCTCTTATGATCAACAGCAACGACGTGATTCTGATTACAGGTGGCACTGGTTTCACTGGCGCACATTTAGTTAAAGCCCTATGCGAGACTGGAGCAACGATAAGGGTGATCGCTCGCGCTTCATCTAATCGTGGCGAACTAGAAGACTTACCTATTGAATGGTATACCGGCGACGTTTTCGACGAAGCCATCATTGAACAAGCGATTCAAGACGTGAACTATATCTTCCATGTAGCGGCGGCTTATCGAGAAGCAAAAATTAGCGACGATGTCTACTGGGACGTACATGTTAAGAGCACACAACTGCTTGCCGAACATGCTATCAAGTTAAAGAATTTTAAGCGTTTCATTCACACCTCAACCATCGGCGTACATGGACATATTGAAGAACCACCGGCCGACGAAAATTATCGATTTGCTCCCGGTGATGAATATCAAAACACCAAAGTAGAGGCAGAGGAATGGATTAAAAAGTTTGCAAAAGAAACACAACTACCGCTTACTGTAGTTCGACCTGCAGGAATTTACGGCCCAGGTGATAGACGCCTTTTAAAGGTATTTAAAATGGCTAAATTGCCAATCGTTCCAATTCTTGGCATGAACACTAAAAACCTATACCACCTTATCCACGTGGAAGATTTAGTCGCGTTTATGGTGCATGCCGCTCAGCAACAAAGCACTCTGGGTGAAGTCTATATTTGTGGTAACGATACGCATATTTCGTTTAAAGATATGGTCACCGTAATTGCCGAACGCTTAGGTAAAAATACAACCTTTCTGCGTTTACCAGTTTCACCTTTTTTTGTACTTGGAGATATTTGCGAAGCGGTCTGCAAACCCCTTAATATCGAACCTCCGATTTACCGCCGCAGGGTCGCTTTCTTTACTAAAGATCGCTCATTCAATACCGAAAAAATGCGCGACCACGCAGGCTACAATTGCAAATACAGCAACCAAGACGGCATTCGTCTACTATGTGATTGGTATCAACAACAAGGTTGGTTGTAGACCAGATTTACGGTTATTGATCGCTCAATAGCAATAGATTCAAAATGGGTGTGACTAAAGGCCCTGCTCCTCCTTCTCCAAGCATATAAAAGAACTCAATACCGGTATGATTCTGATTGGACGGTAGGGAATTATCGAGCTGCTGTGGCACACCAATTGTTCCATCGTCTAGGAGACTAACTCCTTCGGTAAATCCAAACAAAGAGATTTCAGGTTCACAGTTTGGGCAAGAACTAAATGGAAAAAGCCTAACACCTGGGATGGGCGTCACGCCCTCTATTGTGAAGTTCACCTGAGTAGACCCTTCTGGCACTTGTATCGGTTCGGGCGGAAAGAATACTTGAATAGCGGTGTTTGGAGGCTGACTAGGGATATATTGTATTGCAGGGAAAGGCGTTAGCACTCGGTCAGAAAACGCGCGTGGAAAGAAAATCGTTCCGGAAACAGTATTCCCTACCAGTAAATTAAAATTTCGAACAGGCGGCAGCTGATTACTAGACAGCACAGTATTATTACTAAATTGAAATGCGTCGGTATTTTGTTGCGTTGCATAGATCTCGCGCACGAATCTACCACAGGTATTGTCGATACATAGATATCTCAAGGTAAAACGATCGCCGTTTATACCGCCTATTTGATACGACACACTTCCCGTATTCGCCGCAATGGTCACGGGATCCTCAAAAAACTCGATAGCTGCATTATTCTCATCAAGCGAAGTCACTTGAACAACAATATTCATATCCGAAGTCGCAAATCCATTCGATAAGGTAAGCTCCCCGCTCAAAGTTTGTTGAGCGCTGACTGTTCCTGCGAACGTGAGGATAAGGACAAATAGGATGCGACTGATGAATAATGAATGACGAAAAATCATATCTAGAAACCCCGGTGTATTTTTTAATGCATCTTTTTTACAAATGCTTTTTTGTGTTTTGATAAGGTTGTGAGCTATCCCTATAGCCCACAAAACCTCTTAAATCCACTCGTCAAAGTCAAGTGTGGTAGCACGGCGAATTTTGCAAAAAATTCCACCCTTGTTGCTATTTAGCTAGTAACTTATCTTAATAATTTAAATCTTAGTAACTTAAAGAATAGAAAATAGAACCAAGAAATGTGGCGTAATATTTGCACGTCTTGCATGCCATAAGCAAAACCTAAACTTACAAATATTCGGTTAGCAGTCTGATTGAAATAGTGCCGCAGATGATTTTTTTTGAATAGAGTACTAGTACTCAAACAAAGCAATTTTTTTCTAGGCTACGTAACGGCCGCACGGTAAGCTATTGCTTGGGTGTGGAAAACAATTTATCGAGTGCTTTGCGACTGGCAGCGGCTACTTTTAGCAACTGAGAGTTTCGAGACAGCATTAAACGCGATTTGATATTAGCTCGGTGATTCTGCACGGTTCGAAAACTCAAACCTAAGCGTTTGGCTATTTCCTTGCTGGTTAGGTCGTCTCCGAGAAAGTACAACACTTCTTTTTCTCGCAGAGTAAGCTCAGATATATCAACACCATCGATGGACAATGTCGACGTCTGATGTTGCATTAATGCTTTGCAACGCTCACTAAGAAAGAAATCATTACTTTCTTGCATGTGCTCTATACAGCGGTATACGATGTCAGGGTGGTCGTCTTTGAGCAAATAGGCTCGCGCACCAAGTTGCTGTGAACGTTGGATATAAGTCGCTTCTTGATGCGTGGTTAACATTACTATTTTAAGCCTCGGTTCAGCGTCTAGATATTTTTCGAGAACAGACAAGCCACTGCCATCAGGGAGCTCCACGTCCAAAAACAAGACCTCCGGGTATTGACGGTTAAGCGCATTTTCTAAGCTGGCTAGATTCTCAAATTCGGCGATTTGAAAATCCGAGTAGTCATTAAGATGTCGAATAAACCCCGCTCGATACAAAGGATGATCGTCCACCACGTAAACAACTTGCTTTTTAAAAGCCATACTAAAACGCTGTCCTGAATATAGCGCCGCCGCGCATCTCGCTTGTGATATCTAAGGCACCACCCAGTGCTTGTGTGTATTCGCGAATGGTTGCGATACCAAAACCAAATTCACTGGGATCGAAGCCATCACCGTCATCTTCGAAACTAAGCTGATGTCTACCGTTTTCATATTTTAGGCTTAAGAGTATTCGACTCGCATTCGCATGACGCACTACGTTATTGATGCATTCTTGAAAAATACGGTATAACAACAAGCTTTGACGATCACTTAAATTGCTATCGTCTATGCAAAGTTTGAAATCGATATCAGCTTCTTCGAGATGAATTTCAGCGTAGTGCTGTACGGTATTTGCAAGGCCGAATTCGACAAGCATATGAGGATAAGTGTCATGAGAGATAGCGCGCAATTTTTGCATGGCTTGGTCGGTTAACTGACCTATTTCATTAAGCTCGGGAATCGTTCGCATGTCTTCAAGTTTGGATAACTTTCTTTTTATCAGCGCCACCAATTGAGCCACTGAATTGTGCAAATACACCGCCATATCTCGTTTTTCTTCCTCCCTAACTGTAATCAGCTCATTCAAATACTCCTCTCTAGTTCGTCGAACCTCACGCTCCGCTTCGGTCAAACTTTGCAGCTTATAGCCTAAGCCTAAAGAAAACAGCAGCGCTTCGAGCAACAAGGAAACTTCCACAGCGTGATTAACGATCTGATTCACCTCAACTAAGCCTGAGAATTTAAGTATCGATAAAACAAGACCTGGAAACAAAACAATATAGCCAAGTATCAGAAAAACTGCGTGCTTATGCTCGCGCAGATAAGCTTGAACTGCTAGACCAAACATAATGGACATTTGCAGAAATACAAAAAAGAAAAAGTAACTATCTATGACGCCGTGATGCACGAAAAACAAAGACGCCGAGATCGATAGCAAGGCCGCCATATTTATTTTCGAAATCGACCAAAACCAAGGTGACACATTGCTTCGTCCAATGAAGCTCCTTGCGAAAAGAGTAATGAACACAGCCATGCCACAGGCGGCCCAAAAGCTGTATCGTGTGGTTGCGAACTGCTCGGTCCAGAGAGTTGCGGAACCCAAACCGTTAGCGGTAAGCAAAAACACCACACAAAAACTAAGGTAACTTGAATACCACAAAAAGTGTGCTTGGCGAGCGAAATAAAATAAAAACAAACTAACCGCAATCAGCAATAATAGAACACCAAAATACAGACCATAAATAAACATGTTGTATTGGGTATACTGCTGAAAATTCTGTTCGGTATAGACATTGATGCCAAATTCGTTTTGAATGGTATCGATGGCTTGTATCACAATTAACTCACCTTGCTTGGCTTCGTGCACCTTAAACATAGGCAAACGAAACGACACACCTCGCTGCGAAAATGGAAGTTCATCACCGAACAAGGTTCGCTCCATGTTCGATGTATCAGCAATCGCCAGCATTCTGCCATAATCAAAATTTGGATAATCAGCAACCACAACTAGAGTCTCACTCGAATCTGTCTCGGTACCAGGAAGCTCCAAAACATAGGTCGAGGAAAGCGTATGGGGTGACTGGTAGGTTTGAAAAAAATTTAAATAGGCGTCTTGTTGTTCCTTGGAAAGCCGAGTGCGAAGTTGTCGCTCTTGAGATAGCTCTAAGGGTTTTAGATTAAAATAAAGGTGTGGCACATCAATTGATTTAAACACAAAAGCACTAAAGGCCCAGGCTAAAGCCACAAGTATTACGAGTCCACATAGGGACATCATTTTTTGATTTTCAATGCTAGGCGTTGGCGTCATTTCTTACAGCGGAATCATGATCTCTATTCTATATGGATATTGACACAATCATTTCATACGCGAGCTAACGACTCTAACAAAGATATCTGGATTCACATCGCGACTAACTTAAGGCTAAAGCAAACCTTGACCTAAGAAAAGCAAAAGCGCTCAGTGGTCTTCCAAAATTTTCTTTACAAACCGACTCGTCTTTTAGTAAATCTATCAACTGCGTAGCGTTCGCCTGCTCACTCATTTTAATATTAATCTTGACACCAAAACTAGCGACGCGAGAAATTTCGCCTTTGATAGGCAGCGGGTCGCTACCATTAAAAATAGTCTGCTTAGTTTGCCGAAAATGAGGCACATAAGTCCAAAACCACGGTCTGCCACCGTTATCACCTAAAAAGAGCCCAGAACGAAAGCGCTCTAGTAGGCCGCTCAATAAGGCGCCGCGCGAGAACAGCCATTTACCAACACCCCAAGGAGTAATCAACAAATAGTCGTTAGAAAATTTTTCTACAATTTGTTCCGCGTCATCACCATCTTGATCATCACCAGCAAAGCCAAGTACGAGAAACTCTAGCCTCTCCGAACTATTGATCTGTCTACCCGCAACCAATGTGATTTGTGCATTCGTTTGCGAATGAGTCACGGACAAAGTCTTATCGCATGGCGTAGATTTCAACTGCCATTGTTCAAGCCCCCCGGTGTTTTGCATTGCAGACGTGAGATTGGCCCAGGTTTTATCATCTCGTCCGTCAGTGAAAAACAATATAAGCTGATCGGCTTGAGTATCGAAACCGCGCGCTCTTACATTGGAATAGGCGAAACTGAGCAATGCATCGATTTCTGAGAAATCGTAACAATGAACATGGGTATCACAGTAAATCGCCATTCAAAAAGGTGCTTGCAAGCTTGTTTTAACTATTGATTGATAGAACGATATTGTAGACACGCATCAAAATTAAACAATAGCTTATTGCTCGCTACTTTAAACACCAAGGCTCGATAAGGAACCTTATCTCAAACAAACAAAGATAGATGCAACGATTACTACTATGATCAGGCAATAGACATCTTTGCGATTACTGTCATTTTCGCAATCGACCCAAGGCAATTAAGGGGAAGTAATGTCGATACATCGTGTAATTAATCATAAAACCACGACCGAGCTCATTACCTTGTAGTAGTTTAATTCGACGCTTTTGATCGTCTTCATTTAATCGAGAACCGACCCCATAGCCTGGAAAACCTGTGCCAGTAAATTGTGTTCCGCCCCAAGTGCCTTCTTGCTGCGAATCGTATAAGTATTTAACGCCTCGTTCTATATTCGTTTGGTGATCCGGATGGTCGACTGCATCTAAGGAAATTAAGGCCCAAGCTGTTTGTTCTGCGGTACTTACTCCAACCCCACGAAGGCTATCGTCCATGTAAGAGGCACACGTTTCGCCCCATCCTCCATCTTCATTTTGATGTTCAGCAACCCAGTTTGCAGCATCTAGTATGTATCGCTGAGCCATATCTTCACTAGTTAGCGCCAAGGCAGGTAAGACCGCGCCAGTGCCATAAATATGATTTACGCCCCAACGGCCAAACCAACTGCCATCGTCTTCTTGTTCAGATTTGATATAAGCAATAGCCGCATTAATGGCTGGCTGAATTTTCGAGTCTTGCTCAATTAGAGGCATTAGTGCCTCGATAACGTGCGCTGTCACATCAACACTAGGAGGATCTAGCACTTCGCCAAAGTCGCTAAATGGAATTTTAGTCAGTACTTGCTTGTCGTTGTTCCGGTCAAATGCACCCCAGCCACCGTTATCACATTGCATAGCAAGCACCCAATTTTTTGCACGATCCACGGCTTGCTCAATCTCGGCTACTGAGCGCTGACCCTTGTAACGTTTCTTTAGGCCGTTTAGTACTAAAATAGCGACCGCCGTATCATCAACGTCTGGGTACATAACATTACAGCGTTCAAACGCCCAACCGCCAGGTTCAACGTTTGGTGTTTGTTGAGCCCAATCACCATAACTTCTATTTTCTTGACTTAAAAGCCAGTCAATAGCCTTACTAAGAGGCTCTTGCATACGATCACCCTCATCGCATTCTTTGATGGCTAATAAAGTAAGTAAAGTATCCCAAACCGTCGACTCACTGGCTTGAATATACAGACCATCATCAACCGTATAAGTCCAATAGTTATCTAATGCGTCTAAGCCTTTTCTAAAGGCCGGATGATCATGTCCGCAATCAAAGGCGTGCAACATCATTACAGAGTATATCCATGGCGGTTGGATACCTCCCCAACAACCGTCATCGTCCTGATGCTCAATAACCCAGTCAAGAACCTTGCGACAGGTAGAATCGCGTCCCGGTGTAAAACCTATATCTTGCAATTTATGCAATACTTTATCGGCCTTGTAAAAAAAAGAACTCCATAAAGAGTCTGAATGTTTCGAAAGAGAAAAATCAAAATTCTCACGTCCATCTGGAAACAACTCGTCTAAGCGTTTATCCGCTGGAAATGGTTTGCTAAATCGCTTTGCACTTAACAATGCTAAAGGCATTATGGTAGCGCGAGCCCAACAGGCAAAATGATATATATTAAATGGGAACCACTTAGGAAAATGGATTATCTCGGGCGGTAGATTTGGCACTTCCCGCCAAGGCCACTCACCGATAAGAGCCATCCAATATCGTGTAAATACTCTTGCTCGTGACAATGCATTTTTTTCAAAAATCCAATTCCGTGCCTTTGTCAAGATAGGTGAATCGGGATCGTAGCCGGCTAACCTAAGAGCAGCATAAGATTCTATCGTAGCATTGACATCGCCCATTGGCGCATCATAATAAATTTCCCACGAGCCATCTTCGCGCTGACGGTCTACAATGGCCTTAGCAAAGCTCGCGGTTTTTTGCGGATCATCGACGTCAACCAAATATAAAGCCATCAACCACTCTGCTTCCATGCACGCATTAGATTCAAGAGTGGAATTCCAAAACCCGTCGAGTTCTTGCTTTTCAGCGCTCCAGGTAAGGCCCGCATCAATCATCGAATCAATTTTAAAACGGTTTAATTCTAGTACACCTGACACCGTAGAAGGATTTTTATTCATCGAATTTTTTTCCATAGATAATCACTGTTCTACTAAATCAATACTTTAATGACTATAGAGTTTGCTCTAGGCCATCATCAAATTGGTATGCTTGATAGTACTCCGAAAATAACTCTCGTATACGTTTAGGCTCAAAACCAAATTCCTGTAAGGTATATCGGTGCTTGGCTTGCGCATTCGCTTGTATGTATTTGCGCATGGCCCTCTCAAACTCATCGCTTACTACCATATCTAATTCGGTATAGATTTTTTTGACAACAGCAATTGGATCAGCAACCAGATCCGTATAATAAATATCGTGTACAGCTTGAGTCGGATTGTGGCGACGATAGTCCATTGTTCGCTGTAGAGCTCGCCACCAATACTGTTGCCAGTCTTGTGCAATCTCTTTTGGGTAAAGAACATCAGAAAACGCGGCGCGAATAACGTTTGCATGACTGGAAATCGAAGCAACCACTTCAAGAGGGTCTCGATGAGTTTGTATAATACGCGCGTCTGGATATTCTCTTAATAAGGACTCTATATCGAACATGTGACCAGGGGCTTTAAGCAACCAACGATCAGCGCTATTGTAGGCTTGTAGATGTTGTAAAAAACGTTTGTGATATTTGTACGCGTAGCTCATATCACTTTGTTCAAGCCAACTTTGGTAGCTTGGAACATTATGCGTCGTATGAAATTGAATACTAGCAAAGGCATGCGTAGTGATCGCTATGCACTCTTGTGCCAAATGCCCTTTTACCGCATGAATTGAATTAAACTTTGGCGCAAGACGTTCAAGCCATCGCAAGTTACGAGCCGTGCGCCTTATGCGCTCATCATTATCAAAACTCTGTTTTTTTGGAGGCGGTGAGGGATACATAACCTCCCAAGTTATCGGTGTTCTGGTGCTTGGATCCTCAGCCAACAAAGCATGTAAAAATGTTGTGCCGCTTCTTGGCAAACCTAAAATAAATATAGGCTTCTTTATTTCTTGCTGAGCAATGACCAAATTTGTTTTGCGGTCTTCTTCTAAACGTAATCGATTGGTTAATAATTGCAGCAGATACGTATGCGCAGATACTTTGCCTATCGTGTTAAGGTGAGCTTCATGCTCATACGCATGCAATAAGCGCTCTAAGGGCGTTATGAAATGATCGTCACCAAAATCGTCTAACTTAACCGCACTCTTAGCTTTTTCAAGTAACTGTCCAATTTCGAAGTTTGGTTCAATACCAAATCGTTGGACAATTGCTCCCAGTGTGTTAGCAGCACGATACGTAAACGGGCGATGGGCGTATATATGAGTCAAAGTCTTAATTCGATTTATAATTTCTCTACCCTAAACGTAATAAAATCCTTCGCAAAAGCTATGCATAGCTCAGTAGCAGACTTTAATTGTTAGGGTAACTCTAGAGTACTCGTTATACCCTTGAGTTTGCTTAATTTTTAAATAATTACAAGTAGCGCAAACGAAAGTTCTATCGCTTGTATAATGGCTAATAATGAAACATCAATTACAATTCTCGATCAAACTAATTTTAGTCAGTTTAGTGACCATTAACTTGAGTGCTTGCACAACATTAACAGCGGACCTTCGACAGCGCGCAGAGACGGTATTTCGAGATCATAATCAACTCGTTTCGCAGCTAATTTTATTTAACACCGACGTCGAACTATCTGACGCCCAACTTGAATCGCTAGAGTCGAGCGAAAATTCGATGATACAGGCCTGTAAACCACTCAATCAGGTTGCAGCTAAAGTTCGCGATGGCGATAGAGGTAGCCTTCGCATAAGAGCCTCTATTCCGCGTGCCATCAAACTGTGCGAGACTAGAACTAAGGAAACGCAACTTCTGTTATCCCAGATATCTAAAGCGGTAGAACCTTAATTCAAACCTCATTTTGCGCGCGCGTCCGCTAACTCTCCTCTTAATTGCTCTATTAGAGTATCAAAGCCTTGCTCATTGATCGTAGTTACGTAATTTGCACGCTTGAGCGCTAAGTCACTTACACCATCAACGACTACATTAATAATTTTCCAAACATCGGTTTGCGTATCTGAACTAGCCGTACCCACACTCACTGAACGCAATATATATTCAAAATTCAGTGCCGATTTACTACTTAACTCAGCAAGGCTCGCATCGCTATCGAGCTCCAAAACCGTTAATACTTTTAAGCTATTGCGTGGCTGAGGGATGGTTTCAATAATTTGGAATTCGCTATCACCCAGATCCTTAAAGCGTTCAGCGTAACGCAAAACACTCAGCTTAGTGAATACATCGATAAATTGATCACGCTGCGGCTCCGACAACTTACGCCAATGACGCCCGGTGACCAGGCGCGCTATGGCACTAAAATCATGAGTACTTTGAACAACTGGCTGTATCAGTTCAACTCTTTGCTCAAGCGCCGATACGACAGAGCTTTCAATTAAGGTGTTCTGCAATGTAGCGATCACCGTTTGAACGGCATCTTCAGAACTCGCTTGTGCCGCAGTAGCAACAACCAGAAAAAAACAAACAAACAGGCTTACTAAGCGACGCATCAAAAAAGACGTAAGTCGATTATTGAGCAGGAGGCGTTTGATCATTATTAACGTGAGTCACAGGTATTGATTGCAAAGAACTAGCAGGCTCACGGTCATACATAATGGGTAGATCTGGAGCCATATCGCCATCCAATTTCGGCCCTTTCATGTAGACTTTTACAGCCTTTATAGGATTAGCAAACATATCGTTTACCGCCGTACCTTCGTAACCACAATGCGCCATACAATTATCGCATTTCGGATTTTTACCCGTACCGTAGTTGTCCCAATTGGTTTCTTCCATCATTTCAGCATAGGTTTTCGAATAACCCTCATCCACCAATAGGTAACAAGGTTTTTGCCAACCAAACACATTATAGGTAGGATTACTCCAAGGGGTGCATTGATAGCTTTGATTACCCGCCAAAAAATCCAAATACAATGAAGAATGATTAAATTGCCACGAATTTTCCCGTGTGTTTCCTTTTTTAAAGATTTCTCGGAATAAATTACTGCTTTTTTTCTTGTTCAGAAAAACATCCTGTCGCGGAGCATGGTCATAACTATAACCCGGTGAAACAGTGATGCCTTCCACACCTAAACCTGTAACATAATCAAAAAACTCAGCCACTTCTTCAGGCTCTTCGCCGTCAAATAAGGTGCAGTTTATATTGACTCTAAAGCCTCGATCTAAAGCCAGTTTAATTGCCACAACCGCTTTATCAAATACACCTTCTTGGCACACTGATTCATCGTGACGCTCTTGCAAACCATCTAAATGGATGGAAAAGGTCAAATAAGGTGAAGGTTCGTATTGATCAATGTGCTTAGGCAGCAAAATGGCATTGGTACATAAGTACACAAACTTTTTGCGTTCTACAATACCCTCTACGATTTGTGGCAGCTCTTTATGCGCTAATGGCTCACCGCCCGCTATCGATACTACTGGGGCACCACAATCATCAACGGCCGTCAGCGCTTCTTGGACACCTACGCGTTTCTGCAAAATCTCCTTGGGATAGTCGATTTTGCCGCAACCCGCACAGGCAAGATTGCATTGAAACAAAGGCTCAAGCATTAAGACTAAAGGGTAGCGTTTTACACCTTTTATCTTTTGCTCAAGAATATAACGACCTACGCGATGTTTTTGGATGAAAGGTATGCTCATAGTTAGGCCTATCTCATTAAATGTATCGTTTATTGATTACCCAATCCACAAGCTATATATAACTCATGATCTAGACAATAGAAATTATAAATCTAATTAAAAATTACTTCGACGTTTTATTATCTTAAATACAAACTTAAAAATTTAAAGTTTAGCTCGTCACCACATCGACACCAATAGCGGCCAATTCATCACTGTAATTTTGAATAAGATGTTGCCACTCCATTTTAAACCACGGGGTGAAGGTTTCTGGTGCTTCATCGATTTCTTGGCTTACGTCAAACGCGCTAAGATACCGCCAATTTGCAACCTCATTAACGTTGGCCATTACCACATCACTCGAATTTCCAATATAAACTGAACAAAGCTCGTGCTCTGAGCCTTTGGTACCAAAACTTGCTTGGTAATGGAACTTATATAAATACTGCAAATTATCAGAGCTAACGCCCAATTCTTCGCGCGCACGCTTTAATGCAGCTTGCTCTATAGTTTCACCAAATCGTGGATGGCTACAGCAGCTATTCGACCAATACAAAGGCCATAAACGTTTTTCTTGGCTGCGTTGTTGTAACAACAATTCGCCCTGTGCATTAAACATAAATACGGAAAAAGCACGATGTAAGATACCTTCGCCATCGTGACACTGCTCTTTGGTACTACTCCCAACTTCCTGATCATCCGCATCAACTAAAATCAACATATCGGACTCATCTGAGACAATAGCGTTTTGGGTTAATGCATTACTTAAATTATTCAACCGATACATCCTCACGACGCACTATATTTGTCTTGTGAAGAAGTAAATTTACCTCATGTTCTTTTGGCAAACCTTGTTCGGCTATATTGAACAGCATACCTAAGGCTCTATTACTACGACACAACATGCTTGTCAGAGCGACAGTAGCTTTTACTTTTCGACGGCTAATTTTCACGTCCTGTCCCGACAAAAATTCAGGGTTATTATGAATATTACGCAGTGTTAATACCGCCATTCCAATAGCCCATAAACAAAATCGACGTATTCCTGTTTCGCTTTTAGGAATATACCTTGTGTACTTCAGTGCGTTTTCAAGATGCGCGCGCGCAATACCGACCAATTCCGACATGCCTTCTGCAAAGCCATCATTATTAAGGCCGCCTGCACCCGCATTAGCAGAGAGCTCCTCGAGCTGTAAGTCATAGCGTTCGAAGACCTCTTGCGGTAACCAACAGGCATTAACTTGCCGATCATCCCACACATCTTTAAGTATATTGGTCATTTGTAGTCCTTGACCGAAAGAAATCGACAGATCCATCAACTCCTTATAATTCTCATTCATGGCCGGCGAATAATCACAAAACAACTCGGTCAGCATTTCACCAACCACACCGGCAACATAGTAACAATAACGATCCATATCGATCATCTTGTTTAAACCACCGGCGGTATTTACGCGCTGAAAATCAGGCATACCGCTGCACATAATACGTACACATCGAGTTAATGCGGCGCGCTGTTTTTCATTCAATGAATGAGTAACTCGCACAACCAAATCAGTTTCAGCAATTAAATCACGCTCAGCTTTACTGGTATTGTCCGACAGCAGCGGCACCAAATTTTGCATAAACTGATCAGACGACATTTTGCCGTCAACAATCTCTATAAACTGTTTATGAAACGTTTGTTTTTGTTGAATACTCAAGCCAACGTCATCTTCTATCGTATCGGCAATTCGACACAATAGATAAGCGTTAGTAACGGCAATGTTTAATGGCTCAGCTAATTGCGGAATGGTCAGTGCAAAGGTTCTTGAAACCCCAGGGAGCAACTGATTTTGTCGCGCTATTGCTTGCTCGATCGTCATATGCTCTGACATATTATTTATATTTATACTTCTTTATCGTCATAAACTATAAATGGCGTATTATGCAACGCCCTACCCATCTTTCGCTAGTTGGCTGCCCTTAAATTAGACAGACATCTTGATGAACTTATTATTGACTTATTGTGGACTAATTTTTGTAACAAATACAGTAGCAATTTCACGCTGGCTTGGGCTATAAAGCCAAGCCAGTTAAATTTGATATCATGAAAACAAAGTAAATGCTTCTCTGTGCAAATTTTTCTTAGTGTTAAGCTTTTTATCTACCAATTAAGACACAATCGCCAGACTAAATATTTCATCTAACTTTAATAAACATTACAAACCAAAGTTCTCTAGCCAGCAAACGACTTCACTGGCTAGAACCAGAGAAATACGGACTCTGAAACCATTCAACCGCATCCGCTAAGGCAGAATGCGCAGACCGGGGTGAATAATCTAAAACATCTTTAGCTTTAGCGTGAGAAAAAAACATTTTCTTTTTTGCTAATTGAACTCCAGACACGGTCACCCTTGGCGGTTGATGAGTAACCGACGCAATCCTCTCCATCACCCATGCAATAGGCAATATCAAGTTATGTGGCAGCTTAACAACAGGCGGCTTTTGCTCTATCAGCTTAGCGATATAAGCTAAAATCTCCTGTAAAGTCATGTCGGCCGCACCCAATATATAAGACTCACCGATTTCACCTTTGTCCATAGCGCTAAGATGTCCGATCGCCACGTCATCCACATGCACAATATTTAAGCCGGTATCAACATAAGCCGGCATTTTTCCTGTAATCGCATCAAGTATCATTTGTCCAGTGGGCGTAGGCTTAAGATCACCTGGCCCAACAGGCGTCGAAGGGTTAACGATTACCGCTGGCAAACCGCGCTCGATAATGAGTGACTCAACTTCACGTTCAGCCAAATATTTAGAGCGTTTATAATCCCCTACCATATCACTTAAGGACACAGGCGTAGTCTCATCCGAAGGCGAACCGTCAGCATGTAAACCCAAGGTAGCAACTGAGCTAGTATAGACAATACGCTTAACCTTTTGATTCAATGCAGCCAACATAATATTGCGCGTGCCATCCACATTGCTTTGGTATAGTTGCTCGGGGTAGCGGCTCCATAATCGATAGTCGGCCGCCACATGATACAAATAGTCACAGCCGTTCAAAGCGGCTTCTAAAGAGTCACGATCACTAAGGTCGCCCTGCACCACCTCTACTTGGTAATTGTCGATCAAACGCCGGTCACTATTTGCGCGAACCAGTACTCTCACTTTTTCCTCGCGCGCTAGACAATGGCGCATAACGGCATTGCCAACAAAACCAGATGCGCCAGTTACCAAGGTGGTCATACCGACACCGTCCTAATAAAACGATTTATCAACATAGGGAGTAATATTAATGTGCAAAACAAACTACAAGTCATTCCAATGGTCAACAACAGCCCCATACCAGCAGTACCTATGTGTGGTGAAAAAGCGAGATTACCAAAACTTACTACAGTTGTGGCAGCACTAAACACGACCGCACGGCCTGTACTGCTTGCCAATAAATGATCTTGCTCACAAAGGGCATGCCGCGCACGATGAATCATGTGCACACCGTTGTCCACGCTTATACCGAGCAATAAGGGCAAGGTAATTATGTTTGCGTAATTAAAAGGTATATCTAAAAGCACCGTGATAGCGACCACTAAAGGAGCCGTTAGAACCAAAGGCGTCAATACTAGCAGCGCGTCACCTAAACGACGCAGCAATATTAATAGCAGTAAAAATATAAGAATAAAAGCTGACACAAAGGCTTGTTGGAAAGACTGTACAATCGCCTCACCCCCTTCCAGATTCACCACGGCAGAACCAACCGCGTCCGGTGCAAGTGCTGTGACAGAACGTACAAACTTGGTTGCCCTAGCTTTATCCGTCAACTGTTCGGCCGGAAAAATTTGCAACTTATAATGCCCTTCATCCGATACCCAGCGCCTTTTTAAGTCCGATGGTATCTGTGATTGATCTATCCCTTCACTGTTTAATCCCTCTCTGATGCGCTGCATTTGCACCAATAGATCACCCAACAATCGGTCACTTAGGGCGTCTAGTTGGCTCTCTTTTTGTAGCGCCGTTTGCTGCAATAAATTCGCCTGAAACTCAGTCAATGTAGCGCGTAAACTAATAAGCTGATTCGACTCTTCGACAGTATAGTTTTGCGTATCAATACTAGTCGAAAGTTGCTCCAACAAATCCGACATTGCAACAAGCTGTTGAGCCGGTAATTCAATATCATTTTGGTCATCCGCACTCGCACTGGTACCACCCAAAATAAATTCAAGATCACCAAGTAGATCTAATTTATCCTGCTGTTGATCCGGCACAAAGTCGCTAATTCCCACCACTTTGTCGACCGTTTCGAGCGCTTGTAATTTCGCCTTCAATGCATCTAACTGCGCCTGATCCTTACTCATTATACTCAACGATAAGGGGGATGTTTGTGGATCATTAAGCAAGTCTCGATAAGCCGATACCGAGTCACTCTTAGGCGAACGTAGATTGATCGGATTATTATCAAACGATACCGCAAAAGAAATTGGTACTGAGGCAATAAGGATTATCGAAAAAGCAACTATTAGCCTGCGACTATTTTTCGGGTCATTGATTAGTTTGTCGCTAATTATCCCACCCACCCGGCTAAATTTATGAGCTCGGTCGTACAAATCAGGAGTTTTAATTGGTTTCAAACTCAATAACGCAGGCAATAGCGTCAGGGTTGTAAACAAACTAATGATCATGCCCATTCCAGAGATTATTCCAAGCTCCGAGACACCTTTAAATGAGGTAGGCACAAACGCCAGAAAACCGGCTGATGTGGTAATAGAACACAACATCAAAGAAGAACCTACGTCGGTCGCTGTGGTATGTAGCGCATCTAAGTGTGCGAATTTTTCATTCAACAATTCTTTATAACGTAGACAGAAATGAATCGCGAAATCAATACCCAAACCGATAAACAAAAGAGCAAAGGCGACTGAAACCAAGTTCAAATAACCGACTGAAAATGCTGCAAACGCACCAGTAAAAACTAAACCAAGAAGTAATGTTGCTACCGAACTAAAAATTAAAACCGGATGACGCATCGCGAAAAACAGCACAATGCTTACTAGTATCAAAGCGATAAGACCGCTGAGTGGCATGCTACCCGCCAATAATTTAAGCTCGTCACTTTGCAGTGCAATCGTTCCGGTTAGTCGTACCTGCACACCTTGTGTTTTGATTAGATTCAGACCTTCTACAGTATCTTGAACAAGTTCGATGGCCTGTTTGGCAGGCAATAGTTGTTTAAAGGCCAATTTAGATTTGAGCACAATTAATTGCCGCGTGCTACCTCCCTGACCCCACTGCATACGCTCAAACCGCTCATCTTGTAAGGCTTGAATAGTTGTCGTCGTGCGCCCTATCAGCTCTATAAGCTCAGTCGAATCAGACTGTTCAGGGTTAGCGAGGCTTTGTTCTAAAAGACCGAAGAACCCGCTTAAACGCTCTCCCCGATCTAAGCGCCCCAAAAATGGTTGTATCTGCGTTAGTTGATCTATGAGCTCATCCAATTGCTCAAGCTCAAGAAAGAGTAATCCGTGTTGGCGAAAAAAGCCCCCCCCAGCTGGTACAAATACTTCCAAAAATTGATCGTCATGTTTTTCTAACTCACTGGCAAGTTGATCACGTGCCTGCATTGCTAACATGGGTGTCTGCGCATCAATAACCGCGACAAGAGTATCGGTTAAGTGAGGAAAGTATTTTTCATGATGTATTAAGTTTTGGCGCCACTGAAGATCGGCCGAGAGCATGTCGGTGGTTTTAGTATTAATACCGAGGTTATTCGCAGCATAGCTTGCCAAAACGACGCAAGACACAGCAAAAAAAATGCACACCAACTTAGCATGTCTGGCAGAGGCAACAACCCAATAAGCAATCCACTGATTCATCAACTTATTTTACAACCCTATTAACTCTCTGTGCGGTTATCAAGTCCGCGTTATTCAGTAAAATATCATTAGGCAGCATCTGCGCTGCACGAGATAAACTCGAGAGTCCCTGTTTAAACTGTCTTGCCGTTCGTATCAGTGCAGGCCATTGCATTGGGCGACTTAATGCCCGAAACACCGTACTCAAAGACACGTCTGATTGACCAGCTGGTAGCATCGCAGCTTTAGGTAAAGAGTGACTAGCACCATCGCTCACGGCACGAACCACAATGAACGGAATATTGTGCGTACGCGCAAAACGCGCTACCGCCAAACTTTCCATATCAACCACGTCCGCATTACTACGTTGTTGCAGCGCTAATTTAGCCGCTGCGTCGGTTACCACCTCATTAGAGTTTATCAATGAACCTGTGAGAACTTTAAGACTTGAATCGGCTTCTTTAAACGCGTGATGCAAATCATCTCGCCAACTTGAATCACAAGTATATACTTCACCTGTTTCACCCATTACCTTGGAGGGCAAAACTAAATCACCGGGACTTAGTTGAGCATTCAATGCGCCGCACACACCCCAGCTAATCACAGCCGCGACAGACGGAACCGGCAAGGATGCAGTAGAGCTTCTTACCGCGTGATCGCCCACTCCGGTTACTCGCACAATAGCTTTACCGTCTTCCACCTGTTTTTTTAAAGCCGACAATGTCTCCCCCTCAGCGTTTAAAGCACAAACAAGAAGCGTTGATGTTCGATTATCGGCAACCATAGCAAGTTCGTGAGACCTTAAATTTTATCACTCAAGTTGTTATCACTTATTTCGATTAACAACGAGAGACGCTAATTCTGCCAGCATATCGGTCGCCCCCGACAATTGCGCTAGGCTATCCATCGCATCTTCATACAAATCTTGTGCTAGTTGTTTAGAAGCTTGTAGACCGAGCAAAGCTGGGTAGGTCGACTTACCCATTTCTTGGTCTGCACCACTAGGTTTACCTAAAACCTCAGTACTTGCTTCAATATCTAACACATCATCGATCACCTGAAACGCCAAACCTAACTTAACCGCATAATTATCTAACGCGTCATACTCACGGCTCTCGACATTATCAGCACAAAGCGCGCCAGTTAAAACAGCGGCACGAATCAATGCACCAGTTTTGCGCCGATGAACATCTTCTAATTGTTCTCTACTTATACTCTTCTCAGTGGCTTCCATATCAAGCATTTGACCACCCACCATACCATCTCGGCCAGCGGACTTGGCTAACAACAAACCAATTTTGCGAACTTGAGAATCGCTTAATGATTGTTCGGCATTAATTAGCTCAAACGCAACTGTTTGTAAAGCGTCACCCGCCAATATCGCTGTAGCCTCATCAAACCGCTTGTGATTAGTTGGTTTACCTCGCCTTAAATCATCGTCATCCATGGCAGGCAAATCATCATGAATAAGTGAATAACTGTGTACACATTCCAATGCAGCCGCAACCGCATCAAGCCTTTGTAATGGCGCGTCTAAGCTTAGCCCTGCGGCATACACCAACATGGCACGCACGCGCTTGCCTCCAGCGAGAGTCGAATATCTCATTGATTCTTGCAGAGAGGCAGGCGAATTGGCGTGATGCAGCGCTTTATCGAGCACTTGTTCGATACGCGCTCGATAATCGTTAAGTTGTGAGGTCATTAATTGTTTACGGCTATTGCAGATTTATAAGCGACAGAACTACCCACGTCACTTTAGCTAAACTGGCATTTTATTGAATAACCTTAGTATAAACTCAACAACGCTCAAACAGAAAAATAGCAGCTAAATAGTTGTTAAATAATGCTGAATAGTGAACTAAAAGCGTACGCTAAGCCCCTTAATTAGGCTCTTTTTAGAAAACTTAAGTCAACTTTAACAATTCTGCACTGAACAATTCGCTCGCCACAATCAAAAACTATCTCTTTTGTAACAACTGCCGTTTATATTTTATTTAGGTGATGACGTCAGTTATTATCCTCCTTGAACCCTATATAACTCACTCATCAGGAGCCCCTATGTGCGATGACTTTACCGAAAACGATATTGACAACTTTGTAGAAAAAGGCGGCGCCTTAAACCGCCGTGATTTCACTAAATTAACGGCGGCGGCTGGCTTCGCTGCGTTATTACCTTCAGCAGTGAATGCGCAAACAGTCACGGAATCAGACGTTGAAATTCAAACACCAGACGGTGTGGCCGACGCTTACTTTGTGCACCCTTCTAGTGGCAAACACCCAGCAGTACTTATCTGGCCGGACATTCTCGGCTTGCGCCCAGCGTTTCGGGCAATGGGTAAACGGTTAGCTGAATCAGGCTTTTCAGTACTAGTAGTAAACCCTTTTTACCGCAGCGCTAAGGCGCCGGTAATACCCAATGGCGCCAGTTTTAGAGACCAAGAAACGCGCGACATCGTAATACCTATGTACCGAGAGCTTTCAGCACAAACGCACATTAGTGACGCTAAAGTATTTGTCGAATTTTTAGACCAACAAGAGCCTGTTGATGTTACCCGCAAGGTTGGTACACAAGGCTATTGCATGGGTGGCCCAATCATTATGCGGACCGCCGCCGCAGTTCCTGATCGTGTTGGCGCGGCGGCATCATTTCATGGCGGAGGTCTAGTGACCGAAAACGAAGACAGCCCACATTTACTGATACCAAAAACTCAAGCGCATGTGCTGCATGCAATTGCCGAAAATGACCACGAAAAAGATCCAAATGCCAAACAAGCATTAATTGATGCTTACGCTAGCGCTGACATTCCTGCCGAAATAGAAGTGTACGAAGGCACGCTACACGGTTGGTGCCCGCCCGACTCAGCGGTTTATAATGAAGCGCAAGCTGAACGCGCTTGGTCGCGTTTACTAAACCTCTATCAAACAGCACTGGTCTAATACACTAGGCTAGGTCACCAAGTCATAAGCCTATTGTTTTTTATATAAATAGGTTTATGACTTTGGGTTTTTGCGCCTCGGTAAAACAAGTGGTTAAACCTAAGTCGCCTTCCATGCCAAACGATAGAATAAGTATCCAGCAAAGCCACCGACCATTGCCTGCACAGCAAGACCCAGCAGTGTTCGAGTAGGAGCAATTGCAACAATGCCAAAAACAAAGTTCGCGATAACATGCAGCGCCAAAATAGCAACAAACCCTGCTAGGGCGTAGAGCGCTGCACTAGGCGCCATAAAGCGCTGTAAAAACAAACCGGTGAATAAAAAGGCAAACGCAAACGCAAAGGCAATCAAAGGAAGATAGCTGCTTAACATTCCTAGCCAGTCATGAACGCTTGTGTGCAACCGTGTAGATAGAGCAATCGAATAGCCCAGATCGGTGATCCGACTAATATTGAACTGAGTTATCAGCAGTACACCGAGCGCATACATAAAAACAACCGCGCAGAGAAACGCCATGGCCTTTTTCATAATTAAAAATCTCTGTCTTTAGTTTGGACTACAATACCCATAAGCTCGCGTAAATAAAAGAAAAAGGAACAAGCAAATGTCGTCTGCCAAACTAATAGTTTCCACGGTTATTCTAATGGCTTTAGCAATGCCGGCCAAAGCTAAAACCTATGAATTAGAAACCATCGCTAAAAATTTAGATTACCCTTGGTCTCTAGCTTTTCTTCCTTCTGGCGATTTTTTAGTTTCATTTTTAGGCGGAGAATTACGCCAAATATCGGCTCAAGGCAAAATCGGAAGAGCCATCGAAAATGTACCTGACACCTACCGCCAAAGCCAAGGTGGCTTTTTCGATGTGGTGCTTGATCCAAACTTTGAAACCAACCAGAATATCTATCTCGCCTTCGCACACGGCACACAAAAGGAAAATGCCACACGTGTCATAAAAGCTCGTTACCAAGGCCATACACTGATTGACGTTGAAACGATATTTACCGTTAAACAAGTCAAAGATACACCTGTTCATTATGGTGGCCGATTAACGTTTATTAACGACGGCACCTTATTGCTTACCACTGGCGATGGTTTCAATTATAGAGAAGCCGCACAAGACCCCTTCAATCAGATGGGAAAAATTTTACGCATGAATACAGATGGCTCTGTACCCATCGACAATCCATTTGCCAACGGCGCAGAGGCCGACCCATACATATACTCACTTGGCCATCGTAATCCGCAAGGCTTGGTCTATGATGGGGCATCACACACTATTTATATGCACGAACACGGACCACGCGGTGGCGACGAAGTGAATGTAGTGCGCGCTGGCGAAAATTATGGCTGGCCTGTCACCACAGATGGAGTGAATTACTCAGGTGCAAAAATCACACCATTTCGAGAACTAGAAGGCATTACATCGCCCGCCAAAGTCTGGACACCCAGCGTTGCGCCGTCTGGTCTTGCGTTTTACAACCAGGATGTATTCCCGCAATGGAAAAATAGTTTATTTGTTGGCACCCTTGTAGATAAAGACGTTCGCCGCCTGCAGCTTAAAAATACAGTGGTCGAATCTGAGGAAATTCTATTTTCAGAAATCCAACAAAGAATTCGCGACGTGCGCACAGGTCCCGATGGCATGATTTACCTGTTAAGCGAAGACCCTGGTCAAGGCAATGGAAAACTACTTCGAGTTAAACCAAAGGCATAGGCCATTTTAAATAAAGCTCCTGCAGTTAGCTTGGCTTTACTGTCGAGTATCATTGGACAACAATGATGCGATTTTCGAATAAAAAAGTAGTTGTTAAAGTGGTGGTAGTTATTACTCCTCTCGTGAGTAACGAGACCGCAATTAAATGGAGTAAGATGGCCCACTGAGAATTCATTCGCATGTAAAAATAGAACGTGAAGAATGGAAAATTCGGCGATAATTCAATGATTTAACACAATAAAATCACACTGACATTTGATACAATAGATTTATTCTTTACAGGTAAAGCAATGACTTAAGAGCGTTTTATTCTATTTAAAATTCTAAATCAATATAACTATTGATCATCGGGATAGGGGAAATTTATACATGTGGCATGATTTCAACTGGGCATCTAAATCTAACGACTTTCTCAAAGTCGTTAGATTAATCCGGCGTGTCACAGTTAGCTCGGCGGCATTCTTATTCATCTATGCTTCGCCGTCTTTTGCTCAGCTTATCCCCAATACAACGCAAAACTCCCCGGGTGAGTTATTAAGCGGCCCAGTAGACCCGGATATGGGTAGGCTCGCTGTCATTCAATTACTGGGCAATCAAATCATTACGATTCCTGAAACGCCGGGCAGCGAACTTGGTGATCACCAACGTACTCAATCGTGGGATATTAGTAATCCATCAAACCCAATCTTGACTGGCAGTTATGGACGAACAGGTAATCCAATCTTAGCCCACGGTAGTTATGCTCGAGCCAATGAAGTGTATACAGGTTTTGATTCTCAAACGGACAACAATGCTGTGCGACTAAATGATAATGGCAGTTTGTCACATGTTCGCTGGTCAGGGCCAACAGCACCTGAATTATTTCAGCGTGTACCTGGGCAACCTGGTGTTCCCGGTCAACCCCTTAACCGGAGGGCCCAATGGTTTAGCAAAGGCGCAATGATGCAACCTTGGGCAATAAATGATAACTGGTCGTACAACAGCCCGAATAACACCGCAACCCTAACCTTACGCAATATATTAATGGCTGAGTGGGATATCACTGCTGACACAGGCGGTGCGTCTGGTTTTGGTAACTTTTTTGGTAATTTACTTATTTATGTTTCTGACCAACTTCGTGGTGGCGTGGCGATTTATGACGCTACCGATATTATTACGCAAAATGGTATTAGCCGCCCTCGCCTACTCGATATCTTTAACCTTCCAGCAAGTGAAGGTGGTGTTGGTGGCTATTGGTCAGAGATCAGTGGCCATTACATTGTTATTGGACGAGAAAAAGTTGGGAACCAACCAAATTCATTTGATGGCATACAAATAATCAACTTTGAAGACCCGACTAATATTAGACAGCAATGCCAAACTGAGTTAGTAAATCCAAATGCCGATCAAAGTTTTGCTTTAGAAAGTCGCCCACGCTACCCTGGCCTACAAGATGAGTTTGCATTCGTTGATGGCTTTAAGATCAATATCGAAACCTGTGAAATGCAAAACGTTGTTGACGTAACCGGTGGTGGCCCGCGCGGTACAAACCTTTGTATCTTCAATCCGAATGACAATACCTGCCCACAACGAATTGTTGATGTTGGTGAATATAATCGGCCGATTGGAAATCTCGTTATAGGCGGCGGCTTTCCAGTGCAGCCCAACATCGATGGCATGAGTATTTGGGCACATCAAGCAGCGCCAGATACTCGACCTCCGTTTATCGCACACCAAATTCCGGCAGCGAATCAAATTAACTATCCAATTAATGCCCCGCTTGGCTTTTCTATACCTGAAACCTTACGCGTTGAAACAATCATCACCTCTGAAAACCGTCGCAGTGGCCAAACAGATTCTGTTACGGTTACCGCAGTCGGTGAAGATGGTAATTTAGTTAATGGCGGCTTAGTTGATATTGACTATGTGCTATCACACCAAGGCATGTTAACGCTAAACCCGGTTAACTTATTAGCCGAAGACACAACCTATGAAGTTAGTTTTACTAATGGCATACAAGATGCCGTTGGTAATGGCATGCAAGCAACTAGCTTTCGATTTTCGACTGGCAATGAACTTATATTGGCTGATGGCAGTGGTAATAATGGCGGCGGCAATAATGGTGAAGCTGCGGTCATTAGCAATGTGACGGTCTCACCGTCGAATACGGTATTTATTAATGAATCGTTGACCATCTCCGTTACCTCACCCAACGCCAACAGCTACCAAATTGCATTAGACAATGAAGAGCAAAATTTTAGCAGCCAAAGTAGCCGAACATTCACCTTCACAAACCCTGGTACATTTTTCATCAATGTCAGAGCGCGCAATGAAATCGGCGATTCATCGCTGCAACGCATCTCAGTTCAAGTACGCGCGGACAACTTGCAACCTGGAAACCATTCATCACAACTTGCTTGTGATGCTAACAGTAATACTGTCTGGGCAGTTAACCCCGATAACGATAGCGTTACCATACTGCGCGCAAGTGACTTAATTAAACTTGATGAAGTCACCGGAGTAGACGATCCACAAGCGGCTGCATTAGTTAATGACGAAATCTGGGTGGCGTCACGTAATAGCGACCAAATTGTTATCTATGATGCGAATACTCGAGGGGAATTAAGAACGATTGACACTGGTTTTGGGAGCGCACCAACACATCTATTAGCAAGTAGTGATTCGCAATATATGTACGTTACGCTTTACGGCACAGGTGAACTCGCGCGCTATCGTACAGATGGCGGCAATAACTCACCAGAGTTAATCACTCTAGCTCCCACCGTCAAAGCGATGGCACTCAGCCCAGACGGCGGTCGTTTGTTAGTCAATCGCTTCATCTCACCAGAAAATTGGGGTGAAGTGTTTGATGTGAATACCTCGAACTGGCAGCTAGACCGCACATTCCGTTTGAACAAACACTTAGTAGAAGACACCCTTAATGAGGGTCGCGGCAAACCTAACTATCTAGCGGCCGTAATAATAAATGGCTCAAACGATCGGGCTTATGTTGTTGGTAAAAAAGACAATACAGATCGAGGCTTATTAAATTCTTCACTAGACCTCGACCCAGACAATAGCGTTCGCACCATCGTCATGACACTTGATTTGGAAAACAACCAAGAGTTACGCGCACAACGCGTTGACCTAGACAACACAAGTTCACTATCAGCTCTGGCAATGAACGGCAGTCAAACCTTATTCATTGCTGAACAAGGCCGTAACGCGGTGCGTGCATTGCAAATTGGCCCTGATCTTCGTTTTACCGGTCAAATAAGCAGTTTGCAAACAGGCTTAGCACCGCAAGGCCTTTGCTTTGACAATCAACTCAACACATTATTTGTAAAAAACTTTACCGACCGATCAGTCACCTCCATTGATATAAGTAATGGACTAAGCAGCGCAGTGAGTCAAAACACATCAACAGTTGATAATGAAACATTGACTGCTTCTGAACTTAGAGGCTTACAACTTTTCTACAATGCCTTCGAAGGCTTAACCAACTCTCAACCCGTTGGCATCGTCAGTGGCGAAGGCTACATAAGCTGTGCAAGCTGTCATCTTGATGGTGGTCACGATGGCAATACATGGGACTTTACTGGCAGAGGTGAAGGCTTACGCAATAATATTTCACTAAAAGGGCGTGGCGGTGTCCGTTTTGGGGATTTGCGCTGGTCAGCTAATTTTGACGAAATTCAAGACTTCGAAGACGATATACGTGCCGCATTCGGCGGACTAGGTTTTTTAACTGATAATCAATTCGCCAATAGCAGCCCTCTTGGCTCACCGAAAGCGGGCCTTAACCAAGACTTAGATAACCTAGCCGCCTATGTCGCCAGCCTTGGACGCGAATCACTCCCTCGCAGCTCTTCCCGTAGTGCTAATGGTGGTTTATCCACAGCGGCGAACGCAGGTCGACAAGCCTTTGTTAATCAAGGATGCGCTCAATGCCATAGTGGCAGCGCCTTAAGTGACAACATTGTTCATGATGTAGGCACCCTAAGAAGTAGCTCTGGTCAGCGCCTTGGTGAAGAATTACCTGGCATTAAAACCCCCTCTCTTTTGGGAGTTTTTGATAGCGCGCCTTATCTACATGACGGAAGTGCTAAAACGCTTAGCGATGTTTTTAATACTGTCGGCGGTACACGCTTTGAGTTTGATAACTTCTTAGACTTTCAGTTTAATGCAGAAGCAATAACGCAAGACGGCTTCTCGTACTTACGTAACGGCACTGGTGTCAGACTCAACGGTAATGATGCGCTGGTGGGTCAGTTTAACGACTACAGTAATGGCGTGGCAGGTCCAGCTAAAATTCGTATTCGCTATGGATCATCAACAAGTGGCGGCCAATTACAAATATCCATTGCCGATGAAGTACAAACCACCATCAGTTTAGAAACATTGCCTCAAGTCGAAGGGCAAGATGTTGCCTTCACTGAAACGCCAAGTATTGATGTCACACTTCCTGATGCTGAATTTGGTTTCAATATCTCAGTGCGATACTTAGGCGACACGAGTGTAATTATCGATGAATTTACAGTTTCTAATGCGGATGATCTAGCTAAAGCTCAAGTACATTTACGAGCAGAGCAACTGAGTTCTACTCAGTTTACTAATTTGGTAACGTACCTAAGTTCTCAAGATCAAGTTTCGGCTCCGGATGACAATGAAGCGGACATTTTTAGTAATAGCAATGAACCAGATGATCCTGGTGACCCTGGTGACCCGGATGATCCTGATGATCCAGACACCGAAGTTGCTGCAGGAAATGAAATCTGTTTTCCAATTGCTATAAAAGACACACAACGATTTGCGATAATTTGTTTGTAATGCAAATTACAAAATGAAGACGACATTCTTATTAAACTACGTGAGTCCGGATCAATATAAACCGGCAAATGTCCACACGTAGGCTCGCTGTTACGCCGACATTCGGCACGTCAACGAGTTGTCCAATCCGCAAATCGACCGCAATGCTAGCGATCATGTATTCAAATAAGGTCAGAACAGAATTAAATAGGCACTCTTCTTCTCCCGTAGCCTTTATTGGTCTACCGGCGTTTCGATGCTCTACTCTCCTATCCAAAAATTCAGCCATTTGTTGTTTAAATATTTTCCGTCCCTAGAATTAGCCCCTGCTCGGTGGTTAGACGAAGGTCATCAATAGGTGAACATGGTTGCGCGTACACAACAAGTTTTCCCTGCAATTTTGATTTTATTCCAAAAATGACCGATCAATCTAAAATGTGTTTTCATTCAATACCTTATAGATTATTGTCGTCTGTGTGCCGTGACAGTGTCAGGTAGTCGCCGTGGCGAAATACGGCAAAATAAATAATTATGGCCTCACCAATTGACGAACAAATGCATGCATCACACAACTTTCAGGACAGTATTATGATTGTAAAGAAATTGAGACTTAAACGAGGTTGGTCACAACAGCAGCTAGCGATAATGACGGGACTGAATGTCCGCACAATTCAACGAATTGAACGCGGACAAATTCCAAGTCTGGAATCGCAAAAAGCCTTGGCATCTGTTTTTGAAATTGGTATCGAGACCTTTCAGCAGCTCGATCACGACATTCGTGATAATGAAATATCAGGCAAAGCTGTTGGTCAAACTCAAACGAAACCGATTCAAGAGGAAACCATGAACACCGATTATATTGCAGCCATTACAGACGAAGAAAAACTGGCGATGCGTTACGCAAAGTCCATTAAAGAATTCTTCACGCACCTATTCTCTTACGTAGTTTTCGTTCCTATTATCGTCTATAACAATGGATTTTCGGATTCGAAAACTTGGTTTATATGTGGTGCTTGGACAATTGGCGTCATTTTTCACGGGCTATACGCACATGAGAAGATCACCCTATTCTCGCCTAAATGGGAGCGTAAATTAATAGAAAAGAAGCTGGGTCGAAAACTCTAAAGTCGTTAAATTAAAGGCTGCTACAAGGAGTACTAGATGTCGAAATACACATTGTTTTTTCTTTTTGTGACTATAGGGTCGTTCT
>CAYSUU010000002.1:58395-217003 GCA_964434375.1 uncultured Gammaproteobacteria bacterium | reverse complement strand
CGTATATTTTGTAACTTGAACTAATAACGTCTTAAAACTTACTAAGCGTTAACAAGAGAAATCGAATTCTGTTTTCTCTATTTATTCCATATTGAGATACAAATGATTCTTAATCTAACGACGTAAAGCCAACCCAGAATCAAGCTGATATCTTCAACATATCCATCTCTGGGTCACATCTACCTTATTACATATTTGATATGTCTTAATAGACATTTATCAAAAAAACACTAAGTTTTTGATGTTAAATACGACTTTTTAAGTAAAAACAAGACGAAAAACTGGACGAAAAACAAGTTTTAAACCTTTTTTAAGGTTTAACTAGCAAAAAGTGGATTGGCAACATTAATGGAAATTTTGACTGAATTATTGATTTACTCGCTAGTAAAACGCTATTTATCAGCTCGGTTACGCGCTCGTAAATAATCTAGTTTCTCTCGGATTTTTATCTCCATTCCACGATCGACCGGATAGTAAAACTGTTGTTCACTTAGGCCCTCTGGTAAATAAACCTCTCCTTCAGCAAATCCACCATCCTCATTATGCGCGTAACGATAGCCTTTACCATGATCCAAATCTTTCATTAACTTTGTTGGCGCATTACGCAGATGCATCGGCACTTCTAAAGAACCGTTGTCACGTGCTGCATGCATCGCTGACTTATAAGCCGTATACACCGCATTACTTTTAGCCGCAACCGCGAGATAAACAACCGCTTGCGCCAGCGCCAGTTCGCCTTCTGGGCTACCTAAGCGCTGCTGAACATCCCAAGCATCTAGGGCGATACGCAAAGCGCGCGGATCAGCATTACCTATATCTTCGCTTGCTATTCTTACTATGCGGCGCGACAAATACTGCGGATCACAACCACCATCAAGCATTCGACATAGCCAATAAAGCGCCGCGTCAGGATCAGAGCCTCGCACTGACTTATGTAAGGCTGATATTTGATCGTAAAAATCATCACCACCTTTATCAAACCGCCGCACCCCGCCAGCCGCTAAAAGGTCTGCAACTAAGTCAATTGTGAGGTGTTGATCATCGGCCAGATCGGCGGCAATTTCTAACAAAGTAAGTGCGCGACGGCCGTCGCCATCGGCACGTTCAGCAATGGCACTAATGACTTGCTCATCAGCCACCAACTCAAGCATACCTAGGCCATGTTCTTTGTCGCTTAAAGCACGATGCAACATGTGCTCTAAATCTCGCGCATTTAAAGCTTTAAGAACATAAACCCGCACTCGCGATAATAAGGCGTTATTTAATTCGAAAGATGGGTTCTCGGTAGTCGCACCAATAAAGACTAATGTGCCATCTTCGATATGAGGCAAGAAAGCGTCTTGCTGCGCCTTATTGAAACGATGCACTTCGTCAACAAACAATACGGTACTGCCCAGCCCAGCTTGCTGACGTAGGCGCGCTCCTTCCACGGCTTTGCGAATTTCTTTAACACCCGATAACACAGCCGATAAACTAAGAAACTCAGACTCAGACTGTGCAGCGACCAATCTCGCAAGCGTCGTTTTACCTGTGCCAGGAGGCCCCCAAAAGACCATGGAATGAAGTCGACCCGAGCTAATTGCTACTTGCAAGGGCTTAGTTGAGGCCAGTATATGAGATTGACCAACAACCTCATCCAGTGCTTGCGGGCGCATCCTGTCAGCCAAAGGGATGTTAAGCCACTCTTTTGGTTTAGGATGCTCGAACATTTTTTTCGGCCTGGTGACTCAAGGCGTTAACTCTTCTTCGAAAATGATTCTCCATTGCTCTTTCTCTTTTAGAAAGACCAATTGCTTATCACTAAAATCTTGATAATTTCCAGCACGATAGTCTTGCTGCAGTTTTACTGTTGCGCGCGTAAGACCTTCGTCAAAGGCAACAACGTGGTTACTCAACTCAATCGAAATCCCACGTTCAGGGTTAATGCGGCTGCGGCGCTGCTCCGCCCATTTAGAACGAGAGCGGTCTCCACTAGGCGTAAACTGCTCACTATAAAAGCCTAGGTATTGCTCTGCTTGCCCATCAGACCATGCTTTACGCCATTGCTCGATCACATAATTAATTTCAATTTTCGCGAGTGATTTCAATTCCTCTACATTAGGCGCTAGAACTTTGTTTAATTGTTTTTCGCGTTCATTAATTACAGATGCGGCGACCTCTGACGTCTCTCTGGCTTGATCAAGCTGTCGCCGCCATTCAGCTCGCGACAAAGGCTCTGGGGCATTCGCTAGGCGCTCACGGGACGGTACAGAAAGCTCAGCCACAGGCGGCTCTACAACACTGCTGGCAAAGACGTCCTTCAATGGTTGTACTTGTGAGGCAACTTGATCAACTGCATCTGTCTTGCCTAATGCCGTCGGCGGATCAATATCAGCCGCAGAACTCTCAGAACTAGCATTATCAACTGTATTTACACGAAGTTCATTGGGCGCAATAGTCTGAACCACGCTTGCTTGGCCTTTATAATTTTGATTCATAAACCAAAACCCAATGCCGAATAACACAGCACAAAGGTAAAACACTACGCGACTTCCTCGAGCGATGAATTTTTCATTTAGCCAAAAACGTTCGTAGCAATTTGAACAATCATAATGGCGTTGCGCTAGAACAAGCATTCTTAGCCTATCAAGGGATGTGCTTCTAGAACTTTCCACCGGTGAATGATGACAATGAACGCAGCTCAACTGGGAAGTAGTTTTATCAGAACTCAATGTAGTTACGACTCGTTTCGAAGCCTCGCATGACAAATCAAACGAAAGACCAAATTTTATTTAATAGGCGTTTAATCGGCTAATTACATAGCCGCACAAATACCGCTTCTAACATCTTTAGTTATTCGGACAGGCCGCTACCTATCAGCAAGAATACATCAAACCCTGCTCGACCTTAAGCCTAAGTGTTTCGCACAAAACAGGGGGTCACTACTCGTCGGTAACACACCCCATTGATGCATTTTTGACGCTACGAATATACTTACCCAAGGTACCGCGTTGCGCTTTTAAGTCAGGTGGCGACCATGCATTACGACGCTGTTCAAGCTCAGAATCACTAACGTCCATATCGATACGGTTATTAATCGCATCAAGCGTTATCATGTCGCCGTTTTGCACTAGCGCGATACCACCACCTTCTTGCGCTTCCGGGACGACGTGACCAACAATAAAACCATGTGAACCACCAGAAAACCGTCCGTCGGTAATCATTGCCACATCTGAACCCAGTCCAGCCCCCATAATGGCCGATGTAGGTTTTAGCATTTCAGGCATTCCCGGACCGCCTTTAGGGCCTTCATAGCGAATAATCAGGACATCACCTTTTTCTATTTCGCTCTTCTCTAAGGCATCAATCATAGCTTGCTCGCCATCGAACACTTTTGCCGGGCCCACAAACTTTTCACCTTCTTTACCTGTTACCTTAGCAACCGACCCCTGACTTGCAAGATTACCTTTGAGTATCTGAATATGGCCAGTTTTTTTAATTGGGTTTTCAAGTGGCCGGATGATGTCTTGACCTTCTTTAAGTCCATCAAGCGGCGCTAAGTTTTGCGCCAAGGTTTTGCCGGTAACAGTCATACACTCACCATCAAGCAAACCCTGCTCTAACAAAAATTTCATCACCGCCGGTGTACCACCAATATTATGCAAATCTTGCATTACATATTGTCCGCTCGGTTTTAAGTCGGCGATAAACGGTATGCGATCGCTAACACTTTGAAAGTCATCAACCGTTAAATTCAGACCAATCGAACGTGCCATCGCAATTAAATGTAAAACCGCATTCGTCGAACCGCCAAGGGCCGTAATAACGACCATGGCATTTTCAAAAGCCTCGCGAGTCATAATGTCGCTTGGCTTTAAATCTATTTCAAGCAGATGTCGTAAAGCATCGCCAGCACGCAGACATTCTTCTTTTTTCTCAGGGTCAACCGCAGGCGATGATGCCGAATACGGCAAACTCATGCCCATGGCCTCTATCGCACTAGCCATTGTGTTGGCGGTATACATACCGCCACACGCGCCCGCCCCAGGAATCGATTTTTCCACAATTTGCTGACGATCATCATCTGTGATTGTCTCTACCAAATATTCTCCATAGGCTTGAAAGGCCGAGATAATATCGAGCTTACGGCCTTTGTGGTGCCCGGGCTTAATGGAACCACCATAAACCATTAAGGCTGGGCGATTCAGGCGAGCCATCGCCATAATACAACCCGGCATGTTTTTGTCGCAGCCAGGAATGGCAATAACACCATCGTAAAATTGAGCCGCAACAACGGTTTCTATTGAGTCAGCGATAATGTCCCTAGATTGCAACGAGTAGGCCATACCAGATGTACCATTAGTGGTGCCATCACTCACTCCAATGGTATTAAAACGCATGCCTACTAAGCCCGCGTCAGTGACTCCCTGCTTAACATCAGCAGCCAAATCGTTGAGATGCATATTACAGGTATTACCTTCCCACCAGACACTTGCAATTCCTATCTGAGCTTTATCCATGTCGGTGCGCTTTAGCCCCGTTCCGTAGAGCATCGCTTGACCCGCACCTTGCGATTTTGCTTGTGTAATAGTGGCGCTATGCTTATTAAGTTTTTGCTCAGACATGAGTGTTATGACACGAAGGGTTTTGTGTCATCGAGTTTACACACTCATACGCGCCCAGCCAATATCCTAATCGGCTAAGCGCGAGGAAAAATCAATATTTTTACTTAAACAGTTTTTCGAGTAATTTACGTTTTATCGCTTCTTTGGGTTCCTCTTCTTCAACGTTCTCTGCTTGCTCTTCACTTAACTCATTTGATTCGCCGCTATCTGCCGTACCCGATTCACGCTCGCCAATTGAACGCTCTTGAGCTTCATCGTCGTTTTTATTAAGTTTTTTATTCAAAAAGCCCTTAAGCACACTTTTAGTCGATACTTTCTCGTCAGCCTCAATACCTAACTTTTCTTGTAAAAACTCACTTTTCTTTTCATTCAAACCCGACGCTATAAAATTCTTATAAAGCTTCTTGGCATCAGGTAAACAAATCGGGGCATCAAGTGCACCCTTACAGCGAATTGGTATTTTCTGACCTTTGATCTTGTCAAGCCGGTCTCCCAATGCGCCGCCAATGTTATCGGCCACGGCAACTTCAATTAAATAGTTCACACTCTGCTGGGCAACATCAATCTGGCCTTCACCGCTGATATCAAAAGCGGGCGCACTCAACACAAAATCGTCATTAGTAATAACAAAATCATTTAAGTTAAATGTCCCACTCATCTCAGCAAACGAGGTAACACCATCTTTATCGGCTTCGCCACTATCTTCGGCGTCTGCTTCACTCGCCGAGCTTCCCTTGCTGCTTAATAAAGACATCACATCATTAGCACGTCCGAGAATGGCGTTGACATCAACACCGCTAATTTCACCTTTGCTTGCTTCGAGCTTGAAAGTCCCTTTATTACTTTGCACACCGTTGGATTCGCGCACCAGAACATCAATTGCAAGACTGCCAAAACCTCGCAATTGTTCACTTACATCGGCATCCGTTAACATACGCCCGAGATCAACAAGATCCACATTTTGTTGAACCTTTAGTACAGAGTCACCGCTTTCAGTGAATGCGATAGTGCCATCGAGCTTGCCGTCATACAGAGTCGCGCTGGGTGTGATGGTTACAGAGCCAGGGCTTGATACCACATTGACATCAATATCTTCCATCTTGATGCCGCCTGAGGTTAGCGATTGCGCTTTAAAACGCCCGTTCGCGTTGAGCTCCTTAAACGCCGCTAGAGGTACCACTAATGCTTCTGCACCACTTAACTCTTCTTCGGTCGACTCTTCTTCACTTGGAGGCAAATAGTCGTCGACATTTAAATCATTTAAATTTAAGTCAAACTGCACGGCTAGATTTTCAAAATCGCGCACAGTCGCCGAACCTGTTAATTTAGACTGATCTAGATCAAGTTGAATATTATTCAAGCTTGCTGATTTCGTGCTCGCGTCAACATCAGCTTGCAAGCCCACCGCTTTTAAAGCGTTTTCATTGGCTGTTTGATAGTCGATTTCTAGTGATTTAAGTAAGTTTCGCGCATTAAAAACAGGCACCGACACTTTGGCCGTCACTTTCGGGTCTTCAAAGCCACGCACACTTAAATTTTGAATTTGCGCACGCGCATCGTCCATGGCTGCACTTAACGACACCACATCTAATTGTTCAGCATCTAAATCGGCTTTTAAACTTGGCATGCTGGCGGTTAGTGGGTAGTCACCGCTAAGCTCGACACTAAGATCACTTAGTTGTAATTTAGAAGCTTCTTCAATGCTTAACTCGGCAATTTCAAGCACAGCATCGAGCGACCCTTGCTTTACTGAAGCCGCGATCGACTGCATAAATACGGCCGTAGTATCCTGATCGACTCGCGCCTTTGAGCTTAAGCTAAACAACAAGGGCTCGTCGGATTCGACATCATGCATCTCACCCTGCATCGACAAAGGAGCTAAACTCGAACCTAATAAGTTGCCAGAATTAAGGTTTAAATTCTTTAACTCTATGCGACTGCCTTCTTGACGATTATCAATCACCACATTGGCATTGGTGATGTCGACTCCAGCCACTACCAACGCTAATGCCGCTTCTGGGTCGGCAGGCTCTTCGGTCACCTGATCTTCACCAGCAAGACCATCCATACTTGAAGTCCCGTTTTCGAGGGTGATTAAGTCTATCGATGGTTGTTCAAAAACAATGGTATCCACCTCTACGCGCTGACTCAGTAAAGGCAAAAATTTAACACGCAGTTGTGCGCTGTCGACGGTCAGCATCTCCCCGCCGATACTCGCCGGTTGCGACAAACTTACGCCTTGAGTCGCCACTCCTAACCAAGGAAAAACAGACACTCGTAGATCACCTGCCAAGGTCAGATCACGCCCAGTTTTATCTTTTACCAATTTGGCGATATCGTCACGATAATCATTCGGGTCGACTACGCGTGGTACGATGATAATGGCAAGCAATATTAATAAAGCAATGGTGAGAAGAATCCCTCCCAGCCATTTAATTAGAGTAAGCATCGTTCAAATCCTGAGTTTATGATTTTTTCAGTCTATCAAATTGTAATACTAACGAGAATAAATCTAGCAAAAATTAATCGCCTTGTATTTACTCCTAGATTTTGACGTTTTTATAAATTAGAAACTAAGCAGCTAACATGGCTTGATAGGCATCACGCATAACCTCAATACCACTTCCTGCTTTGTGCGCATTTTCGCTCAGATAACGACGCCATAAGCGTGAGCGCGGTTCACCATGAAACAACCCTACTATATGTCGGCTCAAGTGATTTAGTCGCGCGCCCTCTGCCATTCTTTCTTTGGCATAGTCGATATAGTCATTTAATACATCATCACGGCTGCGTACGGGCGATGTATCTTGGTACAAACTGGCGTCTACTTTAGACATCAGATATGGATTTGAATACGCCTCACGCCCCATCATAACCCCATCAACATGTTCAAGATGAGTTAGACATTGATCAAGGCTATTGATTCCGCCATTAAGAATTATCTCAAGCTCAGGAAATGCTTGCTTGAGTTGGTAAACCAACGGGTAGTCTAAGGGCGGCACGTCTCGATTTGCTTTAGGGCTGAGTCCTTTTAACCAGGCTTTACGAGCGTGTACTAAAAACGTTGAGCAGCCTGCATTGGCCGAAGCTTCAACCAAAGCCCACAAAGCATCTCTAGGTTCTTGCTCATCAACCCCGATACGACACTTAACGGTGACTGGAATATCTACTGCGCTGCTCATGGCCTTTACATTTTTTGCCACCAAATCTGGTGTGGTCATCAAGCAAGCACCAAAACTACCAGACTGCACTCGGTCGCTTGGACAACCGACATTAATATTAACCTCGTCATAACCCCATTTTTGCACTAACTCGGCACTTTGCGTCATTGCATCTGGATCACTTCCGCCAAGCTGCAAAGCCACCGGATGCTCAACCTCAGAAAAATCGAGAAAGCGCGAGCGGTCACCGAAAATCAATGCCCCAGTTGTGATCATCTCGGTATAAAGCACCGCGTGTTTAGATATTAAACGCGCAAGATAACGCTCATGTCGGTCGGTACAATCGAGCATTGGGGCAACGCAAAAACGACGATCAAGAGTGGCGCATTTCATGCGCGCGAGTTTAACACGCAGCGAAGGCTAACGGTAAAAGCTATAGACCATTGAGACAAGCCTAACAATAAAAAGCACCGCCGAAACGGTGCTTTTATATCGAGTTATATTTTAAACTCTATCTTCAAGTACTCATGCTTAAGGCTCAATAGCGAGCCTACTTAAAGTGAAGACTTAACCGCGTCGACACTGTCTTTAGCATCGCCAAACAACATGCGAGTATTGTCTTTAAAAAACAAAGGATTTTCCACACCAGCATATCCGGTTGCCATTGAGCGCTTAGAAACAATGACCGTTTTCGCGTTCCAAACCTCTAACACTGGCATTCCCGCGATTGGGCTATTTGGATTATCTAAAGCGGCTGGATTAACAATGTCATTTGCACCGATCACGACCACCACATCAACATCACTTAGTTCGTCATTAATTTCATCCATTTCCAAAACAATGTCATACGGCACATTCGCTTCGGCAAGCAATACATTCATATGCCCGGGCATGCGTCCGGCGACAGGGTGAATAGCAAAACGCACATTCACACCTTTGTCGCGCAATATTTTAGTCATATCTGATACCGCATGTTGCGCGTTAGCGACCGCCATACCGTAGCCAGGCACTATCACAACCTCATTAGCATCGCCCATCAATGCGGCCACTTCATCGGCTTGAATTGCGATAGCTTCACCTTGCTCGCCCTCTTCATCGCCAACGCTTGTTGTGGTTCCAAAACCACCCATAATAACCGATAGAAAATTACGGTTCATAGCTCGGCACATGATGTAACTAAGGATGGCACCCGAACTACCCACTAAAGCACCGGTCACAATTAACAAGTCATTGGATAACATAAAACCGGTAGCCGCAGCCGCCCAACCAGAGTAGCTATTAAGCATCGAGATAACCACTGGCATATCCGCGCCACCAATTGCCATCACCATATGAACGCCAAACGCGAATGCTAAAAGCGTCATAAGAATCAACGGAAAGGTACCGCCATCGTGGCCAGCCGATAAGAACCACCAACCTAAAAGAATGGAAAGCCCCAATAAGCCAAGATTTAACTGATGTCGCATCGGCAGCAATAGTGGCTTACTTCCAACTCGCCCACTTAATTTGCCGAATGCCACTACTGAACCAGTAAAGGTGACCGCGCCAATTAAGACACCGAGGTAAACTTCTACATTGTGAATAGTGGCGGCTGCACCTTTCAAACTAAAGCTTGGATCAAAAAAGCTCGCGAAACCAACTAACACCGCAGCCATACCAACAAAACTGTGCAAGATAGCAACCAACTCTGGCATTTGTGTCATTTCTACACGAGCAGCAAGACGTGCACCAATGGTGCTACCAATCGCCATAGCTACAATCAGCCAACCATAGGCATTCACATTTTTAGATAAAATGGTCGCGCCAACAGCAATAACCATGCCGATAATGCCGTACCAATTACCACGTCGTGACGTTTCCTGATTACTCAATCCTGAAAGGCTCAGAATGAAAAGAATGGCCGAGACAATATAAGCGGCCGAAATAGTTCCTGTTCCCATGATTATTCTCCTAACCTTTGCTGAACATTTTCAGCATACGCTGAGTTACAAGAAAACCACCAACCACATTGATCATAGCGATCAAGATAGCAATGAAGGCGAGAAACACGACCAAACCCGAAGACGATGATATTTGCAAAATAGCGCCCACAACAATAATGCCAGAGATAGCATTTGTTACGCTCATTAACGGTGTATGCAGTGCTGGCGTTACCGCCCAAATCACCTGATAACCGATAAAGCAAGACAATACGAAAACGGTAAAATGACTCATAAAGTCCGGCGGCGCGACACTACCCACTCCGAGAAGAGCAAGGACACCAACTGCCATAGCGGCAAACGTCATCTTCGCTTTTTCTGCGTTACTTATTTCGGGCTCTGGCTCTGGCATAGCCGGAGCTGGTTTGGGCGCCGCTGGCGCGGCAGACAACTTAGGAGGTTCAGACGGCCATGTTACTTTGCCATCATGCGCAACAGTCGAACAACGAATAACATCGTCGTCCATATTCCAATCAATCTTGCCATCTTTTTGCGGCGTTAAGTCGGTCAACATGTGACGTAAGTTTGTCGAATACAACTGAGACGATTGGGTTGCTAAACGACTCGGCAGATCAGTGTAGCCAATAATTTTCACGCCTTTATGAGTAACAACTTTATCGGCCTTGGAGAGCTTGCAATTCCCACCTTGCTCAGCCGCTAAATCGACGATAACACTGCCAGACTTCATGCTCTCTACCATATCAGTAGTGATAAGCTCGGGCGCCGGCCTTCCTGGGATAAGTGCGGTGGTGATAATAATATCGACTTCTTTAGCTTGCTCACGGAACATCGCCATTTCTGCATCGATAAACTCTTTACTCATAGTTTTAGCGTATCCACCTTCGCCAGAACCATCTTCTTCAAAGTCGAGCACTAAAAACTCGCCACCTAGACTTTCGACTTGTTCTTTAGCCTCAAGCCGCGTATCGAAGGCGCGCACAATCGCACCCATACTCTTTGCCGCACCAATCGCAGCTAAACCTGCAACGCCTGCGCCAATAACCATGACCTTGGCCGGTGGAACTTTACCTGCCGCGGTAACTTGACCGGTAAAAAAGCGACCGAACAAGTTCGATGCTTCAACCACTGCTCTGTAACCGCCGATGTTGGCCATAGAGCTGAGGGCATCCATCTTTTGAGAACGAGATAGGCGCGGCACTGAATCCATCGCAATCACGTTTATCTCGGCGTCAGCTAGCTTTTTAAGAAATTCCTCATTTTGAGCTGGCCAAAAAAAGCTAATCACCGTCGTTCCTTTGCTCAGTAACTTAGCTTCATCTTCATCGACGCTACGCACTTTTAAAATAATATCGGTATCGGTCCAAATATCTCCACCTTTTAAAACTTCTACACCGGCCTCTTTGTACTGCGCGTCACTAAATTCGGCTGCCTTACCAGCACCAGCTTGAATACGCAATGTGTGTCCAAGCTTTTGAATATGAAGCGCGGATTCAGGCGTTAGGGCAACGCGCTTTTCCCCACGAAAAGACTCTTTAGGAATACTAATAATCATAAAAACACAGGCTCCAATAATTGATTGATGTTCAAGCATCGAACGAAAATGCGCAGTAAGAGTACACGAGGCAGACCGTAAAAGACCAGCCCATCGTAAAATGACAAATAAAATAGCTGCAATTTACACCATGATTGACCGCTCTAATGCCTCTATAATGACACCAACCTTCAAATCGCGGACTAATCATGCAGCAAATCTCTAATACAATCTTGGGTAGCTTTTCCCAACTTGAAGGGTTTACTATCGCCGCCAGCGTGCTTTTGTTTCTTGCCGCTAAACCCATCAGCAAATGGTTAAATGACGACGAAGGTCTAGCCACTCGCATCAGCATGATGCGCATATTAAATTTCCTTATCATCGCCGCGGTAATTGTGAACGCCGTTTTATTAGATGACAATCTTTGGTTAGGACTTATCACTCACTGCTTGATCGTCATTTACTTCGCGGTGTTAGCGACTCAAATTATTAATTTTTTCGTGCGTTCTCGCTTTGGTAAAAAACGTGTTTTAAAAAACAAAATCATTATTTCCGACACCTATTCTAGTAGAGGCTTAAGTCTGATTGTAGCGGCGGTAATTGCAATAATTGCGATAGTGAGCTGCCTGCGCATTTTAGGACTTAATTCTTTGCTAGAGGCAGGCGGCGCAATAGGCATCATCGGATTGTTCTTAGCCATGACTCAAGCATCATGGGCTCCGGACATTATCAGTGGACTCATCATTTTGAATAGTCGATTGTGCGAAGAAGGTGATGTCATCCAATTTAAACTTGATGGCGAAAACACCGCCGCCAGCATCTTCAAAACCAAACTTTTCCACACCGAATGCCTAGACCTCGCCAATAACCATCGTCTTATGATTCGCAATGCACGTTTAAGAGACATGGGGCTACAAAACTTATCGCGTTTTGCATCAGCGAGGGGGTTGCGCGAACGCATGTTTTTTAATATCGACTATCAACATACACAAGAAGAAGTCACCAATATGATCAAACGCGCTTTTGCTGAAATAGATCGCAATGAAGGTATGCGTGAAGAACAGTTTGAACCTGAAGTGTTTGTCTATGATACCGGTGATTACGCAGTAACCTGGGCAGTTTATTACTACATAAAAGATATAAAGAGCCTTCTTAAGATTAAACAAATATTTCGATCGTATGTTCTGGCTGAATCGATTCGATCCAACATATCGCTTGCAACGCCCTCGCTGCAAATAAACGAAGTAGCGCTCTCGCCGGAACTATCAAAACCCAACATCACTCAGCATGAGACATCTAAAACAAGCCTAGCCAGCACAAATCTTGCGCATATTGAAGACAAACAAAAACCACACATCGACGAAGCAACGTAATACGCCTTAGTTTGTTTTATACTTCGGTCTAGAGCTTAGCTCACCAACTTTGTTTGTTTAAATTATGTCTAAACCATCGCCAAATCACTTTATCCGCAGCATTACTAGTAACGATCTTAGTAATAACAAGCATGACTACATATACACTCGGTTTCCTCCCGAGCCGAATGGCTATCTGCACTTAGGTCACGCCAAGTCAATTTGCTTGAACTTCGGCTTGGCCGGCGACTTAAACGGCAAATGTAATCTACGCTTCGATGATACCAACCCAGAGAAAGAGAGCGTCGAGTTCGCCGATTCAATTCGCGAATGTATTGAATGGTTAGGGTTTGAATGGAACAAATTGTGTTACGCCTCTGACTACTACGAACACCTATACCAATTTGCCTTAGAGTTGATCGACAAAGGCCTAGCCTATGTTGATGAATTAGACGCGCAAGAAATGCGCGAGTATCGAGGCACATTAACTGAACCAGGCAAAAACAGCCCGCATCGTGAGCGTGCTGCCGCGGCAAACCGTGACTTATTCGAACGCATGCGTGCCGGCGAATTTGAAGAAGGCCGTTATACCTTAAGAGCAAAGATCGACATGTCGTCTTCGAATGTTGTGATGCGCGACCCAATTCTTTATCGAATTCGATTTGCTCATCACTATCGCGCAGGAGATAAGTGGTGCATTTACCCGATGTATGATTTTACCCACTGCATTTCTGACGCGCTCGAAGGCATTACACACTCCTTGTGCACACTTGAGTTTCAAGACAATCGCGAACTCTACGATTGGGTTTTATCAAATATCACGATTGATGAAAACCTAAACGGCGAGAAGGGCAAACTATTGCCCAAACAAATTGAGTTTGGCCGATCCAACCTTGAGTACACGGTCGCTAGCAAACGAAAACTCATTCAACTGGTTAACGAAGGCCATGTCAGTGGCTGGAACGATCCGCGCATGACAACCCTAGTTGGCTTGCGACGTCGTGGCTATACACCTGAATCTATACGTGATTTTTGTGCGGAGATAGGCGTCACTAAAAAAGACAGCGTGATTGAGATGACTGTTTTAGAAAATGCCATTCGCAATGACTTAGACGCAAAAGCGCAGCGCGTATTCGGCGTGCTCAATCCGCTCAAACTAGTGATAACCAACTACCCTGAAGCAGAGTCGGAAACCTTTACCGTTAAGAACCATCCAAAAGACGAATCTATGGGAAACAGAGAAATCCCATTTAGTAGAGAAGTTTACATAGAGCAAGACGATTTTATGCTCGAGCCTCCAGCTAAATTTTTCCGGCTTGCCCCGGGTCGCGAAGTTCGTCTGCGTTATGGCTACGCTGTAACCTGCAACGAAGTGATCCAAGATGATAACGGTAAGATTATTGAATTACACTGCACCTACGACCCACTCAGCGCCAAAGGCAAAACAGCGGATGGCCGAAAAATCAAAGGTATTATCCATTGGGTAAGCGCGGCACACGCCGTAGACGCGCAAGTGCGTGTGTATGACCGTTTATACACACATCCGAGCCCAGCCAGCACCGATAATTTTATCGAGCACATCAATCCGGACTCCTTACATACTTTTAACACGGCAAAATTGGAACCCAGCCTAAAGCAAGCCGATAAAGAAGCTCGCTTTCAGTTTGAACGCCTTGGATATTTTTGTTTTGATGAGATAGACAGCACTGAAGATAACTTAGTACTCAATCGCACTGTTAGCTTAAGAGACACTTGGGCCAAGCTCGACAAGAAAAGCTAAGCGGTTCATCAAAGACTGTTTTGTAACTGCTTAACTGGAGCGAGGTCACTATCATCAATAATCTCTTGAGCCAATTGCCTTTGCGCCTCAGTTGCAACGCTTCCTACTAAGCGAGAAACAAAATCTACCTTCTCCGTCGAAGAAGTCAAATTGTCATAATGGTCTTTTAGAACATCAGCATCATCAATGCTGTTAATAAAATTCAAAGCGAACCTGCGTTCAGTTCTACTCTCGGAACTTAATAAATTTTCGACTTTTTGTTGCTGAGAACGACTAAGGCTCATATCGACAGGTAAGCCTGTTAACGTCTGAAATACTGTGAAGTTTTGAGCACTTAAGATATTGTCTAATTGATTGTTAAAGAAAACTTTCAAATCATCCGAGTTGCCCCTTAAGGAAGAAAATAATGCATCTCCATTAGCCAACTCGTTGATGGACATTTCGCTCGCCGTTTCGATGACATAGTCTCGATCTAAATCGTAGAGCGTTCTCCAAATTTCATAAGAGGTTGTCTGCGCGCGCCCGTCTTCCACAAACTGTTTGGTCAAACTTAACGCTTGTTCATCTTTTTGATTAAACATGACGGTAAGCAATTTCTCCTTTAGCCAGTAATTAAGACCTTCGGCGTTATAAAACTCTTTTAATAAGGAGCTGTCGATCTCAGTAAGGTCCATCTGAAACAAGGTAGTTGTGAGCAGTGCTTTCTCTTGGAAGTCGTTAGTGCTTGAGTATGCGCTAATCAATTCTGAAGCACTTAGTGAATCAATTTCTTTTTGAAATTGATTCAGTCGTTCGCGCCGTTTGGCATTACGATTGTCGAGTACCTGTAGGAACTCGTCGCTGGCCATGTACTGCTCTACAAGCTTCGGGACTTGTAATGTCAGTACTGCAAGGTTTTGATTTTCGTCTACATGACGGTCTTCTATCTGATTGCTCAGCGTGCTTTTCTTTCGCGTATCCTTTATCGCTTCAACTTCGGCTCCTTTATGCGTTTCACTCCATTTTTCTGCTCTATCTAACTCATTCCCGCTTACAAAACGCTCAATATTTAAACCTGATCTAAAGAAATAAGACAAGATGACATTATTCAATAGCAGAATAACTACGATCATAATTAAATACTGCCCTAAACTAAGTTTCTTATTCATAGTACTTCCCTTAATCATCTAATCATCTAAATCGTGTATTGCGAGCATCAGCTTCTTACTAACACTGACATTAGTTAAACACTAACAAACAATCAAAAATTACCTTTTAGCTGCTTGAGCTGACTGTCGTCCGTGGCCTCTAAAATCTCATTAAGCAATTGATTATGAGCGTCACTTCGGGTGCCTGAGATTAGGCCATAAACAAAATCTCGTTTATCTTGAGAGAAAGTCAGTTCATTATAACGATCTCTCAACATATCAGTATCATCAAGATTACCGACAAAACCAAAGGCAAAGTTGCGCTTTGATCGATTCTTAGAGCTCAGTAATTTTCCAAACTTCTGCTGCTGCGAATCACTAAGATCTATAGTTACTGACGAGCCAGTGTGTTGTAAAGTGTCGAAAACTTTAGGATCCTCAGCATCTAATATATTGTCCAATTGATTTTCAAAGAAAACTTTTAAACCCTCCGGCTCCTGGTACAAATTACCAATTAATGTCCCATTGATCTGGTCGATTGGCATCTCACTCAAAGTTTTAAAAGTAAAATCTCGATCTAAATCTACCAGACGATTCCAGAGTTCATAAGAATCTATATCTCTATCGCCGTCTACAACGTACTGCTTCGCTATGCTGAGCGCTTCTTCATCGTTTTGATCAAGCATGGCAACAAGCACTCTCTCCTTTACCCGACTATTAAGATCTTCAGCGTTATAAAATTCTTTTAATTGGTAGGTCTCGACTTCAGTCAGATCCTTCTGAGATAAAACTCCCAAGACCCAGCTTTTTTGCCATCGCTCACTTGTGTTTGAATAGGCGCTAATTAACTCTGACGCACTGAGTAAAGCAATTTCTTTGCCAAATTCATTCTGCGCTTCTTGACGCTCGCTATTATAGTTATCGAGCACTTTTAAAAACTCATCGCTGGTGATGTAGTCCTTTACGACATTTGTGACCTCTGTGTTTTCTTCCAAGTCCTGAGTTTCATCTAACCGGCTCTCATCAAGACGATCAACCACTGAATTTTTACTGCGCGTTTTTTCTACTGGCGTGGTTCCCACATTTTTAAGTGTTTTCGATTCACTTAAGGCTGTGACAGATTCATTCGTCTGCGCAGAAATATCTTCGCTTGAATCTGATCCGAAAAAATAAAACAGAGCCACATTATTCAATAAAAGAATAAGTACCGTAATGATTAAATAGTGCCCTAAACTAAGTTGTTTATCCATGATGCCTCCTTTATCCAACAATACGACTTGCGCTTGCGTCCTGATTGGTTTTCAACCATGCTTTATTTTTTTAAAAAGCACAACAAGCATTCATTTTTACTATACGTTAACTCATTCAAAAACTCACCTAAGGAAAAACCAATAGGCTTTAATGGCCTAATAAATGAGCTTTCCTATTCTTTCTTTTTGTCGACGTCATTTCTATTTAAACCTTTTTCCATACTCTCGTTTAATTTTTCGAGAACTGACGACAAACTATCTAAAAACTGTTGGCCTGACTCCTGATGTTCTTCACTTTGTGCTTCTAAACTTTGTGCAAAACGTTCCAGCTCTTGCATAATTTTTGCACCATTGGCGGCGGCGTCTTCAATCACCGGCGATAAATCTTCGCCAAGCTGTTGCATTGCATCGGCAAGTTCTTTGCCACTCAGTTTGTGGCCATTGATAGTCGCTGTAATATCGTTTTCTGCGTTTTCTAAAGCATCCGCCATATCATCGGCCGCCGATTCTATTTGCGATTTAATCTCAGCCTTGTCGCTTTCATAGTCGTCGCTCTGCAAATACTCTTGAAATGATTTGAGATAGCCAGTCAATTCCCTTCCGCCGAAATCCAAGGTATCTCCAACTGTCCACGCCATCAAAGCCATCATTGAGTTTAGGCCGCTTAACTCATCGCCTTCTTCTAAACCTAAGCCTTTTGGGTTGGCGCTATTGTGTATTTCAAGAGGCCTACCCTGCTTTAAATCATTAACAACCACAGCGGCTTGCTTGCTTATCAGTTCAGCTTGCTCAGGCTCAATTAACATCGTTACTAACGATTTACCTCGCTTATCAGCATCTACATCAATGACTTCACCAGCTAATTCACCTTTAAAGAAAATAGCAGTTCCTTCGCTAATATCTTGAGAACCATCAAATCGACTACTTACTTCCACACCAGATTGACCACAGCCCGACAACAAAGAGATTATTGCTACAATTGCCAACACCGCCGTATTTCTGTTTGTTTTCATGATTGCTCCAAAATTATTTATACCTAATAAACTAAGGTCAATTCCATTTAAATCAAGGGCTGGCTAAGCTACTAGAACCAGCTTCGAACTAAATCATCAATGCCTTCTGGCTTATCAATGAAGGGGTTTCGATTACCCTGAATCTTTTCAATCCTGTCATTTCTACGTTTTTCTTGCGCAGATGGCGGGTCCAATCGATTCCATTGTGCTAGTAAATTCGCTTGATTTTTGAACAGCTCCAGACCTTGCTCGCGATACTCGTTTGCCATATAAAACATAGAACGCGCTATATCACCCCGGACTTCGGGGCGGGGCTCAACGATACGACTGTTTGAGTTTACTTCGAAGTCACATTTACGTCCATAACGGCGTGCCTCACCAGTAACCTCCCCGAACTTCAAACTCCCTCGCGCGCGATTTACATCGGTTCGAGAAGGATAGAGGTTATGTAAATCGGCTTCTATGATATTAAACTGAGCGCTGGTAGAACGACATTGTTTACGTTTCCCGCAATTCAAACCATTGGTCACCCAAGACATCGGAAACACATGTTCGATATTAAAATTTTTGCGCGCTCGCGGCAAAAATGGGCGACCACAATACAAAGTGTCGCCGCCGTTGGGATAGAGCTGTTGCCAGAATATAGCGCGCGCTTGTTCATAGTCAGTAATTTTCTTATCGGCAGTGTTCTTAGACGACTCCTCTTGCTCAGCGCAGGCAGCTATTGACAAGACCAAAAGCGACCATGCTACTGATTGTAAAATAGCAAGCATCAATTTCACGACTTATGCACTCCATGACCTGCGTAAATTGCATCAATAGCTTGTTGATAATGCGCTTCGACTTTAGGACGCTTCACTTTGAGTGTCGGTGTTAGCAGACCAGACTCCACAGTCCAAGCTTCTTGGCAAATACTGACTTTTCTGATTTTGGCATAGCCGGGAAAATCTTCCATTTGCTGAGCCAATTTGTCGATTAGTGCCTTATGTAGCTCGCTATTTTCTAAATCGTTATTTGCTAATGAATTCTCTTGGCAAAATTTTTCAAACAATTTTTGGTCGAGAACCAACAATGCACTTAAAAAAGACTTACCTTCGCCAAGCACCAAGGATTGCTCGAACATTGGGTCGCGCGCAATCGCTGCTTCAATATCGGCGGGCGGTACTTTCTCTCCGTTCGCAAGAACTAAGATATCTTTAATACGGCCAATAATGCGTAAAAAACCCTGCTCATCTATCGCGGCTCGGTCACCCGAGCGCAACCATCGATCACCATCATTGATCACAATTGTTTCTTGAGTCGCTTCTTCGTTAGCCCAATAGCCTTGCATAACAGAATCGGAACGTACTAGCAGCTCATCATTCTCACTCAGAACAACTGACGCGCCGCGCAATAACATACCAATAGAGTCAGGCCGGTTACGCTCCAGTGTGTTAACACTAACGATAGGACTTGTTTCAGTAAGACCATAACCTTGCAACAACGGTAAACCAAGACCAATAAAGGTTTTCGCGACATCTAGACTTAGCGGGGCGCCACCAACGATAGCAAAACGCAATTGTCCACCAAGCTGCTCTAATACTTTGTTGCCGATCAACTTCTGAAGAACGGGCGCCAAAAGACTCAGCGGTTTCCATGAAGCGTCACTCTGCTGCTGTAAAAACCGCTGCCAGCCACTTTCTATTGTGAGCTTAAATAAATAACGCTTTAGACTACTTTGTTCAGTCAACGCCGTATGAATCGCATTGTGCACTCGCTCAAAGATTCTAGGCACTGAAATAATCACAGTAGGCTTTACGATGACTAAATCATCAGACAACTGCTTTATCGATCGATTAAACACAACTTGGCAACCACTCATCAAGGATGCGTAATAGCCAACGGTGCGCTCTAATGTGTGTGAAAGCGGTAAAAACGAAAGTAGGCGATCTTGAGGTGTGAGAGCCACACTGCGCATACCGGTGTAGGCATTACTGAGCATATTTTTATGCGACAACATCACGCCTTTGGGTCGGCCAGTGGTGCCAGAGGTATAAACGATCGAAGCAAGATCGTCAGGCTCAGCCATGCCACGCTCCATGTGCTCGCCAAATTCCGGTAACCAATGATCTACTAACTGACACTCTGCTTGTGCATCACCCGATAAAATAATGACATGTTCGACACAAGCTGTATCTTCATCGGCAGCACTAATATCCAACCAAACCTGCGAGCTTTGAACAAAGAGTAGTTTTGCGCCGGAATTTTGAATGACATAAGCCATATTGTCCGCACGATCGGACACATATAAAGGCACAACAACAAGACCCAAACGAAGCGCTGCTTGATCAAACACAATCCATTCAACGCTATTGTCTAAGCCGATCGCAACACGATCGCCCTTGTTCAAGCCAGCTTGAGTCATCGCCACTTGATAACGCGCAACTTGAGCAGCTACGTCCGCCCAACTATAGCCTGTCCAACTTTGTTTAGCTTCATCAAACTGTGTATAGGCTAGCTGGTCGCTACTGCGACGAACTCTCTCACGAAACAATTCGTCTAAAGTGGTCGCTTCACTAGAGCTAATGGTATCTAAACGATCAGAATCCTGTAGAGCGTCGATAGGATACTGACTAAATGGTTGATCAAAGGAAGCAGTAGTCACGTTTTAAACCTAATCTCTATTGAATTCACTTTTAATGTGGGAGCTTCAGTGTAACAAAAATTGAACATGAAAAACCACGGCAATAGCAAGCAGCAAAACAATCTGTCTTAGGAATTAATTAATAATTATGCTAGATTACACGGCCGTTTTCTCAGGCAGCTTTTTTAGCTGCGTGAACTTTTATCGAAAATAACATCATGAAACTCATTCTTCTTGGCGGACCAGGTGCTGGTAAAGGTACTCAAGCTAGTTTTATTGCTGAAAAATTCGGCATTGCTCAAATTTCAACGGGAGACATGCTACGTGCGGCGGTCAAGGCTGGAACACCTTTAGGGTTGGAAGCCAAAAAAATCATGGACGCAGGAAAGCTAGTTCCGGACGAGATTATTAGCGGCTTAGTGCGCGATAGAGTGAGTGAAAAAGATTGCGAGAATGGTTATTTATTAGATGGCTTTCCTAGAACAGTCCCTCAAGCCGATACGATGCGTGAGTTTGGCATCAATATTGACTATGTGATTGAAATAAACGTAGCTGACAGCGAAATCATTAAACGCATGAGTGGACGCCGCGCCCATTTAGCATCGGGAAGAACCTACCACGTAGTATATAACCCACCTAAACAAGAAGGGATTGACGATATTAGTGGCGAACCACTGGTGCAACGCGACGATGATAAAGAAGATACGGTAAAAACCCGGCTTGAAGTTTATCACCAACAAACTGAACCGTTGATTGGCTACTATCAAAAGTTCGCGCAAAGCGGCGATGAAAATGCTCCAACTTATGTGAGCATCCAGGGCGTTGGATCGGTTGAATCAATTCGCGATTCAATTTTTGCAGCGCTTGAAAGCTAAATCCCGATAGCTTGTAAAGACTTAAGCGACCAGTAAAAATAAGGACTCGAACCAGACCTTCAATAAGAAGTTAAAGGTCTGGCGTCGAGTTTAAAACAATAATTAAGCCGCGTTCACTTGCCGTTTAAGATAAGCAATAATGTCGTCAGATTCATACATCCATTCAACTTCGCCCGCTTGATTCTGAATTCTCAAACAAGGCACCTGTGTTTTACCACCACCTTGCATTAAAGCCTTTGAATGCTCACGATCAGACGTGCTACGCAAATCTAAATTAATAGTCTTGCCACGCAAAAACATCATGACCTTCTGGCAAAAAAAACAATATTTACTGTAATACAGCGCTAACGAATCATTCACGACTTAACCTTCTTTTTTAGCGCCAGACTGACTGACTACTTCAATCATTTCAACTTCAAACACTAATACTTGATTTGGACCAATACTTGGCGGGCCATCAGCGCCATAAGCAATAGCGGCAGGAATAGTAAAGCGGTATTTGGCACCTTCTTGCATTAACTGTAAACCTTCAGCAAAACCTGGAATGACACCACTTACTGGAAAATCAGCCGGCGCACCACGGTCATAGGAACTATCAAATTTGGTTCCGTCTGTGAGCGTGCCTTGATAATGAACCTTAACAGTATCAGTAGCTAACGGTGATTTACCTTTGCCGTCGCGCAATACTTCATACTGCAAACCAGAGTCAGTAACCTTAACCCCATCTGCCTTAGCATTTTTAGCTAGGAATGCATCACCATCAGTTTGATTTTTATCAGCAACTGCGGCTACTTTAGCTTGTTGTTGTTGTTGGTAAGCGATTTGAACTTGCTGCATTTGCTCTTCAGTCAAACGCGGTTCTTTTCCGCTAAGTACATCTTGAAAACCTGCGGTTAAGCCTTCAACAGAGATATCTTCTTGTAAATTTTGTGATCGCATGCCTGCGGCAATTTGAACACCGATAGTATATCCAAGTCGGTTCTTTTCGTTTTCTAAATCAAGGTCTGTACTACTCTGAGCATGTGCGTCTTGGCTTACGCCAGACTGGTTACACGCTGCTAAAACAAGTAATATTGCAACAACACTTGCGCTCTTATTCAGCGTTTTTTTGAGATATGATTTCATGATTAATGTCTCCAATTAAACATCTAGTATAGATGGTGTTATCAATTAATGAATCAAGTATTTGAGTTGATTGCCTCAAACACCTGCTTTTGTTCCACTTCATCACTAAAGTGCTCGATAAATTGCTCCAGTGGCATCACTGTCTGAGCCTTACTACCAAAGCGCCTCACTGCCACTGTACCTTCGTCAGCTTCTCGCTTACCAATACAAAGAATCGCTGGGATTTTTTGTAGACTATGCTCACGTACTTTATAGCCTATTTTCTCGTTACGCAGATCGGCTTCGGCGCGCAAACCGGCACTTCTTAGTGCGTTAACTACTTCTTGAGCATAATCATTAGCATCTGTTACGATAGTTGCGACCACAACTTGCTGTGGCGCTAGCCATGCAGGAAAAGCACCTGCGTGTTGTTCGATCAAAATACCGAGAAAACGTTCTATCGAACCAAGAATCGCTCGATGCAACATCACGGGCACTTTCTTACTTCCGTCTTCTGCAACGTATTCAGCACCTAATCGCTCAGGCATTGAGAAATCCATCTGCATAGTACCGCATTGCCACACTCGGCCGATACAATCTTTTAAAGAAAACTCTATCTTAGGCCCATAGAAAGCGCCTTCTCCAGGCTGTAAATCCCAATCTAAGCCTTTACTATCTAGCGCTTCAGCAAGTGCTTTTTCAGACCTATCCCATACTTCGTCACTGCCTACTCTTTTTTCTGGGCGAGTGGATAATTTGTAAATGATTTCGTCGAAACCAAAGTCTTGATACACCTCATGTAAGAAATCAATGAAGTCACTAACTTCCGACTGAATTTGTTCTTCGCTACAAAAAATATGTCCGTCGTCTTGCACGAAACTGCGCACTCGCATAATACCGTGAAGCGAACCAGACATTTCGTTTCTATGACACGAGCCGAACTCCGCCAAACGCATTGGTAAATCACGATAACTTTTTAAACCTTGATTAAAAACCTGAACATGGCATGGGCAGTTCATTGGCTTAATCGCGTATTGACGCTCATCACTGATAAGCGAAAACATATCGTCACCAAACTTATCTGCATGGCCAGACCTTTCCCACAAACTAAAGTCAACTAATTGCGGCGTTTTTATCTCTAGATAGCCGCGATCATATTGTTTTTTAGCCATATAATTTTGCACGGCTTGATAGATCGTCCAACCCTTCGGATGCCAAAACACCGAACCCGGCGCTTCGTCTTGCAAATGAAACAAATCCTGCTGTTTGCCAATACGCCGATGATCGCGCTTTTCGGCCTCTTCAAGTCGACGTAAATACGCCTTTAACTGTTTTTTGTCGGACCAAGCGGTGCCGTAAATACGTTGTAGCTGAGCATTGTTCGCATCGCCACGCCAATATGCACCCGCAAGCTTGGTCAATTTAAAGCCATCTCGCAATACCCCAGTCGACGGCAAATGTGGGCCGCGACACAGATCCATAAACTGACCCTGACGATACATCGTGATGACTTGATCAGCGGGTAAATCGGAAATAATTTCAGCTTTATAGTGCTCACCAATATTTTTGAAATGAGCAATGGCATCGTCTCGATCCCAAACTTCACGTTCAATGGTTTCGTTGCGCTTAACAATTTCGCGCATCCGTAATTCAATTTTTTCTAGATCATCTGGGGTAAATGCTTCTTCGCGCGCGAAATCATAATAGAAACCATTTTCGATCGAAGGGCCGATAGTAACTTGCGTCTCTGGATATAATTCCTGTACTGCTTCTGCCATTACATGCGCAGCATCATGGCGTAGAACCTCAAGACCTTGCTCTGTGTCACGGGTAACAATTGCAATAGTTGCGTCAGTGTCTATGGCACGACTCAAATCCCATAGCTCGCCGTTCACTTCAATGGCTACAGAGTTTCGGCGCAGTCCACTACTGATCCCATCCGCGATCTCTGTACCAGTGATGCTTTGGGGGAATTCTTTAACGGCACCATCAGGAAATGTAATTTTTATCGACATGTTGCATAGCTGGCGATATTCTTGCCTCAGCAAGCGCACCAGTTGGGAAAGTAAAATCTATTGGCAAGCGTCATATTGTATCTAAACGGTTGAAAAACGAAACCATTATTACTGTATTGATTGAATCACAATGAAAGAAATAACCATAACCGCCCCGGACGACTGGCATTTACACCTTAGAGACGGTGACATGCTTAAAGAAACGGTTGCCGCGACGGCACGCTGTTTCAAACGCGCCATTGTCATGCCAAACCTAGCACCGCCCATAAAAACGGCGCAAGCGGCACTGGATTATCGACAACGAATTTTAGCGGCTGTACCTGAGGGAGCCTCTTTTGAACCGCTAATGACCCTATTTTTAAGCAACCAAACCAGTCGCGAAGACATTATCGCCGCCAAAAATGCCGGGGTTGTTGCTGCGAAACTCTATCCCGCCGGAGCCACCACTAACTCTACCGCCGCGGTCAAAGCGATAGATGCACTAGACCCGATCTTCGAAACAATGAGCGAAGTTGGCATGTTGTTACTCATTCACGGGGAAGTAACGAGTGATAACATAGATATTTTTGATCGAGAAAAAGCATTCATCGATCAACACCTAGAACGTATTCATCAACGTTTTGAAAAATTGAAAATTGTGTTTGAGCATATTACAACGTCGGATGCGGTTGATTTCGTTTTACAAGCTCATGACACACTCGCAGCGACCATTACCCCACAACACCTTTTGCTCAATCGCAATGATTTATTAGTTGGTGGAATTCATCCTCACAATTATTGCCTACCGGTGTTAAAACGAAACACTCATCAACAGCGCTTACGTGAAACGGTGGCATCGGGCTCGCCAAAATTTTTTCTCGGCTCTGACTCGGCACCTCATTCAAAGCAAGCAAAAGAAACGGCCTGCGGCTGTGCCGGTTGCTACAGTGCTTGGGGGGCTTTAGAACTGTATACACAAGTGTTTGATGAACTAGACGCGCTCGATAAGCTTGAAGGTTTTGCCTCGTTTTACGGGCCAGATTTTTATGGTTTAGCGCGCAACCAAGAAAAAGTTACACTTCACAAAGAACCATGGACTCTTCCTGAACAAATCGAACTTGATGGACAACAATCCATTATTCCTTTTTTTGCTGGACAAGAATTGGCGTGGAAGTTGATGAAGTGATTAAATAGCACTTAATCATATAATCTAAACACTCAAAGTAGCGATAGAAACATCATGACTGAACTATTTACCCTAGCTAATTTTGTAGACCTTTTACTACTCGTTATGCTGCAAGCCGTTCTAGGCTTTGACAATCTTTTATATATTTCCTTGGAAAGCCAACGCGCGCCCCTAGAAAAACAAAAGTCTGTACGATTTTGGGGTATTGCGTTGGCGGTTGCATTCAGAATCGGCTTACTGTTCTTACTAGTGAAAATGATTGATGCCTTTAAAGAAAACCTATTTTCAATTAATTGGACAGGCGTCATCGAAGGAACTTTTACACTGCATGCAGTAATTGTGTTGTTTGGAGGAGTGTTCATCCTTTACACCGCCATGAAAGAAATCCTACACATGATGAGCCTAGACGATGCTCACAATGAAGAACGGCCATCGAAATCAGTCGGCTTTATCATTTTCTGGATTGTCGCAATGAACGTGGTATTTTCATTTGATTCAATATTAAGCGCTATGGCTATTACTAAAGTTCTTCCAATCATGGCTACCGCAATTATTATTGGCGGGATACTAATGATTGTATTAGCGGACACAGTCTCGGACTTTCTAAAGAAAAACCGCATGTACGAAGTACTCGGTTTATTTATCCTGTTCTTAGTCGGGGTAATGCTACTTTCAGAAGGTGGCCACCTTGCGCACATGAAACTATTCGGCAATGAAATTGTACAAATGACAAAAACAACGTTTTACTTTGTATTATTCGTGTTGATAATAAGCGATATCGTTCAGAGCCGGTATCAGAGAAAGCTTAACATTGCGAAAGCTTCAAGCGCCGCAAAATAAGCAACATAGCAAGCGCAAAGCTAGTTCAAAAGAGCGTGATTAAGGGCACATGACGACTAGCATTAGTCTGCTGAAATGCTATATTGAACTTCAAAGAAGTAGGGGTGTCGAGAAATAAACATAACTTTTTTCGGCAAAATGAATACCAACAGGTCTAAATAAATGTCTTCAGAAAACAAAAACGTATCGGCATTGGTTATTTCAGCCGATCAGAACGTGGTTGAAACCATCATCAGCAATCAAGTAGATGGTCAGAAAATTATAGCGCGTGAGAGTACCGCTGAAGTTCTTAGTAACACCGATATTTTAAGCTCTAACGGCATCATTATTTACGATGTAGATAACGCCGCTGGAGATACCAATAAAGCCATTGACGAAGCTATAAAATTAAAGCAAGCGGACCCCACACAAGTGCTAACACTTGTCGGTCAAAAAGACATGCTAGCCGAGATTTTAAAATCCAGCGTTCAACCCCTGGTGTATCGAGCGTTTAACAAGCCAATAAACGCAAACCAAGTAATGCTAGCTTTTAAGTCAGCCTATAAACTCCATCAAGAGTTGCAGGAAAAGCGTGATGCTGGTGAAGATATTATCTCTATCGGCTCACCTGAAAATAAAACAACAATCGATTCATTGGCCGCAGATCGCAAAACCAGTCCGGCGATTTACATTGGAATTGCGGCCGTGCTACTCGCCGTCGTTGGCGTATTTCTGTTTTCTGGTGGCAACTCAGATGAGCGCAATAGCAACGTTGTAGAACGCCCAAGCATCATCGCTGAAGATATTTTAGTTGAAGATACGAGTGAGACCGTTACTCGCACAAATGAACTAAATCAGTCGGGCGCTAATGCTCTATTTGATGGCCGCTATGTATTACCTAAAGGCGATAACGCACTTGAGTACTTTGATCAAGTGCTCGAAATCGACCCTTATGACACAACCGCTTACGAAGGCCGAAAACAAGTAGCGGAAGCACTTCGTACTCGTTATCAAGAGGCTATCAATATAGGAAAATTTGACGAAGCCTTGAATGTGGTAAATTTATTAAGACAAATCGAACCACTCAACGCTAATAATGATCTACTGATTCGCGACCTTAATAAGGCAGTAAAAAACCATGTAGAAAAAGTTCGCACCGATGGCACTCCTGAGGAAATCGCTGCGACCACGTTAGTACTCGAAAAATTGGGCGACCAAGTGGCAGGAGGGAAATCTGCGGCAGCCGCTCTTAAAGCCGAACAGGCATTAATCGTACGCATAGACCAAGCCATAACAGATGGCAATATCGTTCCACCTCAAAAAAACAATGCCTATCAGCTTATATCAGACGCTCTTAAAAACAAGAAAATTAGTAAAACCAACTCAGACCCAAGAGTGAAAGCCTTAAGCGCAAACTTACTTGCCTTGGCAAATCAAAGCTTAGAAGAAGATAATATAGAAGCGACAACCAAGCTCTCAGCCTTAGTTAAACGATTAAATGTAGACCGTCCAGGCATAAACGAGTTAACGAGCAAACTAGAAGAACGCAACGCCGCCTTAGCCGCTGAAAAAGAACAAGCAGAACAAGCAGAACAAGCAGAACAAGCAGAACAGGCCGATGAAGAAGTGCCTGAGCCAGAAGAACTTGCTTTAATTGAGGAACCAGCAAAGATAATTCCAGCTAAGATTATCAGTCGCGCCGCAGCTACTTATCCCTCACGTGCACGCACAAAAAATATTGAAGGATGGGTGAGAGTTCGTTTTGACATCGACATCAAAGGGGAACCAATTAATATTGAAATCATAGAAGCTGAACCAAGCAGCGTATTTGATAAGGCTGCTATTCGATCTGTTAAGAAATGGCGCTTTTCTCCGGCTCGCAATGAATCAACCGGCTTACCCGTAGAGAGCAAAAATGTTTCGTCAAAGGTAAACTTTAAGCTAACTTAAACCTCATCATCGGCTAAGCATGTAAGTCGTTTAGCGGGATAAAACTTTATTTAGTAAATAACGGGTAGAAGAGTCCAGCTCTTGTGCCCGTTTTTTTGCACCTTCAGAATCAGGATTTTCAAGCATCGGTTTAATCGTCTTAGCGAGACGCTTACCTAACTCGACTCCCATTTGATCGTAAGAATTAATATTAGTCATAACGCCAAAGCAAAACGTTCTATGCTCATAAAAGGCAAGAAGCTGACCTAATACGAAAGGCGTTAAACGATCTAGTAAAATCGTTGTACATGGCCGATTACCGGAAAATTGCTTAGCAGTAAGCGCAGCATCATTCAAAGGCTGGTCAGCGTATATCTTTGTTACAGTGTCTTTATCCTGACCCGCCAGTAAAGCCGCCGTTTGCGCCAGACCATTCGCAAGCAGTTCACGATGATGATCATCGAGCGAGTGATCCGCATGTTTTAACAAAACGAATTCAGACGGAATTAAAGAAGTACCTTGATGAAGCATCTGAAATACCGAATGTTGTACATCTGTTCCAACGCCACCCCATATCACTGGAGCGGTAAGCTGATCAACCGCTTCACCATTGCGTTGCCGATCTTTACCATTGCTCTCGGTTTCAAGTTGTTGTAAATAATCCACCAACGAGCGCAAACGATAATCGTAGGCGAAAACAGCTCTTGAACCAGCTGCCATATAGTTAACGTAATAGTGATCTAAGGCCGCAGCCAAAAAAGGTACATTTTCAGTTTCCGGCATTTGATAGAAGTGTTCATCCATCAAGGCTGCACCTTGCAAAAATTCTTTAAAAGCGGGCATACCAATCACTAATACCACAGACAAGGTAACCGAAGACCAAACTGAATAACGTCCGCCCACCCAATCAGGAAAACCAACGATGTTAGACTCATCGATGCCATAGCCGACAGCCTGCTCAGGATTCGCGGTAACGGCAATAAAATTTTGTAATGAACTTGCTACACCAGAGTCAGTTAACCAAGCGTTAATTGAATCCAAGTTTTTAAGTGTTTCGGCTGTAGTAAAGGTTTTAGAAACGCCAACCACCATAGTAGCCTTTGGATCGCACTGGCTCAAAACACTAAGCAATTCATGTGCATCTATGTTACCGACAAAGTGAATGTTCACTTCGGTTTGTAAGGGTTTTAACGCCTCAAACACTAACTTCGGCCCTAGTGATGACCCCCCAATACCAACGTGGATAATATGCTTTAATGGTATCTCACGGGCAGCAATGCGATCTTGTAAAGCTCGGTAGCGCTCTTCTAACTGTGATTGGGCTTCAAAAGCTTGTATCACTAAGTCGTCGGCATGCATCTCGATACCTTGGTTCTCCGGATTGCGAAGCAAGGTATGTAAAACTGAGCGCTCTTCACTGGTGTTTATTTTTGCACCTGATAACAAACCAAACCGAGACGCGGCAAAATCAATTTCATTGGCGAAGTCTTCATAGATGCTGATCAACTCATGACTTATATGAGTCTTACTCAAATCCAGAAAAACATCCGCCGCGTCATAAGAAAAACTAATGGCGCGCTTGGAATCCTCTTCAAAACGCTTTCGAATACCGATACTTTGATCACCTTCGCTCAAAGTTTTTAGGCGCTCATGAATTGATTTACTTATAGACGGCATAAAATGGTACTCAAAATTGTAATAGCTAATTGGTATGAAGGGTCAGTTAGTCCCAAGTTGATGTAATTATTCTTTAGCGAACAATAGAATTTATACATCATGCCCTTGGTTAACATGAGAAAAAGGTCATGGCTAGCCCTAGTTCGATTTACCAATTTGGTTTACTTTGGCTTAAGCTAGTGTGGAGTTCATTAGACTCTAAGCCTACTACAGATAAGCTTATTTGAACAATATAGCTTAGCCCCGCGTGCAGAAAAGATTGAGAAACTTTAAAATATCACCTCAGATCAAAACGTGCTGTTGTGATAGTTTAGTACGGCAAACAAACACCAATTGAATATAAGATGAAAATTAATGCCGAGTTTAACCAACGTGTTGTCGTGCATAGCGCCGATATGGAATGGATTGACTCGCCAATGGCTGGAGTATCGCGCCGCCCCTTAGATCGTGTTGGTAGCGAAATCGCGCGTGCAACAAGTGTTGTCCGCTATGCTAAGGGAAGCCACTTTTCGCCTCATGTACATACGGGTGGCGAAGAATTTATAGTTCTTGAAGGCGTGTTTCAAGATGAGCATGGCGATTTCCCACGCGGCTCCTATATTCGCAACCCTCCAAAATCAAGTCACACACCGAGTTCTAAGTCGGGTTGCATTATTTTAGTAAAGTTGTGGCAGTTTCGTTCCCAAGATCCTACTCACGTTAGACTGAATGCGAATTTTATGAAACCTACGCCGCACCGCAAGCTCGATGGTGTTTCAGTCACACCATTATACTTCGATGATTCTGAGGAAGTGAGCATTCAAGATTGGCAATCGCAAGCAGAGGTTTCTCTGACAGCAAACCAAGGAATAGAAATATTCGTACTCGAAGGCTCTTTTACCGAATCGGGCGATACATTAAAGAAACATAGTTGGTTAAGATTGCCTGTTGGCAGTGCTTTTAAAGCTAAAGCAGGAAGCGACGGAACGAAGGTCTGGATTAAACAACATCACCTTAACCGCGTAGACGAAGAAGTTAAACGCATTCAAGAATCTAATAACAAGTAAGCTATAAAGCTAATCCAAAGCGCAACCATTAAGTAAATATTTTGGTTTATGAAACTTGGCTTCTAATAAAGCCGATCACGTGCATCGGTTTCGATAATTTTTTGCATTTTTTCTTTACTATCTAAAAGCTTACCGTGGTCGACCATGATTTGCCCCAAGCTAGCAAGCTTAGAAATATCCGGCCAATGCTCAGCTTCCCACAATTTAGAACGTGTGATGGCCTTGGCACAATGAAAATAGAGCTCGGTAACTTCAATAGCAATTAGAAATAAAGGTTCCTTACCTTTGATCGCAAAACGATGACGAAGATCTTGGTCTCGTACAATTCGAGCTTGACCCGAGATTCTGAGCGTTTCGCCTTTTCCTGGAACCATAAAAATCAAACCGACATTTGGATTATCTAGCACATTTTGAAACGTTTCGGCACGCTTGTTTCCGGGGCGTTCGGGGATCAATAAAGTACGCTCATCGAGCACCTGAACAAAACCGTTTGGATCGCCTTTAGGCGATATCGTACCGTGGCCATCTCTGCTAGTCGACGACAATAATAGAAAAGGCGATTTCTCAATAAACGCTCTGCTATGACTGTCTATGTAATCAGTCGATTTAGCCAACACCCTTGGACCTGGGTGACCCATTACTTCTCGAAATTCTTCCTCACTTTCAATTACATGTTTAAACGGATACATAGATATCACCCTGTGCGAAGCTTTATACCAGCATACCTTTACCTGCATTTTGCTTGTCACGCAATGCACGTTCAGGATCTTTAAGTGGCACGGCAAGACCTTTTTTAACCATCGGGCGTGCTTCCATAGTTGCGAGCCAACGCTGTAGATTTGGTAAATCGTCGACTCTCACATCGGCCCACTCATGCCACCGTATCCATGGGAATGTTGCAAAATCGACAATACTTATTTCGCCGCATATGAATCGTAAATCTTGCAAGCGAGCGTCGTACACTTCGTACAATCGTCGGGTCTCTTTCTGATATCGCTCAATCGCAAATGGAATTTTCTCTGGAGCGTAACGATTGAAGACATGAGCTTGCCCCTGCATTGGCCCAATACCGCCAACTTGAAACATTAACCACTGTAAAACGTCGAATCGAGCTTTAGGTTCAGTAGGTATAAATTTCCCCGACAGATCCGCTAAATACAATAGTATCGCGCCCGATTCAAACACCACGTAATCATCATTAGCTTGGTCGACAATTGCCGGAATGCGACCATTGGAATTGATACCTAAAAACCAGTCTTGCTTTTGCTCTAAAGCGCCTAAATCGATCGCTTGGTATTCATACGCAATACCTGCCTCTTCAAGCATGATTGATATTTTATGACCATTTGGTGTGTCCGCTGTAAATAATTTTATCATTGCTAGTCTTTATTTTAGTTTGGTCAATTTTTCTATTTGATATTACTTATTGCTAGTGCATGTCTAAATCACGCCTGACCTTGTTGATTTATTTCACTATAAACAATAAACTATCTAGTGATAGGTAGATTATTGAATAAAGACAGGAATGTCAATTGACATTTTTTCTTTTAAAACCATCAATAGTGCCTGCGGGGGAAAAATCTAAAATAGACTTTAAGCTGTTGTTTTTTATTTGTTTTTTTATACTCTAGTTTAAATGGGTATGAATAAATGTTAGGATGATCTGCCTGTCGATAGATAGTTTTCTATCAGTAACGAGATAAAACCGTCAACGAAAAATAAGCTTTAGAGAAGCTGGCCTGCTTTGAAATAATTTATAGATCATGGTTTCGGTTTAGTAAGTCCAGAGATAAGAAAACCAGAGATAGAGTTAGGCGCTCATTAACATGGGTACAAAAATATGTCAGATACAGAGCAATTTATATTAAACACCACCGAAGATATGATCCGCCAAGGTGGCTATAACGGTTTTAGTTTTCGAAACATAGCCGACGCTATTGGCATTAAAAGTTCGTCTGTTCACTATCACTTTGAAACAAAAGAAAAGCTTGGCGCGGCCACTACCAAAAGGTATACAGAAAATTTCATGACATCACTGGGTAGTCCTGAAGACTTAATGACAAACGGCAAAAACCCAGTGGTTTTTTATATCTCAGCATTTCGAAATGCCATTATTAGCGACAAAGGTATGTGTTTATGCGGAATCCTCGGCACTGAAGCTAACATGTTACCTGAAAGCATTGTGGCCGAGCTTAATCACTTCTTTGACAGAAATATCGATTGGCTAAAACGCGCCTATCAACAAATTGGTTATTCAGCATCAGAAACTGCCAACAAAGCTTTGCAAACGCTCTCTTTATTAGAGGGAGCCATGCTGATTTGTACATCAAAGAAAGATTTAAACCTATTCGATTTATCGACCCAAATCATTCTTAAAGAGATTGATAGACCAAGTTAACGGCGCGAGCTGTCGCTCACTTAGTTCAAGTCATCACCCAAAAAAGGAGACATTTCGGCGGATGACCAACGGCCTTTAATCGCCGCTTTAACCCGTAAACCCTGCGTTAAAGTGAAATGTAACCGGCGTTCTAGAAACGGATTTTGGTCATTTTTGGTGCTGCTCTCAACAAACTCTCCCTTAACTAAACGCGCTTTTCCGCACAGCAACAGCAGATCACCGTTATTAAAATCTATAAAGGTTAAGCCAATATTTGGATGCCTATGAATATTACCAAAGGTTTGGAAAAAATTATTACCGGGATAATCCTTAAACCACAACTGCTTATCATTAACAACGCGAACGAAGCCCGGTTTTCCACCACGATGACTTGCATCTAAATCACCACCTATTTCTTTAGAACTGGCAATAAATAACGTGTCTGACTCTTCAACCAGCTCAATGTCCGCTTGGCTAAACTTGGCAAAACGGTGTTTCAAGTTTGGACTCGAATGATCACTTTGCGGCGCGTCTTCATTAGTATCTAGATAACGCTGTTGAATATACTTTGGGCAGTTTCCAAAACTGTGTTCAACATTAATCGATATGGAGGCCGCGTGCCCACCATCAAATTTGCCGTTGAGACGATTCCTACGACGGGTGCTCAGATCAAGCCCGACAACTCCAACTGACTTATTTGCTCCAATATCTAAACCTAAGTCATGGCGGGCTATAACTTCACCTTTTAACTTAAGAATTTTCGGTTCTGGTGAAGTAATAAAACCAGGTACACCCTGCATTACGCTCAGCCAAGGGCGCCCTTGTTTATCATGTAATGCAAGAAAGACATAAGGTAAGTTTTCAAAGAACTCTTTATGTTGATCGATAATGTGATCTCGAATCAAGGCGTTACCCATTTTGTGCGCACGTTGATCAACTCGCGACTGAGTTTGCAGCGCGAGTTCGCCTGAATGAAATACAGTGACCATAGTTTTTACCAGATTAACGTAAACAATTAAAAAAATGTACGAAGGGTGTCGGCTTGACTAGGAACTCGAACCGCAGGTTTTAGTCAAGGCAACATCAACCACTCAATCAACACCATTTATACCTAGATATTCAAGACAAAGAAATACAAAAAAGAATTGACTATCTATTGGTAGGTAGATACTATTGCCAAACTCTAGGAAGCACAAGCGCCTCAAGTCGCATTGTTGGCTCGAGTATCTTTTTTATAAAATAACTTCAAAACAGGAAATTAAAATGATTGGATATACAACTATCGGTTCTAAAGATTTAGACAAAGCAGTGGCATTCTACGATGAGCTATTAGGTACAATTGGCGGCAAAAGATTGATGGAACTAGATCGTATTAAGTTCTATGGAACAGAAGCTGGTGGCGCGATGTTAGCTGTGTGTACTCCTGCTGATGAAGGCGTTCAAAGCTGTGGCAATGGGCAAATGGTTGCAATTCCTGGCGGCTCTCCCGAAGGCGCGCAAGCACTTTACAATAAAGCCATTGAATTAGGAGCGACAGATGCTGGTGCACCAGGTCAACGTTTAGATTTTTTCTACGGTTCATATGTTTATGACCCAGACGGTAACAAATTGTGCTTTTTCCACATGACCTAATTGTGGTCAAATAAGTATAAGAAATGGCTGAGCAGTGCTCGGCCATTTTTTTACTATTTTTTCCTTAAAAGAACAAACCCTCAACGTTTTAGCTGCACGTGTTTCACGATACAAAACGTCTTTTTGACTAGGTATTTCTGGGGCGATTTTTTCTCACTCGATCTTTTACAAAAGATCGAGCCAATTTTAATTTAGTATAAACAAAAGCCAATCGATAACCGAAGCTTGTCGAGTCCAAGTGTTTAACATCGCTTACTTTAAAATCTTTAAGCGATTTGTTTATTTTTTTAAATAAGAAAAAATCATTAGCGTCACTAAAATTTCCGGTGCGCTTGCGTCCTCGGCAATCGAGCACAAACAGTTGATCATTATCATCGATCAAAAAGTTACCTAAATTCGGGTCATTATGACGATAGCCTGCGAGATGCATTTTTTTAAGCATATCGATCACTCTCGATACCTGAGACTCTTCACATGCTTTACCCTCACGATATTCATAACATAGCCATGAGTCGACCACGGCACCTAAGACACGTTTCTCTAATACAAAAAGTGGTTGTACGGATGGTATACCCAGTTCGTGAAAACGCTCCAGGGTTAACAATGTTTGTGCTGCCTCACTTAATTCAAGATAACTAAGAACTTTAGACCAAAGGCGCTTATTTTTATCACGTGGTTGTTTTGCTACGAGTTTCTTGTTTGCTATCTCACCAAGCATCACCAAACTTCGATGATTATCTTTAAGTGCCACAGGAAGGTTTGACAATGACGCTAGTAATTCCGGGATTTCATTTAGGCTTTTTACCCAATCACCCTGCCGTGCGTTACACAGACATCTCCATGCGCCGTCTCGCTTTACTTCTATTAACATAGCTTAAGTAGATACTATTTAACTAAATTTAACACGCGTCTGTTTTACAAGATTTTTAGCCAATAAGCTAAGATCTGGCGTTTAACGAAACACCTCACTGTTGATCTCAGGCTAAGGCAGTAGAATATCATACGAACCCACCTCTTCTCGCTGGCTGTAGGTATAAGCATAAGCAACCTTTAGTATCTTTACGACATTTGCACAAATTATTCTTAACGCTAAGTAATAAGGGCTTGCGTATTTTTGACCTTGAGCTACTGTTGGGGAATAAATATTCATTTAGAGCGCCTGCATGTTCCAGTCTATATCTAAAATTTTGAGTTTTTGGCTATTAGTGTGTATTTTCGCAAGCACGGCGCATGCCCAGAATCAACAGTGGGAATGCGCGGTGAATTTACAACAAGGTGACATGGGCGTCATGTCCCTTGAGCGCGAAAATAATAAACTGCGAGGAACGATAAGCATAGTTCGAAATGACATCGAATTCGAAAGCGAGCTCAACGGTAACTGGAATGGAAACGAAATCAACCTAACACGTCTATTGGATGCTAATAGCAACGAACCAATGGCTGGTATAGTAATCCCGCTTGGCACTAAAAAAATTAATATAGGCGGGCGTTTTTCTAAGGAGTATCAAGGTGTCTGGAGTGCGGATTGCACCTTAGTTGCGGGCTTATCATCGAACATCAATGACAATAATAGTGAAACATCGAATGACGCTGGCTCCGAGGGCAATACTCCAGCCATACCATCGGTCACATCTCGAGTATCACCCAACGCTCCCAGCGGTAGCGACAAAATTAACTTCTCAGCAAGAGCCTCGCATCCAGACGGAATAGTCTCTATCGACTTCTTTGTAGATGACAAAAAGGTTCACACTTGCACAAAAGACAATTGCTCCTTTGAAACTGGTCCCCTGAAAAGCGGAAATCATACATGGTATGCACTGGCGACTAGCGAGTCAGGAACGAGCAATGCCAAACGTGCTAAGCGACTAACTGTTAAGTCAGTCAAAAGCTCGACATGCACCGTATTGGGCAGCGCCACAGGTCCATCGGCCAATTTATCATTATCTTATCGGGTAGTTCTACTTGGGCTAGACGGCCAAAATGCCTATAGCGCTTCGGCTGAATTCAATGATCTCAAGTACCGCTTTGAGGACGTACCGAAAGGCGACTATACAATTAGCGTGGATACTTTAACGGATTCAAGCGTCTTGTGGGCGCCGACAACGGCCGTCGTTAGATGCGGCTCGCAAACCGAACTGCGTCAAAATTTTGACTTCAGATAACTTGGCGAAAACTAATAGAAACTAATTCGTGACCATGTAATCCAACATATTTTTAACTTGCGCAAGGCGCTGTGGCTGGTCTCGCAAGTCATAATCTATACTACGCACTTCTTGCCCTTGAGTAAGGCGATCGATAAATAAAATACCGTTAAGGTGATCAACCTCATGTTGTAGTAGTCCGGCATCATCACCCAGCAGCTTTAATAACTGAGGTTTATTATTTTCGTCCAAATACTTTACTTCTATGGTTTGATAACGTTCAAGCGTTGCTCTTAATTGATACATACTGAAACACTCTTCTTCAAAGGCAAAGACAGCCTCATCAAGCGTTCTAAATTCAGGATTAATCATAGCGACAAACTCCTGATTCAGTCTGAGTAAGATAATGCGCAATGAATAACCGAGCTGAGGCGCAGACAAAGCATTGCCGTTTTCACTCGAGATCGCTTGAATGCCATTTAGAACATCACGCATCTCACTTAGAATCTCATGCACCCGAGAAGAAGAAAAATCTTCATCAGTTACGGCGTTTGATGTTTGACGCAGGACAGGGTCGCCAAATTGACGTATTTTCATAATCGCACTACTGAAAAGTATTCCTAAAACAATAAGGGCTTGACGTGGCTTAAGCGAAGAGCCATCTTAAACAGCTAGTCACCTCGAACAAGAGTGTATCAGTTTACTATAAGATCAAGTGAGTATCTAAATACTTAGGGCTTAACTCTAATTAATTTGATTAGCTGTAAATCCATCCCGAGCAACATAAATCTAATAATCAATGTTTGAATTACACCCTCTACTCGAGTCCGACACTCTGCCTCTTGGCACACTACCTTTATGTCGCGTGCTTCTTATGAACGATGCGCAATACCCTTGGCTTATCTTAGTACCTCAACGCACCGATGTTACGGAAATTTTTCAATTGAAAGGTAAGGATCGCCAACAATTGGAGTTGGAGTCATCAGCGCTTGCTGAACTCATGATGACACACTTTCAGGGAGACAAATTTAATATTGGAACACTGGGAAACATAGTCTCGCAATTGCACGTTCATCATATTGTACGCTTTAAAAACGATGCGGCGTGGCCGCAGCCAGTTTGGGGAGCAATGCCACGCAAGCCTTATGCACAAGACTTACTTGATCAAACGCAGAAAACCTTCAGCGATCTTTTAACTAATATTGCTGGTTTTAAAAAATGGTAATTCCATCTATATAAATCGCAATGCATAACCGCCTTTGCTGCTCTTGCGGGTACTAGCTGGCGGATTAACGTCAGCGTGACTCTCTCACTGGATATATAAAACTCTTAGAAAATAATGAACCAAAGCCTCAGGCACAAATACCTGAGGCTCTGGCTTAATTTCTACGGACAGTTACCGACACCTACCAAAAACGAAGAGGCTCTATTATCCAGGGCACCCAGATCATTCAAATCTGTATCAGATGAGATACAAAGCGAAGCGCCTTGACCGTTAGTTCCATCAAAAATAATAGTATGTACACCTGAGCCAACTGAAATCGCGGAAATTGTATTATTATGATTTCTCGCGTTATTAAAATTAGTTACGCCTCGCGGACGACGCGCGCAAGCACGGAAATTAGTCCCAAGAACACCATCAACCTGATAATCGGCGCTATCAAAGTAACAAACTTGATTGGCCGGTGCAGCGGCACTTTCTTCAGGTGTTACTGGCGGTAGCGGCGCCACATTACCCATGACCTTCACTTCAGCCAAACTTAATGGATTACTACCTTGCAGTTGAATACGAACATAGCGGCCAGACGCACCACTAAAGTTAAATGCTTGCGGGTTATTAGGTTGACCAGCATGAAAGCTATTAGCGATTGAAGAATCAGCTAAAAGGTCAGCCAAACTTCTATTAGCAAAAGGTTGAGCACTCACAAACACATAAAAATCTGATAAACGACCAGTACAGCAATCTGTACGATTATAGATTTGAACGCTATCAATACTTGAATGTGAACCTAGATCAACTTCCCACCACGCTTGCGTACTGTTGCTTTGCGTATGTGTCACTGAATCATCGCGATAAATGCCATTTGTATCACCATCCACGGCACGGCTTGCAACGCCGCCAAACCCAGTGCTACTTTGAGCAGCTGATTTACCCAGAGCTAAGTTAACCGCTTGCGGCTCACTACCAATTGAAGACTCGAATCGAAGAGGAATACTAAGCGAATTAGTTCCATCATAACTTACCAGCAAAGAAGCAAAATCACCATTTATAGCATCACCAGTAGTGGCTATCATGATGTTCTTAGAACTTTGAGGTAACACCAAATTAGGTAATGATGCTTGCTCTATCAAACCGAAACTATCCGCGTTGTTACCAACTATTTGAATATCAGTAATAAGCGCTCCTTGAGTTCCACTGATATGTTGTAGCTCTACCGCCACTGGCTCAGAAGAAGTAATTTCAAGATTTTGAACTAGAAACTCTAATGAAGCCGGAGTATTAGCATCACCTACAGGTAAGCTCGAATTAAAGGCCTCCATATTCCGTTGACGACCACCACCCTGATTAGGCGAACCAACCAATGTAAAAATGCCCTCGCCCGACACAATCGCCTGAGTACCATGACGCGCATGATTAAGTGGCGATATCTCGGTCCACAAATTGGTGAACGGATCTAATTGCTCAACGGTATCGAAGGCCTGGCCATTGCCTTCGCCGCCTATAACAACCACGTTACCTTCAAAGGTAACCGTACTAGTGCCGGCTCTTGGCGTTGGAAGATTGCCGCTACTTGGCAATGTTGTCCAAGTCTGTGTAGCGAAATCATATACATCCACACTGGCAATAAGCGGCGCAAAAGTTCCACCAGGGCCGCCAGACAAACGCCCACCAGCTACGTAAAGTTTATCGTTCGCTACCGTCGCATGAAAGTGATCTCTTGAGTTTGGTGCGTCCGCAAGAGGTGTCCATTCACCTGTCTGTGGGTCAAATTCATCGAACCAAGGAACATAGCCACCGTTATGGCCTATGGTGTTGCCACCGATCACATAGAACTTACCTTGGTAATTTACTAAACCGGCAGAACCTCGGCGACGCTCCTGTGGTATCTCACGGCCTTGTATCCAAACATCATTTGCAGGATCGTAAGTATAGATATTTTCCTCAGGTTGCTCATTCGGGAAACCATTATCTTTAAACGCCCCAATAACCCAAATTAAACCTTCATATTCAGTTGCTTGAAAATGATTAAATGGCACAGGCGACGGCGCACTGCGTGTCCATGTATCGTGCTCATAATCATAGGTATCCACAGTTTGTGGATTTTCACGACCTCCAAATAGATAAAAGCGATTCCCAGCCTGCACAAATGATGCCTCGTGTCGCGCCGTGTAATCTTGACTTTCATCAAGATCCAACCAAGTATTTGCCCAAACAGTTCCTGTTGATAGTCCAAGCGCGATCGTCATCAGCCGCAAAAGAGCGCTGAAATTCTTCCTACTAAACATACTAATTTACCCTACCCATTCACTAGATAAAGCACTAAAGCTCTTCTAGTGTACTCTTTTATACAACCCGGATTAATAAACCATTAATCAAGCCAACCAACCAAGCGCGGGATCATAAAGTAATTAGAGTCAAAATCTAGTGAGGAACTGTCAAAGAGTGAAAAGATTGGACATAAATTAAAAGAAAAAATAAAAACCCATATAGATCGACTAGCTACGTTTTTACCGAGGTATCTTCACTCAAAAACGAGCAACACTAAGAACACACAAAAATTTTAGTGATACAAGATATAGAATAGAAACAGAGAAGGCTTTAACCGCACCATCAACAGACGTTTATTTAGTATGGCGCGGCAAAACAGATTAACTAGAATTAAGTTACTGGAATATTACAATTTGCCTTTACTAAATCAATAGTTAGCAAAACGAAGTCCCAACAGACGATTCAAGCGTAGTTACGATCAAGTAACAAAAATCGTCTAGATTACAATCCGCAAAAAGCGATTACCTTCTCTTAAACTTTAATGTTTTCATTTTTTTCACCTCATAGACTTTGCCTCGTTGAGATAGACACTACGAGTGCTGCTGTATTTTCACAATGGCCTCGGTCTCAACATCTTATTAAATTTATTATTCAATGAGGACATATCATGAAAAACCCTACCGACCTAAATAAAAAACTACTTTCAGCTACGATTGCTGGAGTGCTAGCGCTTAGCGCTACCAGCGCACTAGCATTAGAAGGCGAAAGTGAAATTAAAACCTATATCGATCCCGCTACAGGTCAGATCCAAGTTGCACCAAAACTTCTCTCGCAAATGACCGAACAAGAAAAGGCAGCGCTCAATGCAGAGGAAGTACGCTATCTCGAAAAAATAGAAATGTTGGTGGAGGAAAAAGAAAAAAAACCAGAATGACCTTTTTAACTAAATAGAGCGTAGAAATAGCCTGCGAACGCAGGCTATTTCTTAAGACCTTAGCATTTAAGGAATGTAAGTTGTTCTCAATCCTCAAAATCAACCACAGCCTGACGCTCGCGATTAACCACTAACTTTGTAACATCGGGACGTGAGTAATGCCCAGATGGATCAAAATTATGTCGCTCTTCTAATACACGATTATGATCAATGGTAGCCACTTGAATGCTCTCTTCGCCAACAATCGGCTCAATTAACCATGTACCATCGGGTGCGGCGATGCACGAGGCACCATTTGCGTAAAAGTCTCTTGGGTTTTCTAATATAGAGTCCAGATGTGGCGTGTCTTTAGGAAAATCCTGTGGACGCATAATAGCCGATACAGACATTACATATGAACGTGATTCTTTCGCAATAAAACGAGTAATATCATGCGTATTGTGGTCACCGCCCGGCCAAATTGCCACATGTAAATCTTCACCTTGCGCGTACAAGGCAGCGCGCGGCAGCGGCATCCAATTCTCCCAACAGTTTAGGCCACCAACGGTAAATGCGCCCAATGAATGAACGCGTAAACCATGACCGTCACCCGGTGACCATGTGAGGCGCTCTTCGTAGGTTGGCATAAGTTTGCGATGCACAGAGCCAATTAGACCCTGCTCACTTATATATACCATTGAGCAATAAAGACTTTTTCCACCGCGATTTTTTGCCTTTTCGATGGTACCTAGATAAGAAGCAATATTGTGCTGTTTGCAAGAAGCGCAAATGGCGTCCAGATCACCGTCTTCAAGCGATACCGCATTGCGAATATAGTGCGCATGAATTTCTTTTTGCTTTTGCGAGTTAAATTCGGCACCACCGGTAAGCTCCAACCAAAAGGGATAACCTGGCAGTAAGCCCTCGCCAAATGCAACTAAGTGAGCGTCTTTGAGTGCAGCGCTCTCAATTGCACTAATCACTTTTTCAATGGTTGCTTGTTGATTTAACCAAACTGGTGCAATTTGAGCGAAGGCGATATTTAAGGTCGAAGTCATAAATCAAAAATTAAGGTTAGTTACTAGGGCATCTAAATGACTGAAATTACTCTGTCTTCAGGCGTTTTTATAGCATTCTTTGTGTACTAGAGCGTTTTGCTCTTTTCGTTCTGCCCACTTAACGATTTCAAGCTCGGGCTTATCCAAAAACTCGTCAACATAGCCAACGCAAAGATAGGCAATCAATTGACTTGCAGGAGGCGCATTTAATACTGCTTTAACTTTTTCGGGATCTAATATGCTGACCCAGCCAATACCAACATTTAACGCTCGTGCCATTAACCACATATTTTGCACAGCGCAAACAACACTATATTCACCCATTTTTTGCATCGACGTTTGCCCCAGCACAGGGTCGCTTGATGGATTATAGAAAACCGCAATGTTTACCGGCGACTCACAGATACCTTCAAGTTTAAGTTGAGTATAAAGCGACTCTTTACTCGCAAATTCTAATTTAGCTTTTTCATTTTCTTGTGCAAAAATTCTTGCCACTTTGGACTTAGTTTGCTTTTCTTTTATTACAACAAACTCCCAAGGTTGGGAGTAACCAACTGACGGAGCGCAAACGCCAGCACAAAGTATTCTTTCGAGCACCGCTTCACTAATCTCTTGGTCGGTGAAATGGTTACCTCTTACATCGCGCCTTAATTGTATAATTTGCTCTAATACATCTTGTTCATCGATTGTGAACTTTCTATTTTTCATATAATTTGATACGGCTATACTTAATTTATAAAGATTAGTGTAGCGCTTAAGGAATCAGCCTTTTTAGATTAGCTTATGTCATTTCATTATTGCGTGTGATTTATCGGCACGCCAACAACGCCATGATGCCTGATTGAAAAAATGGCGGCAATCTCGCTTAGACCCATATTTGAGATTTTAATAGAACAAACACTTAACCTTTCAATCATAAGCAACTTAGAGCCTTATGATCATCAGGCTTATTTATTCTTACAATGCGTTAAGATAAGCGGCCGAGCCACCACCCACGCAGGTTAGACTCTATTTCACACAACTTTCAAAAACCTCGACCGAGCTGCTCAAAATTTTGTGCTAAAAATATACAAGCTAAAAAATGTACTGCCTGTACTATTCTTGACTTTTTTGCTCGGCGCAATGAAGGCCTATGCGAACCCCGTCAAAACCGAAAATGTTACGGCGAGTATTATTGGTGAATATGCATCAGCCACACCCGGAGAATCACTCTGGCTTGCGCTGCAGTTAGATATTCGCGAAGGTTGGCATACATATTGGCGTAACCCCGGTGATTCTGGCGAAGCAACTAAAATAAAATGGACCTTGCCAGAAGGCGTGCGTGCAGGTGAAATCTTATGGCCCTATCCTGAACGTCAATATGTTGGTCCTGTCGCAAATTATGGCTACCACGGAACCGCATTACACTTAATCGAACTAAAAGTAGATTCTTCCCTACCGCTAAATCAAACTTACCAACTGCAAGCAGACGCAACATGGCTAGTTTGCGAAGAAGAATGCATTCCCGAAAAAGCTCGCTTAATCTTTGAGCTGCAGACCGCGTTAGTCCCAGTTAAAAACGCGCAGTATGAAAGCCAGTTCGAGCAACTACGCAATACAATCCCGCAACGGCTAAACGTTAAATCCGGATATCAATACACCCAAAATAGTTCACACATTCGCTTTGAATTTGCACCCCATAGAGCACTTGTTAACGCCCCGTCTATTGAATATTTTCCATACAAGTGGGGCGTCATTCAGGCACCCGCACAACAAGAAATAAAACAAGACAAAACCTTTGTTTTACTCAACACTCAAAAAGGTGACTTGAACTTTAAAGAAACCATTAGTGGCGTTTTGGTTTTGACCTCTGCGGACGGCCAACACAGTGCGTATGAGATTGAATCACAACCTGGTGCGCTTTTCCTTGATGCTGCACCGACGACTGAAACACTGCCGCTTTCAAGCGCCTTATTATTCGCATTTATTGGTGGCATGATTCTTAACTTAATGCCGTGCGTGTTTCCAGTTTTATTTATGAAAGCGCTGAATCTCATGAGTCATTCTAATCTCTCAACTGCGAGCACGCGTTTACACGGCTTAGCGTATACGATTGGAGTATTAGCTTCTTTTATGGTGCTCGCGCTTATTCTGCTCAGCATTAAAGCCGCGGGACAACAAGTAGGCTGGGGTTTTCAACTCCAATCACCTATGTTTGTGAGCCTTATTGCGGTTGTGATGTTCGTTCTAGGTTTAAGTCTCTCGGGCTACCTAAAGGTTGGCACTAGTTTAATGGGAGTGGGTCAAAACCTCGCTAACCTGGGAGGGTATAGCAGCTCCTTTTTTACTGGAATATTAGCGGTCATTGTAGCAACGCCATGCACCGCTCCTTTTATGGGGCCAGCACTTGGTTTTGCTTTTACTCAGACCTCATTAGTAGCGATAGGTGTGCTACTGATGTTAGGTCTAGGTCTAGCACTGCCATATTTATTATTAAGTGTGATACCTTCGGTCGCACGCTTCTTGCCCAAACCAGGCGCGTGGATGGAACGTTTTCAACAGTTTCTGGCTTTTCCAATGTATGTTTCTTCAGCTTGGTTAGTTTGGGTGGCGAGCCAACAGATTGGCAGCAATGCTTTATTCTTATTACTGCTAACCTTCATTCTAGTGGCGTTCAGTATTTGGCTGTGGCAAAACACCCGTGAGACTAATGCGCCATGGCGCTTAATAGCAAACCTTGGAACCCTTGCATCGCTTTTTGTAGCTGGCAGTATTATTGTTGGCACAAACTACTCTGAGGCAAGCACTAATAGTGTCTCAAATACCCGTGGCAGTAGTAGCGCAAACGCGGTCAGTTATCGAGCTTTCGATGAGAATGAACTCACACGATTACGCCAACAAGGTCGGCCTGCTTTTGTCAATATGACGGCGGCGTGGTGTATTACATGTTTGGCGAATGAACGTGTTGCCTTGTCATCGCCTGAGATAAAAACATTTTTTAAAGACAATGACATTAGCTACTTTAAAGGCGATTGGACCAATCAAGATGAACACATATCTAAATACTTAGCCCAGTTTGGTCGTAATAGTGTACCGCTATACGTTTATTATCCAAGAAACTCTGGCACGCCCAAAGTGCTACCGCAAATTTTGACGGTCTCATCATTAATAGAATATATTAGTGACCACGATAAGAATTCGTCAATTGAGCAAACTATTAAATCGAGTTCGCCAATTGCAATGAAAACCAGCAACACTTTTTAATCAGCTTAAGGTAGCTTAACTTATGCTTTCATTTTCACCCTAAACCGAGGAATTACACCGATGAAGAAACTCTCAAGAAAATATGCTCTGGCCGCATTAGTAACGACGCTGTTGTTTAGCGCGGCGAAGGTATTTGCAGCGCCAGAATTAGGCTCTGAAGCGCCACAATTTACAGCTACCGACACAAATGGAAACGAAGTATCAAGCGCCGACCTAATTGGTAAAACCGTAGTGCTTGAATGGACTAATCACGGATGCCCTTACGTTCAAAAACACTATGGCTCGGGCAATATGCAAGCACTTCAAAACGAAGCAACTAACGATGACATTGTATGGCTTAGTATTATTTCATCGGCTGAGGGAAAGCAAGGTAGCGTCAACGCGCAGGAAGCTAACGCGCTCACAGTCGATCGAAAGGCCGCGCCTAGTCATGTAGTGCTCGATCCTGACGGTGTTATCGGAAGAGCCTATGATGCGCGTACGACGCCACATATGTACATTATTGATGCAAACGGAAAACTCGCGTATATGGGTGGAATAGACGACATACCTACCGCCGACCCAGCAGACATTGAAAGCGCGCAAAACTATGTGCGTACTGCGCTCAGCGAGATAAAAAACGGACAAGCCGTTTCAACACCCACCAGTCGCCCATATGGCTGTAGCGTAAAATATTCAAGCTAAGCGTTTAACCGTAGTCTTAAATACTTAGCTATAATCTCTTTTACAGGCGCGCATTTAGCTTAAAGTTTGAGCTTGATGTTAAACCGACGTATTGCTGGTTAACGCGAGAGGCTTTAACCAGCAATACATGTTTATTCGTACAACAACTAGCGGTCGATTACGTCCATTTCGTCAATTACGTGCTGCGCACCATCTATGTTTTCCATGACCCACAGCATGTACCGGCTATCAACATGAATGGCACGGGTAATGTCGCCATCGAAATCCCAATCAGAATTTACACTCTCAATGGTTCCGTCGAACACAAGACCAATTAGCTCGCCTTTGCCATTCAAAGTTGCTGAACCGGAATTACCGCCCGTGATATCCAAGTCAGACATAAAGTTAACCGGCACAGAAGACAATGATTTAAGTTCATACTCACCGTAACTTTTCGACTCAATTAAATCCAATTGTGACTGCGGTGAATTAAACGGCGCGACGCCGGTGTCTTTTTCAGTAATGCCTTCAAGAGACGTAAATGCGGTGTAACGCAAACCATCTTTTGGCGCGCCTCCCATCACATTCCCATAGGTCACTCTCAAATTAGAATTAGCGTCTGGGTAAGCCGTAAAACCTTGTGCTCTCTGCCAAGCAATAATAGCGCGCATGTACTTTGGCTGCAGCACCGCAAAACGTCCTTGACGAGATTTACTGGCATTTTCTTGTGCAATGTCTTCATCATACAAAGAAATAGCTAGTCGCATAAATGGGTCCTCGCTTGCTTCTAGTTCTTCAGGTGTTGCGTCCATCAGCGCTATTCGAGTATCAACATCATTTAACGAGGTATCGCGATAATAAACATCAAGCTTTGCTGAGATATCAGATTCGCTCATTTCGCTGTTTATACCCATCGCTTCGTCAAACGCAGCAACACGCTGCTCTTCTGGTTGAGCGAGATAAGCCTGCAAAAACACCATCCATACAGCTTTATCAACGACAGAGTCATAACGTCGCTCTATGGCTTGTAAACCTTGAGTGAAAAACTCCATGTCGCGTTCTTGAAAACCTTGCTCACGTTCTGCATCTGGCTTTTGGTTTTCTTTAGACAGACGATACAATCGAATAGCACTGCTTAATAGCTGTGGCCTTTTAACATTGCGATACCAATAGCTTTTACGATCAGCCAGCGCTGTCTCTTCTGACAAGGCATCTAAGTCTTTAATCGCTGCTGCAAAACCTTCTTCATCGTCCGTTTCGGCGATCCATTCATTTAACGATGCCTCACGTTCAGCACGACGGTCAACCAAGCCAACACGTTCGGCTCCACTAATCTGGCCGCCTAAGTTTTTAAGGAAGTTGTTTAATCCAGCTAAGCTAGCTTCATATTTAATTCGCGCATCACTGCCTTCAGGCGACGCACCTTCAATACTCGCAATCCAATTTTCTAAAAGCGTAATCCACGTTGGATAAGTCCATCCAAACACATTCTCTACTTGCGCTAATCGCGCATAGCGAGAGGTCGAACCGGGATACCCTGCCACCATAACAAAATCACCCTCTTGAACACCTTTAGCAGATACTTTCAAAGAGTGCTTAGGCGTATAAGGGACGTTTTCTTCAGAGTAATCCGTAGGCTTTCCTTCAGGTGAGACGTAGGCTCGATAAAAAGCGAAATCACCTGTATGTCGCGGCCATAACCAATTATCTGCATCGCCACCATAACGGCCAATTGAATCGGCTGGGGCGTAAACTAGGCGCACGTCCTTAATCTCTAAACGTTTATTTAACTTATATTGAGCGCCACCAAAAAACGATGACACTTGGCAACGATAGCCGACGGCTTGTTCACATTCGGCTAATAGTGCCTTTCGATTATTTTCTATCACCTGATAGCGATCTTCGCCAGACATTGTTTCAACAACACCTTGCAAAACTTGTTCAGTAACATCGCTTACTTGTTCGGTCACATAAACTCTTGAGCCTGGCGCTGCTGGCAATTCATTATTCAACTGCTTTGCAAGGAAGCCATCTTCAAGGTAGTTATTCTCTTCAGTAGAATTGAATTGTATGGAGCCACGCGCGCAATGATGATTGGTAACAACCAAGCCTTTATCTGACACAAAGGAAGCGGAGCAACCGCCTAAAGACACGATTGCACCCATTGGAAATTCAGTTAGATCAGTCAGTTTTGAAGCCGGTATTGTCAAGCCAGATTTTCTTAAATCGCGACTAATTTCAGGTAACTGTTCCGGAGTAAACATGCCTTCTTTGGCAAAAGTTGGAGACGACAAACCGACACAACTTGCGCCGATAGCGATATAAAGTGATTTTGAAAATATTCTTTTTAACACGAATGTGTTCCTCTTTTAGTGACCGTGGTTAATAAATGGTTGAGACTCAAAATAGACTTTGAGTTTTTCGTTAGCTTGCGTAAATAATTATTGTTTTTCTATGTATAGACAGGCAAAAAGCGTAAATCAAATCGCTATAAAGTCGTGCTAACATTCGCTTTCGACTGCAACCACATCAAATTTGAGTAGAATTTACCATGACTAGGTTCAAAGCAATAGTTACATTACTCTCACTGTCTTTAAGCGTCACCTGCGGTATGAGCTCGGCTCACGCAGCTGACCGCATAAGCGGCGAAACCTTTGCGCTGCGCTCGCCAGTGCTTGCCAGTAAAGCAATGGCCGCCACATCACAACCATTAGCGACTCAGGTAGCGCTGGATGTAATGAAAAAAGGAGGCAATGCGATTGATGCAGCCATTGCAGCTAACGCTATGTTAGGACTGGTTGAACCAACAGGCAATGGTATTGGCGGCGATATTTTCGCGATTGTTTGGGATGCAAAGAAAAAAGAACTAGTTGGCTTAAATGGCTCAGGCAGATCAGCAAAAGCGCTAAGCCGACAATGGTTTATCGATAATGGCCATACCTCGATTCCGTCTCATGGTCCGCTTCCGGTAACGGTTCCTGGTGCAGTCGACGGATGGTTTATGTTGCACGATCGTTTCGGTAAATTACCGATGAGCGAGCTACTAAGTCCGACCATAGAATACGCGAAACAAGGCTTTCCGGTTTCACAATTAATTGCCTACTACTGGAACCGATCAGTCCCTATTTTACAAAAATGGCCAGGTTTTACAGAGCAATTCACAATTGATGGCAAAGCACCTAAACATGGTGAAATCTGGAAAAATCCTAACTTGGCGAATACCCTAACTGCCATCTCTGAAGATGGCCGAGACGCCTTTTATAAAGGCCAAATAGCTAAAAACATAGCCGATTATATGAAAGCTAACGGCGGCTTTATTTCGCAGCAAGACCTTGCTGAACATACCGGCAATTGGATCGACCCGGTAAGCACCAACTATCGAGGGTATGACGTTTGGGAACTACCGCCCAATGGTCAAGGCATTGCGGCACTGCAAATTCTTAATATTATGGAACGTTATGACGTATCCAAAATGCGTCATGACTCGGCAGAATACGTGCATCTATTCACTGAGGCGAAGAAAGTTGTATTTGAAGACCGCGCGAAATACTACGCCGACCCAGATTTCAATTCGATACCGGTGCAAACGCTTATCTCTAAAAAGTATGCCAAAGAACGTGCCAAGCTAATTGATTCAGAACGCGCGGGACTCGAGTTTGCCGCAGGTAATATTTTAGAAGAAGGCGACACAATCTATCTCACCACCGCCGACGCTGAAGGCAATATGGTATCGCTCATACAAAGCAATTATAGAGGCATGGGGTCCGGCATGACGCCACCTGGACTTGGTTTTATCCTGCAGGATCGTGGCGAAATGTTCTCACTCGAAGATGGCCACTTTAACGCCTTTGAAGGCGGTAAACGCCCTTTTCATACTATTATTCCGGCCTTTGTTACCAAAGACGGTGAACCATGGATGAGCTTTGGGTTAATGGGTGGCGCTATGCAGCCACAGGGCCATGCACAAATCATCATTAATATGATCGATTTTGGAATGGATGTACAAGCCGCAGGAGATGCACCGCGCATTCACCATACAGGGTCTTCGGAACCTACTGGAGAGATAATGAGAGATGGTGGCATATTAAATCTAGAAACTGGCTTTCCCTATTCCACTATTAGAGCGCTAATGCGTAAAGGACATAAAATTCAGTTTGCCAATGGCCCCTATGGTGGCTATCAAGCAATACATCGCGCAGAAAACGGCGTGTACTGGGGTGCTACTGAAACACGAAAAGATGGTCATGCGGCGGGCTTTTAAATCAACTGATAAATCATACTCAAGACTATAAAAAGTAAGCACGGTATCCTACAACCCTATTAAGTCTTTACGTTTTGATTTCCCGACCGTGTATAGTTGCTAGATACTCGCAAGTCATAATACAAATATGAAATGTTCAGCCTGCTATGAAGCGATCGCTTTTTTATTCTACGACGATTCTTGAAAGTCTGACATGGCACTAAATTCACAATAAGAGATGACGGCACATGACTAGGCTTGAAAAACAGGAGCTGTACGTGCTACCAAGCTGTTTGGTAGCATTATTGTTGTTTGTCGACTTACCAAGTCAAATTGCCCTTTCCAGAATCATTTTATATTGCGCGGCTCTCCTTTTGCTGCAAGGCTTAGTGCGTGACTTGTGCTTGCTATACATACACAAAGGCGCTTTTAGTACTGTCAAACAACAAGCGCAATGTATTTGCTTAGAATCGTCAATTGGGCTTTTGGGGATTGCCATCGGAGGCATTTTACTATTGTCACAATTTGATATTGTAGTGAAATTAAATACCGCAATCTGGGGACTTTTAATTGCGGCAGTTTTGATGCTTGGTTTTGTCGTTAAAGACTTGGTATTTTATTGGAAGTCCTTTCAAATACGACGTGAAAAAGATCATTTAAACCTGATTTTTAGACTCAGTTCAAACAAGGCCGACTAGTATAAAGACTAATATAAGACCAGAACAATAACTTAATTTATAACAATTACTGCTTAGACCCTAAATGTCGATAAACACAATGAGGGCCGCCATCAATTAGACCTATCATTTGCTCATAGGCCGCACCACCGACAAATCTAGCGGTTTCTTTTTTGCATAGTAGTCGGCGTAGGCAAGGTAATCACTCTGCTGCCATTGACACATAATTAGGCGTTGTGTTTTTAATAACACTGGTTAAAGACATTCGTCATTTATTTTTTAACGCGCGCAACATTTTATCGTGAATCGCTGTGTTTTCGTATGTCCCCGAAAATCTTTCTGAGCCTGGTCCAAAAGCGAAGACTGGCACCATAACGGCAGTATGACCGTTGGTAGTAAAATCATGCACATGGCTTTTGTAACTTGTCAGCTCATTTTCTCTTTCCGGTTCAGCACTCAAACTCAAACCTCCAGTTTCATGATCAGCAGTAACGATTAGCAATGTATTTCCGTCTGCGATCGAAAAATCAAGCGCATTACCAACTGCGGCATCAAAATCGTACAACTCAGAGATCATATAATCATCATCATTAGCGTGACCGCCCCAATCAATTTGTGCGCCTTCTACTACCAAGAAAAAACCTTGATCAGAGCGCGACTGTAAATGTGAGATGGCCACAGGAATGGACGCCGGCAATACATTGCCTCGCCCTTTAAGGACAGGCTCAGGATGTATATCTGCAATAAAATAACCAACTCGGTCTGTAGTGCCTTGTATGTCCTTTAAACTATCTACAAATACGAAACCATCTTGTGCCATTTCTTCACGAATATTACGTTGGTCAGTTTTACCATTTTTCTTATCAGTACGATCTACAAAATGGCTGCGTCCTCCGCCAATAAACAAATCAAGCGGCGCGGCTTTCATTTGCGCTGCGATTTGATAGTAATTATTTCGGCTAAACTCATGCGCATAAAAACTTGCTGGAGTTGCATGCGTAATCGTCGAAGTCGCAATAATTCCAGTTGCATAACCTTTATTGCCGAGAAACTCTAAAATTGTCTCTTGCTTAATACCGTCTTTATCGATACCAACAACACCATTGCGCGTTTTCACACCCGTTGCTATGGCGGTCGCTGATGCCGCAGAATCGGTTATCGATTCTATCGCTGAGCCAGTTTTGGCTAAGCCAATCACCTTAAAAAGTTCTAACTCTAAAGGCTGTTCTCGCGCTTCCATAGCGGCGGTTATTTGCGCCAAGCCCATACCATCTCCGATCATTAAGATGACATTCTTTGCAGTTCGATCATGCTTAGAACTCTCAACTGGCAAGCCTAAAGACGACTCTTTAGACTTACTTATGGACAACTCTTTTTGCTCTTCATTACTTGTACAGGCAAACAATGAAACCAACACAGTTAAGGTTATAAAACGAATGACAAACATGAATAAATCGTCCCTATTACTATTTAATTAAACGGAATCCGAGATATTATGATATACGACTCAAAAATTTCCCGACTCTATCAATATACGCCATTGAGAGTAAAAATCTATGACTGTGAATACCAAGCTCTAAGGGAAGTACAAAGCACCTATATGTTTATCATGAAGGGACGCTGCAAAAAAATTCGCCCTAGTTATCGATTAGTAATATAAAAGCGCTATTTTTCAAGCACAATAGACAACTCAATTCTTATTCAAAGTAATGTTCTCGATGAAATGGTTTGCATGGGCAGCTATCGCTCTAATAACAATACTACTAGCCGTACTTTTAACGATCCGGTTTGCACCCCAGGTTTTATTAAAAGGGGTCAATTTGACGAGCGAATTTAATACCTCGGCAGAACGAATAGAACTAAAATATTTTCCTCCTAGCGTAGACCTAAAGAACTTTAAGGTTTCATCTAAAGGGAAAAAGTTCATGGAGGTTGAAACGCTAGCCGTCGACAGCACATGGCATACACTAATCAATAATCTAGCACCGATCAGCAGTGTAAACATTGTCAATGGCCGTCTTGACTTAAGTAACATTCCTGCGCAGTCGGCCAGTGGCAAAAACCATACAGCTAAAACGAAATTAGACCTTTTTGACTTGGCTAATTTGCTTCGTGTGAAGGCACAAAACCTAATTATCGACATTGATGAATCGTCTAACTTTGTAATACATGAATTAGATAATGTTTTGGTAAAAACGGAGGATAAGCGCGCCCAACTGGACATAAATAGCCGCACCAGCTATCAAGGTTCGAACACCAACTTATCGCTAAATACCCTTACTCAGTTAGCAAAAACAGATTCAGGAAATAGTGTTTCAATCCGCTTGCAAGAAGTCGACTTAAATAGTCTATTGGGAACTAAGCAAATAACTGAAGACACAACACAAGGCGAAGCCGAAATAGATTGGTCTTGGTTACAAGACTTGGTCGGCTCGAAATTGGACCTACAGATACAAGATCTACGTTTCCCTCAAGGTCAAATTCAACAACTTGATGCGCAAATCCAGATATCAGAAAAAATTGACGCGATAGCCAAAGGCAACTTATCTCTGATACTAGAAAACGGAAATACCATTAAGGAAGCGGTATCTTTGGATTTGTCGCTTAAACCAAATGCGACAGTGACTAACAATGCGGATGCCAGCGGTCATATCTCGGTGCAGAGTGATCGACTTAGTTTGTCGTCTGAAGGCGACTTCAACCTGAATGGCTTTCAAGAAAATACGATAAAAGTCGCTCTCGAAATAACTGAGTTACCACGAGAGCTTAATATAGATTCGGAGCAACTTGAGCAATATCTGCCCGCCAAGCTTAAGGCTGAAATTAACACCCAAGAATCAAATATTAATATTGCTTTATTAAACGCCGCTCTAGCGAATTCAGACCTACGCGGCGATATAGAGGTTGAAATAATTTCTGACGAACAAAACAAAGTACGTTTTGATTTAGAGTCAGAGCAGCTTTCATATCACTCTAATGAGCTAGATGCACTAGAAAATGAACACAGCGTAGAAAGTGATGACGATCAGTTCCTTTCCAAAGAGCCGATCGATTGGGCATGGCTTTCGTCTCAAAATCTACAGGGCGCAATCAAAATAGCGACATTGAACTACCAAGAATCAGTGTTCAAACAAATTTCGCTGCCTATTAAACTCCAAAGTAAGACCCTTGACATCCAACCGCTTACAGCGCAACTGACTGATGGCGAAATTAAACTCAACTTACAAATAGAACAAAGCGACGATGGAGTATATGCGACTACCTCTTTTAACTTTAAAGATATAGACCTATCTAAATCTGGTTTATTTGAAGAAGGTGAAGTAGTTGGCGCGCTGAGCAGTGGAAATATGGAAATACAAACATCAGGACAATCGATAAGCCAACTAGCGGCAAATTCAAATGGCGCATTATTCGCCGAAATCGGTGAAGGAGAGATAGCTCAGGGCAGCATGGACATACTTGGCTCTGACCTAGTTTTAAGCGCATTAAGCAAGCTCAACCCGTTCAAAAAACCAGCGTCTGCAACCAAACTCAAATGTGCGATAATTAATTTAAAAATTGAAAATGGAGTACTGCGCGCAAAAAACTCCATTGCCATGGAAACCTCGAAGGTCGCTATAGTCGGCACTGGAAAAGTCGATCTAAACAACGAACAGCTTAATTTGAAGCTTAACTCCAAACCCAAACAGTCCATTGGTCTTAATTTAAGTTCACTTGCACAAGCCGTTAAACTAGGTGGCTCTCTTAGTCAACCAAGCCCAGAGATAAATACACTAGGCTTAGCGCAAACCGGACTGAGTCTCGGCGCGGCACTCTCAACGGGCGGCTTATCTCTGCTGGCACAGGGGCTTATCGACGACGTTACTGCCAACTACGTTTGCAAAAATGCTCGTAAGGCGTTTGATGATACAAAGACCGAAGAAACCATCCCTAAAAATGATCCTAATTCTGACAAACAAGTTTTTTCCACGAATGATCCCCTGATTGACACCGAAGTCGTTCCTGATAGTAAAACAGCCATACAAGTCGAGCCATCAACTAAGCTCTGAGTCAGCGTTATATAAATTGTTCTTTAAGTGAACAAAAGCATAAATAAGCAAACGCGCGGCGAGCGGGTTTATAGTATTTTTTTGCGTTCACGCTATGGTGAGCTCGCGTACTGCCTAGAACTTAAATGCCTAGGACAGCTCTAGTGTTCGGTAGGGTCTTCTGGACCAGTAAAGTCTTTCACCGCACGCAACAATTGACGGCAAGTTACTTGCCCTAGTAGTCTACCGTCATCAGCAATTACTGGGCGGCGGCGATGTTTGTGTTCTAACATATCATTCGCAACATCAACGATATTGTCGTCGATAGAAACACTCACAACCTCCACTGTCATAAATTCTTCAACTGTGCCAGCACCTGGCGTTTCATTATAGACCGCTCCGAGAATCGCGCGTAAGCAGTCCATCTCAGACAAGACTCCAATTAACTTATCGTCTAGATCAACTACACAGATTCCTGATACTTTGTTTACAATAATTTTGTGAATGGCGTCATAGATGTCCGTATCCTTTGATACTCTTACCGGATTGGTCAACATGTAGTCTTGCATTTCGACTGATCGTAACATCGTTAAGCCTCCTTTATGGTTTTAGTACAGGGCACCTAAGTGCTCCATCAATGGTTGGGGTAATACCCCTAGATATAACATCATAAAAATTAATAGGCATACAACGATTTTTGCGATGCCTGAAATTGCACTGATGCTGTCTTGCGAATCATTGCTTGGCTGTTCGGTCATAGCAAAGACAACACGTAAGTAGTAATAAATTCCGATGCCGCTACCAATGACTAAGGCGCCTAGCAGCCACCATAATTGTGCATTGATACCCACGGTAAAGATATAAAACTTGCCGATAAACCCAACCGTTAAGGGAATGCCAGCCAAGGACAATAGTGCCACCGTTAACATTAGTGCGAGTAAGGGCTGTTGCCAAAACAAACCGCGAATGCCATCGATGTTGTCAGGGCCTTCTTCACTACGATTAGCAAACAAGATGGTCAATACAGAAAAAGCCGCTAAGGACGTCACCACGTAGGCGACCAAGTAAAAACCTGCAGCCTCGGCCATGAGTTTTGAGTCTTTGGTGCTTGCGAACACGATTAAGGTAATTAATAGATAGCCTATATGGGCAATGGAAGAGTAAGCGAGTAAACGCTTAAGGCTATCTTGTTTTAATGCTAGCAGATTGCCGATAATCATTGATGCTGCAGCAATGACTGATAAGCCTAAGATCAAGCTTGGGTATTGCGATAGTTGCGCATCGATAAAAAAACGAATCAGCGCCGCAAATATCGCACACTTTGAAACCGTTGCAAGAAAACCTGTGACCGGCGCTGGCGCTCCTTGATATACATCTGGTGTCCACATATGAAACGGCACTAAGGACAATTTAAAGCTAATACCGGCGATTATCATAGCGCTGCCGATTAGGATTAATAATTGTTTGTCGGCGCTTAAGTTTTGGTTGAGCTGTGTGCCTATATCAATAAACGACAGAGTACCGAGTGCGGCGTAGAGTAAGGCAAAGCCGAAAAGCAAAATAGCCGAGGCTGCGCCCGACAAGATCAGGTATTTAATAGCCGCTTCTAAAGGTAAACGACCACGCTCTGGGTAAGCAATTAAGGCATACAGTGCTACGCCAAGTAGCTCAAGGCCCAATAAGAAAGACGCTAAATGTGTGGCTGAAACAAGGATTAACCCGCCAAGCGCAGACAGCATTACTAATAGATAGAACTCTTCGTTTTCACCGCTCTGATTTTTTAAGTAGTCTTTTGCTAATAGCGCGGTTATCAATGTTGCTACTAAGATGAGCGCGCTGAAAAATAAACTGAAGTTGTCGGAGATTAAAATTGGCGTCACTTGCTGTGGCGCAACTTCCACGGATGGAAAGATTGCCAATATTGATGCGCCAATTGCCAAGCAAGAAATAATCCACGAGGTGGTGGCATGACGCCAAAATGCTATTTGCATCATCAGTAGCAATGCAGCAACTGATAACACTACTGGACTGAGCATGGCTTGTAGGCTTAATTCGTTCATTGTGCCACCTCAGTTAACGCCGCTACGGATGGCGATGATTGAAGAAGTCCGTCAATGACCGGCTGCACCATATCCAACACTGGCTGCGGATACAGACCAAGCCAGATAAGCCCAATAATCATTACGCCCATGGCAGTCATTTCCAGACGTGCGAAATCGTTCAAAACTAGGTCTGGGTTTGGTTTTCCATAGAACGCTTTTTGCATCAGAATTAACGAATAAATCGCAGCGGTAATTAATCCGAGCGCGGCCACCGCAGTCATCCACGGGTTGACCGCGAATAGTCCAAGCAGCACTAAGAATTCAGCCACGAAATTACCTAAGCCTGGTAAGCCAAGAGAAGCAAGTGCAAAGAATAGCGCTACCGCACCCATGCGCGGCATGGTATGCCATAAGCCTCCCATTTTGTTCATGTCGCGGGTATGTATACGTTGCTGCAATGCGCCGGCAATCATAAACAAGGCGGCGGTACTGAAACCATGAGCGACCATTTGCATAACTGCGCCTTGCAAAGCAAGTGCATTCCAAGCGAATACACCAAGCAGTACAAAGCCCATATGACTGACACTACTGTAGGCGACCAAACGTTTAAAGTCAGACTGCGCAAAAGCCAGCACGGCTCCATAAATAACTCCAGCAACGCCTAGCAACATAGCTATGGGAGCGAAGTCTAGGGCGGCCTCAGGGAATAGCGGTACGGTAAACCGAATAAGTCCGTAGGCGCCTGTTTTAAGTAGAATGCCAGCCAGTATCACACTGCCTGCGGTTGGCGCTTGGGTATGCGCGTCTGGCAACCAGGTATGAAAGGGAAAGCCTGGCAATTTGACAACAAAGGCAATGAAAAAACCGAGCATTAAGTAGTAAGCAAGGTTTGCATCAATGTTTAACTTAAGCAGGTCGAAATAATTGAAACTATAGACACCGGTAGCACTGTGATGCAATTTCGCTAAAATGATGATGGCAACTAACATCAACAAGCCGCTAAGCTGAGTAAAAATAAAGAATTTCATCGAGGCATAGGCTTTGCCTTCGTGGCCCCAGATGGCTATCAATAGATACATCGGAACCAACATGACTTCCCAAAATAGAAAGAACAAAAACAAATCCAATGCTAGAAATACGCCGATAACACCGGCTAGTGTCCATAAAATATTGGCTTGGAAAAAGCCTTGACGGTCGTTTGCTTCATTCCAAGATGAAACAATAGAAATTGCGCCGAGTACCAAGGTTAGGCCAACCAATACTAGGCTTAAACCATCCATTGCTAGATTAAGACTAATGCCAAAGCGCGGGATCCAATCGACATAATAGGTAAACAGCCAATTCGCTGGGACGGTTGATAGAGCCCATTGCTCAGGCGTAATGCCTGACACGGTAATGACTAGATAGGCGAGGTCGGCGAGCACAATAGCCAAGGCTATTAGCCGCGGAGCTTGGCTACCAAATCGTTCTGACCACCATGCGATAGCGCCACCGGCAAGCAATACTAATATTAAGACAAGTAGGAACACTAGGCAGCCCACCCGACTATCGTCATTAATACAATCAAGCCAAACACCATACTGATGGCATAGCCGCGGGTTTTACCGGTTTGCGAATTACTAAAGCCTTGATGTAAAGCAACGCATAAGCCGACTACGCCGTGATAGATTTTATCTAACCACTCGCCGCGCATGGCTGTTGAAACTGCAACAAAGGGGCTTACCAATAGCCCGTTATAGAGCGTATCTATACCCCAGCCGCCTTTCCAAAAACCACGTAAGGTGGTGCCGAAAGATGACTCGGTGAAACCGGCGATCGATATTGTGTTTTTAGCGTAGATCAGCCAAGCAATAAATACCCCGATTACTGGAATCGCAATTGAGATGCCTTCGACCAAGTGGTTGATGCTGTGTGCATGACTTTCTGGAAAAACACTCTCCAGCGGCAATGCAAACCACCCGCCGATTAAAGACAAAACGCACAATAAGGCCAGCGGTCCAGACATGCGCATACCTGGCTTTTTGTCGGGCTCGGTGCGCAGTGGCCCAAAAAATACGATAAACACTAAGCGAAAACTATAGATGGCCGTAATCAGTGCACCCAGTAAACCACCTAGCCATAGCCACGGGCCGATATGGTGGACGTCAAAAGCGGTTAAGAGAATTTGATCCTTGCTGAAAAAACCAGATGTTAAAGGCAATGCCGCTAAGGCAGCAGAGCCAATTAGAAAGCTCCAAAACACCACCGGTAACTTGCTGCGTAAACCACCCATTTTAAAGATGTTATGTTCGTGGTGAAGGCAATGAATTACCGCGCCTGCAGCTAGGAATAGCAGCGCTTTAAAGAAGGCGTGTGTCATTAAATGAAAGATGCCCGCGCTCCATGCGCCAACTCCCAGGGCAAGAAACATATAGCCAATTTGGCTAATGGTCGAGTAGGCTAAAATTCGTTTGATGTCGGTTTGATTTAAGGCAGTAAAGGCGGCCAGCAATAAGGTGGCCAAACCGACTAGGGCAACTAATGTTTGCACGTCTGGTGCGAGTAAGAACACATCATGAGTACGGGCAATCAAATAGACGCCGGCCGTTACCATGGTTGCCGCGTGAATCAGGGCGCTAACAGGGGTTGGGCCCGCCATCGCATCGGGTAGCCATGTGTGCAGTGGTAATTGCGCTGACTTACCAACGGCACCGCCCAATAACAATAGCGCCGCAACAGCTGGCAAAGTGTCACCGCTTACCCAAGTGGCATTGGCGGCGTCTAGCATTGGCTGAATTTGTAAAGTACCAAGCTCGGTAAACAGTAGAAACAAACCAAGCGCCATGGCGGTATCGCCAACGCGCGTTACCACAAACGCTTTGCGTGAGGCGGCACCATTAGCTGGGTCTTTGTACCAGAAGCCTACTAATAAATAACTGCAGACACCAACGCCTTCCCAACCAAGATACAGAAGCAATAAGTTATCAGCCAATACTAAAATCAGCATGGCCGCAACAAACATGTTCATATAGGCAAAATAACGGCTGTAATCGCTGTCGTCTTGCATAAACTCAGTGGAATACAGATGGATCAAGAAGCCGACACCAGTGATGATAGACATCATGACGATGGTTAATTGATCAATGTAAAAAGCGAAACCTGGATTGAAATTTCCAACCGCCATCCAAGTCCATAAATGCACCGTATACGGTGTTTGCGATTGCATAAATTGCAGGCCAACCAGCAATACCACCACAGCCGCTAAACCAACCGAACCCGCGCCCATGATGGCAACAAGTTTGCGCGGCATGCGGCCTTGGGTGAGTATCAGTAACACCGAACTGATAAAAGGTAATAGAGGAACTAACCAGATATTTTGTAACATCAGCCGTTTAACCTCTTCGCTTGATCCATGTCTAGGCTTCTAAAGCGCCTTTGAACTTGCAACACCAGGCCTAAGCCTACTGAGACTTCGGCGGCCGCGACTGTCAAAATCAACATGAAAATGACTTGTCCGTCGGCTTCTCCCCAAGCGGTTCCTGCTGCGACGAAGGCCAAACCAGCGGAATTGAGCATGACCTCTAGCGCCATTAAAATAAAAATCACATTGCGGCGGAACATCAAGCCGGCCAAGCCGGTAATGAACAACAAGGTTGCTACTATTAATACGTGGTTGAGAGGTATCGCTAAGCCTTCCATTAGGATTGCTCCTCAGTATCGCTAGCGGACTCCGATTCAGTCAGCCGGAAACGTCTGCCAACGTGATAGGCGCCGACTAATCCAGCGAGTAATAGCATGGAGGCAATTTCAACCGCCAATACATAGGGGCCAAACAAGGTTAAACCTACTTTTTTAGCGCCGATAAGTGCGCCGGTTTGTGGACCGTCTAATTGTGTTATGACCAGCAGCATTTCAATTAATAACACCGCCGATAAGATAGATGGGCCAATCCAAACAGCCGGATGCATGCGTTGTCGTTCGCGTTCATCGCCTTCTTCACCGAGATTGAGCATCATGATGACAAACACAAACAACACCATGATCGCGCCGGCGTAAATTACGATCTCTAGAGCAGCCGCGAAGGGCGCACCCAGCAAAAAGAAAATAACCGCAACCGCCAATAGAGACACAATCAAATAAATTAGAGCGTGCGCCGCATTGCTGCGAGTTAGGGCAAATATGGTGGCGAATAAAGCCACCGCTGATGCAATATAGAAGAGTATCAATTCCATTATGGTAATAGACTCCTGACATCGACTGGCGGCGCTTCGTTTTCTGCCTCGCCTTTGTCTTTGCCTTCAATTTTCATACCAGCGACCCGGTAAAAATTATAGTCGTGGTATTTGCCGGGACCGTCGATCATCAAATGCTCTTTTTCATACACCATGTTCTCGCGGTCGTATTCACACATTTCAAAATCAGGAATTAATTGAATGGCATTGGTTGGGCAGGCTTCTTCACACAAGCCACACATGATGCAACGTGAAAAATTAATACGAAAAAATTCGGGATACCAGCGGCCGTCTTCACGCGTACCTTGTTGTAGGGCGATGCAATCTGGCGGGCAGGCGGCAGCACATAAATTACAGGCCACGCAGCGCTCGTCACCATCAGGGTCTTGAGTTAACACGATACGGCCACGGTAGCGCGGTGCTAAATATGGCTGTTGTTCAGGATATTGAACGGTTTCAGCTTTGGTAAAAGTGTGCATCAAAATACGCCACATGGTGCGTAATTGGCTGACTAGAGATTCAAATAAATCGCGCATGCTGGTTCTCTCCTATACTCCCGCCATCCACAGCGCCACAGCGCCGGTGATTACTAGGTTGATTAAGGTGATGGGCAACATTATTTTCCAGCCCAGAGACATGAGTTGGTCATAACGTGGGCGCGGAATAGCGCAGCGTAACAATATAAAGAAACAAATAACCAAGAAGGTTTTCAAACTAAACCAGATGATTGGCGGAATGAATGTGAGGTCAAACGGAGCTAGCCAACCACCAAAAAACAAAGTGGTAATCATGCACGATACGAGAATTAGACCGAGGTACTCGCCGAGCATAAACATGGCAAACTTCATGCCACTGTATTCAGTATGAAAACCCGCGGTTAGTTCGTGTTCGGCTTCTGGTAAATCAAACGGTAGCCGGTGGCTTTCGGCGATGGCGGCAATGATAAATACGAACAAGCCTAAAAACTGCGACACGCAATACCAGCCATCGCGTTGCGACTCAACAATCTGAACTAGGCTGAAGCTGCCGGTTAACATCACCACGCCCATTAAGGACAGTCCCATAAATACTTCATAGCTGACCATTTGCGCGGCAGATCGAAGGCCGCCCAAGAGAGCGTATTTATTGTTTGACGCTAAGCCGCCCAGTAATACGCTGTAAACGGCTAAGGACGTCATGCCAAGGAAAAATAGTAAGCCAATATTGACGTCGATGACGTGCAAGTCTGGGCCAAACGGCACCACTGCAAAGCCAAGCAACATAGCCAACACAATTGCCGTAGGTGCAAAAATAAAAACCCATTTATCGGCAAACGGCGGCGTCCAATCGTGTTTAGTAAGCAACTTAATCATGTCCGACGCCACTTGGCCTATACCAAATGGTCCAAGTCGGTTGGGACCATAGCGGTCTTGCCACCAGCCAAGGAGGCGGCGTTCAAACCACGTAGTCACGGCTGCGCCGCCAACTGCACCAAGTATCACGGCAATGGCGAATAAAATAGTCCAGCCTTCAGACATTATTACCTCCAGGTTCAGTGACGATGGCGTTTTGTGGTTGTGCAGCGTTATTGACCCAGCCGTTGGCTTTGCTCAAGCTGACCTTAGACTGTGGTGAGAACCAGATGCTATCTGGTAGGCCAACAACATAGGCGACACAACCGACCGCCACGCTTGCATTGAGTTTTACTTCAAGCTCTGCGCGGGTGTCGCTATCAAGGTCCGAAACAGCTAAGCCGTCGCCATTGCCAACCCCGAGTTTTTTAGCGTCGTCGGGACTGATTTCGATTTGTGCGCGAGGCACTAGCTCATTGACGGCTGGCGATTGAGCGCTAAGTTCATCGCTACCAAAAATTCGATACAAGGGCACTAATTGCCATTGGTCTGTCGCTTGTGTTGGCGCGCTAGGTATTTGATAAGCTGATGTGCTTTTTGATTCGGCCGCTTCAATTAAACGCTTACCAGGTGTGCCTCCGGCCAGTGCGCCGCCAGCTTCGCTTTGAAACTTGTGTATCGACTGATTGGAATTCCAACCTGGTGACCAAACATAAGGAATAAGCGCGCCCGGTTGTTTACCATTAGCACCTTCCATTGAGTACGATAGAGGCGTGTCTTCATCGACGGGTTGTTTAGGTTCGTGCACCGATTTATCGGCGAGCATGGCAGTTCGGCCACTATAGCGATGCGTTTGGCGTGGTATTTTTACGCCTCGATCACGAAAACTTCCCAGCGGGCTGGCTTCAACAATGCCTGCTAGGTCAGGGAAATCAGCCGCGCATTGCGCGGTTACTTGATCAAAGCTATCGAGTTCAACAAAACGCTCTAGTTTGAGTGCTTGGCCAAGATCACACAAATAACGCCACGAAGCTTGGCGCTGTTCAGCAGGCACGTAAACCGGATAATAACGTTGCGCACGGCCTTCACTACTGACCACACTGCCTTCGGCTTCAGCAAAGCTGGCGGCCGGCAGTCCTAGTGACGATTGGCTAATGGTTCGATTAGAGATCATATCGAATACCACTAGCTTTTTAATATTGCCGAGCAATGCATCTATTTGTGCACGCGGTGCTCGTCTATATAAGTCATTTTCAGCTACCAATAAGGTTTCGATTTTACCAGCTGCGGCAGCTTTGCAAAGATCGGCTAAGCTGGATTCCGCACCGTCTTGCATGAGTGCCGCGCCCATACTATTAACCTCTGGCAAACAATAACTGAGCATGGCGTCCTTATTATTTAAGGCCTCGCCGATTGCGACGGCAGCTTGAGCCACTGCCAGGCTTTGGCATGCTGTGCCTGATACTACTAATGGTTTTGATGCGGTTTTTAGGCTTTCTGCTATGGCTTTAATGCTTTGTTGCGATGCTTCATCAAAACCATCAACAGACGGCAAGGATGAATCAATTTCAGCTGCAATGGCAAAACCAAAGCGGGCAATCTCGCTTGGGCTCATCGACAAAGTTTGTGCGGCCACATCGTCCAAGCGAGTAGCGGCAAGGGCAACAATGTATAAGGGGCTGAGCCTGTCTTGCGCGAGCACCCGAATAGCCTCGTCTTGCCATTGTTCAATGCGCATATCCTTGGCCATTTGCTTGGCTAGATTTCGCACTGACTGACGTAGCGCTAGTGCCAATCTTGGCGCGGTGTTGGTGACATCTTCGCCAAGCACAAGTACCGCATCGGCTGCCTCAACTTGTCGCATTGACGGTGTACTGACTGAAGTGTTTTGCAGTATTTGGCTTATCTGTGTAATAAGCTCGCCCTCATCATCGCCCATGCCATGATGATAATTTTGTTTGCCAACCAGACCGCGCAGCAAGTAGTTAGTTTCCAAGGAAGCGCGCGGTGAGCCGATTGCGGCCAGTTTGTTTTTTTCACTGCACCAGTCAACTAATGTATTTAGTGCTTGCTCATTGTCGATGGCATCGTAGCGGCCATTGCTGTTGCGCAAACCTGCAAACAAAGCGCGCTGTTCATCGTTGACGTAATTGCCACCATAACGGCCACGGTCACATAAGAAGTAACCGTTTACTTCGTTATTAAATCGATTGTGAATGCGTTTTAGTTTGCCGTAGCGTTCGCCAGGCAGGGTATTGCAACCGAGCGCACAACCAGTGCAGATAGAGGGTGCGGATTGCATATCCCACTTGCGCGTGTAGTCGTTTACTAAGGGCTTATCGGTGAATACCCCGGTAGGACACACTTCAACTAAATTGCCAGCAAACTCGCTTTCTAAAATACCGTCTTCTTGTCTGCCAAAGTAGACGTGATCGTGTGCGCCTTGCGCGGATAAGTCAGTACCACCTGCGTAGTCATTGTAAAAGCGCGTACAACGATAGCAGCTAATACAGCGGTTCATTTCGTGGTTTATCAGCGGCCCTAAATATTGATTATTGTGCGTGTTCTTTTTACCACGATAGCGGCGATCGCGATGCCCTACCATGACCGTCATGTCTTGCAAGTGGCATTCGCCGCCTTCAGCGCAGACCGGACAATCGTGCGGGTGATTAAGCATTAACGACTCAACCACATTTTCACGAAATTCAGTGGCGGTTTCTCCGCTCATTGAAAAGCGTGCGCCATCAGTGACTGGCGTCATACAACCCATGACAACGCGTCCGCGTGTGTCTTCGGCATCGCGAAATTGCACCAAAGCGCATTGCCGACAAGCACCGACTGATCCCATTTCGGGATGCCAACAAAAATACGGCAAGTCTATACCAGCGCTTAAACAAGCTTGCAGAACATTATCGCCCTCGGGAACTTCGTAAGCTTGGTCGTCAATATAAATAGTTGGCATGACTTAGCTGACTCCTTCGGTTGGATTGAGATAAGGGCAAGCCTTATTGTCAATGTGGGCTTGAAAATCATCAGCGAAATATTTCATGGCGCTTGCTAATGGTTCCATTGCACCCGGTGCAAGTGCGCAATGGGTATTGCCAATGGCACCAATAAAGCGCACTTGGTTTTCTAAGGTTTTTAGATCGGCAGGTATGCCTTTACCAAGCTCAAGGTCATCTAATACTTGTGCTGACCAAGGCAGACCGTCACGGCATGGTGTGCAAAAGCCGCAGGACTCTTGGGCAAAAAATTCTATTAAGTTTTTGGTCATGCCCACGGGGCAGGTCTTGTCGTCGAGAATGATCATGGTGCCGGTACCGAGTCGGCTTCCGGCTTTGCCGATTACGTCATAGTCCATAGCAAGGTCAAGATGCTCTTCAACTAGAAAGTCGGTTGATGCACCGCCCGGTAGGAAGCCGCGAAGTTTGTAGCCATCTTCCATGCCGCCGGCCTGTCCTTCAATTAATTCACGGATAGTAGTACCCATAGGCAGCTCCCAACAGCCTGGGTTTTTAACACGGCCGCTGACACCAAATAATTTGGTTCCATGATCTTCGCCCACGCCTAAGGTCTTATACCAATCGGCGCCATTGCGAATAATGTGTGTGATATTGCACAAGGTTTCTACGTTATTAACGATGGTTGGTCGGCCCCATAAACCGCTGATTTGCGGAAACGGCGGTTTGGCGCGTGGGTTAGCACGCTTGCCTTCTAAGGAAGAAATTAGGGCGGTTTCTTCGCCACAGATGTAGCGCCCAGCGCTGCTGTGCACATACATATCAAGCTTAAAACCACTGCCTAATATGTTCTCGCCTAGATAGCCTTTTTCGTAACAAGCATCGATTGCTTGTTGCAATAATTTGATCGACAGGTGGTATTCGTGACGAATGAATATGTAGGCAACATCGGCTTGTATGGTCCATGCAGACAGAATCATGCCTTCAATCAACTGGTGAGGATCACACTCCATCAGTAGACGATCTTTGAAAGTGCCTGGCTCCATTTCGTCGGCGTTGCAAATAAGGTATTTATGACCTTCGGAGACATTCTCCATGGGCACAAAGCTCCACTTCATGCCAGTTGGAAAGCCGGCACCGCCACGTCCACGTAAACCAGAATCTTGTACCACCTTTAAGCAATCGGCTGGCGACATCTCGTTTAAGGCACGACGCACCGCTTGGTAGCCTTGGTTGGCTTCGTAGGCGTCCAAACCGACCGGCTCGCGCTTTGCATTGATGTTTTGCGTTAAAGGCAGTGGCGACGTCATGTGCTTGTGCCCCCACGTTTATCTAATATTTGATCGATCTTGTCTTCGTCTAAATCAAGATGAGTATCGTCGCCGACCATCATCACCGGTGCGCGATCACAGGCACCTAGGCAAGGTGCTGGCAAAAAGGTATAGCGATCGTCGGCCGTGGTTTCGCCCAAGCCAACATCTAATCGCTTGCTAATGTGTTGTTGCAAACGATGGTAGCCTTTAATCCAACAAGTTACGCTGTCGCACAATGAAATAACTTTCTCGCCTACCGGTTTGCGATAGATCAGGCTGTAAAATGTGGCAATACCCTCTAAGTCGGCTTCCGACATATCGAGATAGTCGGCCAATGCGGCGAGACTTTCATCCGACACCCAGCGATGATGCTTTTGTACAATTTTTAGTGCATCGATAGCGACCGCACTGCGATACGGTGCATGCGATATCTCATGATCGATCTCAAGCAACTCAGGCGCAGTAAGCACTGGATTTGCTTTTCTTGTTTTATCGATGGTTGAGCTCATTTTCTTTTTACCTGTTTACCTCTGCCTATCTATCAACATCGGCCATAACAAAATCAATGCTGGCAATAATGGCAATTAAATCTGGAATCATTAGGCCGCGGCTGATTAGTGGAATTTGCTGTAAATGCGCGAATGACGGCGTGCGTATTCGAGTTCGATACGAGGTTGTGCCGCCGTCGCTGATTAAGTGATAACTATTCAAGCCCTTGGTTGCTTCGATTGGCACGCAAGCTTCACTGGTTGGTATCGCTGGCCCCCAACTGCTGTGCAGAAAATGATGTATCAATGTTTCGATATCATGCATGGTGTTTTCTTTAGGCGGCGGCGAGGTCAAACGATGGTCCGATTTGTACGGGCCTTCCGGCATGTTGTCTAAGCATTGCCGAATAATGCGCAGGCTTTGGCGAATTTCTTCGATACGAACTACAGCGCGGTCATAACAATCGCCGTTCTGTGCCAGCGGCACTTCAAAATCGAATTGCTCGTAACCCGAATAGGGGCGTTGTTTTCGTAGATCCCAATCAACACCGGTGGCTCTAAGATTAGGCCCCGTGACTCCCCACTCAATGGCTTCTTCGCTGGAGTATTTGCCAATACCAATGGTGCGTTTTTTCAAAATGGTGTTTTGCATCGCCATTTTTTCGTAATGGTCTAGGCGTGCAGGCATTGAATCGATAAAGTCTCGAACTAGTTTGTCCCAGCCATTGGGGAGGTCGGCAGCGACACCACCTATTCGGAACCAAGCTGGGTGCATACGGCCTCCAGTAATCGCTTCGATAATGCCAAACAAGCGTTCGCGATCCGCAAACATATAAAACACCGGCGACATCTGCCCAATGTCTTGTACGAAGGTTCCGTAGAATACTAGATGACTTGAAACACGAAACAGCTCGGCCAACATAACGCGAATAACCTTGGCGCGTTCAGGCACTTCAATTCCTGCCATTTTTTCAACCGACAAACAATAAGGCAGGTTGTTCATCACCCCGCCCAAATAATCGATACGATCGGTATAGGGCATGTACGAAGGCCAAGACTGGCGTTCACCCATTTTTTCTGCGCCGCGATGGTGATATCCGATATCGGGCACGGCATCGACTACCACTTCGCCATCAAGTTGCAGAGCAATACGAAATACGCCATGCACACTGGGGTGATTCGGACCTAAATTTAAGAACATGTACTCGGTGCCATCTTTACTGGTTTGCATACCCCATTCTTCAGGGCGAAAACGCAAGGCTTCTTGTTCTTGTGCTTGTTTGGTTTCGTTTAAGCTGAATGGCTCCATCTCGGTAGCACGCGCAGGATGGTCTTTGCGCAAGGCGTGTCCTTGCCAAGTTGGTGGTAATAAAATTCGATACAAATTCGGGTGGCCAGTAAAACTGATGCCGAACATGTCCCAAGCTTCACGTTCATACCAATTGGCATTCGCCCAAAGGTCGGTGATGGTTGGTACCGCGTATTCCGCGTCAAGCGATGCGCTGGCCGCTAGTTTTATCCGAATATCTAAACTGCTTTGTAAGGACAGTAGGTGGTAGACCACCGTGAAGTCAGAATCGGGTTGATTACCGCGCTCATTGCGTAATCGTTCATCAATGCCAAACAAGTCGTAGAGCATTGGAAATTGTGGTTTTAAAAAGCTGAGTACCGCACGCAATTTTTCTGCGCTTACCCACAGTGTTGGAATGTTGTCGACAGTTTCTTGAACTACAAAGGTGTCCTTGCCAAACTCTTTAAAGAGCTCAGCTACAAGAGCACTACCTGTAGTTTTTTCAACTGCCAGCATGTTCAATCCTAATTGTTATTGAATACTACTTTTTGTTTTGGGGTACTGCTCTCCTCATACTTGTGTTGGCGGTCGATACGTAGTCGCCGCATTTCGTTCTTCTTGTAATTTGTCACGTTGGCTGGGCATCTTAGGTTTGATAACCCCTTGCTCACCAACCACCCAGCTTAATGGGCGTTTTTCTTGTTTGATTGATTCTTGTAGCATCATCAAGCCTTGCATTAGGGCTTCTGGCCGCGGGGGGCAACCAGGCACATAGACATCAACTGGAATAAATTTATCTACACCTTGAACTACGCTGTATATGTCGTACATACCACCAGAGTTCGAACACGAGCCCATGGAGATAATCCATTTAGGTTCAAGTAGTTGGTCATACAGTCGTTGTACAACCGGCGCCATTTTTCGGAACACAGTGCCTGAGATCACCATTAAATCGGCTTGGCGAGGTGTGGCGCGAATCACTTCAGAGCCAAAACGAGCAATGTCGTGGCGAGAAGTAAAGGAGGTTGCCATTTCCACATAGCAACAGGAGAGGCCAAAATTAAAAGGCCATAAGGAATGAGCTCTGCCCCATGCGATTAAATCGTCAAGGTTGGCGAACATCACATTACGTTTAACTTGCTCCTCAATCATTTCATCTGTTTGAACAGAAGATGATTCTTCTGGGCGAGTTAAGTTCCATTCCATCAACGACTGCCCTCCGTATTGACCGCAGTTGTAGCTTGAGTCGCGGGAGAGAGTTCGTAACCGACGGCCTGTTTAAGCCCAGTACGTGTTTTAATACCCCAATCTAAAGCACCTGAGCGCCATTCATAGATTAGTGCAATAACTAACACCGCAACAAAAACCAGAATTGCGAAGTAGCCATGCCAGCCCAATTCGAAAAAGGCAATAGCCCATGCAAAAATGAACACTGTTTCGAGATCAAAGATCACGAAAAAAATAGCAATGAGATAGAAATCAACCGATATGCGTCCCTGCGCATTTCCAACTGAAACAACACCCGATTCAAACGCATCGTTGGTCGCTGCGTTTGTACGTTGTTCGCCCAATAGCCAAGACAATCCCAGCATTGTGAGAACCAGTAAAATAACCGCTACAAAATAAACAACCAGCGGCCATAACTCTAAATTTGAAACTTCGTTCAACCTCAGCGCCCTTTATGGTGTTACAACAGGTGTTAAAAATATTTGTTCAATATGAACAAACCGCCAGCCGCTGATTTTTCTTAGTTACTTCAGCATAGCTGACACGTAATTCGCTAAAACTGTAACGGTCTTTTGAATAAAACGCAAAAAATTTTTTTTATGTGTTTTAGTTCGTAGCAAAAAATCCATCGTAGTAACCTCAAAAGATCTAGTCTCGATGTTAAAACAATATACCTAGAAAATAAGCAGGCATAATGATTCCCAGTCTTACTTCATGCACTAGTCTAATTGATCGAGCCAAGGGGAATTTGCGCCAGTTTGAGATACTGTAAACGCAGCCGCCTTGCAGGCTAATGAAAGACATGATTCCAGCGATTCACTGCTTAACGATGACAGACGTTTTTTTGTCAATAAACCAAACTTATTTAAACCACTAAGTATACCTGCGTTAAACACATCTCCAGCCCCTACAGTATCAACAACCATTGCCTTATCAGCTGATCTACGAACTTCTATAGACGAGGTAAATGCGGTGACACCGAGGCTCCCATGAGTCACTAAAACAAGCTTTGTCGCGTCGTCAAACCAAGACTGTATGAGCGCCTCGGACGACAAACCATTAGCTATCCAAACTAAATCGTCATCGGATACTTTTACAATGTCGGACTTCGAGATCATCCTAGCTACGCGCGCGCGATGTTGAGCTTGGTCTTTTATAAAGTTCTGACGAATATTGGGATCGAGCGATAACACCGTATTTGAGTGACGTTGGTTAAATAGCCATTCATAGGTCGAACCGCAAGGTTCTTCGATCAAGCTAATACCGCCGAAGTGCATCGCATTTATCGACGTAGGCATAGGACCTATATCTGCCTCTAAGACCATCCGACCAGCAGAATTTTCATCATAAAACGTGTACTGGGCGTCGCCATCAACAAAATTCACAAATGCTAGAGTCGAAGGTCTTTGCGACCGAACACAGTACTTAGTATCCACATTTGACTCGTGCAAAGACTCAATTAAAAGCTGACCAAAACTATCATTAGAAATGCCCGATAAAAAACTGACATCTTCTCCCAGTCTAGCTAAAGCGATTGCGGTATTAAAAATAGCACCACCGGGAGCCGGCAAAAAACACGTCTGATCTTCACCACTCATTCGTGGCAACATATCGATCAGAGCATCACCACAACATATGATCACGATGCACTAACCGTCTGCCCTTGTTTATCGAAACAATGAACAAATCCATCGACAGGAGTAACAAATACACTGTCGCCTGTTTGTACCTTAAAGTCTCCGACCACTCGCGCGACAAGCAAACCGATATCGCCGAGTTCGATACTAACAAATGTATCAGACCCTAATCGTTCGCTCATACTAACAACACCCTGCCAGTCGCCATCAGTTTTAGATAATTTCAAGTGTTCAGGGCGAACACCAATAGAATGTGCCTTATGTGCCGCTGCAACTTCGCCTTCCAAGAAGTTCATTTTCGGAGAACCAATAAAGCCTGCGACAAACTTATTGATAGGCGCATTATAGATATCAAGTGGCGCGCCAGTTTGCTGAATAACACCATCTTTCATAACCACAATGTGATCGGCCATGGTCATCGCTTCAACTTGGTCATGAGTCACGTAAATCATGGTCGCAGCTAAACGTTTATGCAAACGTGCTAGCTCCACCCTCATTTGTCCACGCAGTGCCGCATCGAGATTTGATAAGGGCTCGTCAAATAGAAAAACCTTTGGCTTACGAACAATAGCTCGCCCTATCGCAACTCGTTGTCTCTGGCCACCCGACAATTCTTTGGGCATACGATCCAGTAAATCGCGCATTTGTAGAGTGTCCGCCGCGTCTTCAACTTTTTTATCTATGACCGCTTTATCAAGCTTTGCTAGGCGCAACGCAAAACTCATATTTTCACGAACGCTCATGTGCGGATACAACGCGTAAGATTGAAATACCATGGCCACACCGCGTTTCGACGGCTGAACCCAAGTTACATCTATATCATCAATAAAAATTGAGCCTTGAGACACATCTTCTAGGCCTGCAATAAGTCGCAAAAGCGTTGACTTGCCGCAACCTGATGGGCCTACCAGCACCGTGAAGCTAGAATCCGGAACGACAAGGCTCAGCTCCGGAATCACTTCTACAGCATCAAAAGATTTTGCTAAATTTTGTACTTCAACATTTGCCATACTATCTTCGACCTTGTGACAACATCCTAACAAAACCTTGGGTCTTACGAGAACTTTCAATACGCCAATTTAAAATTTCATCGCACAAACGCTGACGTGTATTTAAATGCATTGATTCGGCCCACAAATTAAATCTCTCTCCCGGGTCGTCCTCCAAGTTAAATAGCTGGCCTTCATCGCAGTCAACAAAGTGAACCATTTTCCACGCATCGTCACGAATCATGGTCATATAATCTGTACCTGCTAAAATTGCATCATTAGAATGCTCTGAGAAGACTTTTTTACGAGGCTCGCTCTCTTGACCATTTAGCAAGCCGATTAAAGACTTCGCTTCCATCCACGAAGGAACCTCAACGCCGGCGATTTCTAAAATTGTCGGTGAAAAATCCATCAGGGAAACAAGATCAGGGACTTTAGTTCCTGCCTTTATGTTATCTGGCCAACAAATCACAGCCGGAATATGCACACTTTGTTCGTACATATTCCACTTTTGAGAATGACCATGATCATTTAGGCAGTCACCATGATCGGTTGTGAAAATAATAACCGTGTCATCCAAAACCCCTCTGGCCGTTAATGCGTTAACAATTTCACCAACCTGTGTATCAATCATAGTGACGTTGGCGTAATAATGAGCACGCTGTCTACGTAACTGATCTTGTGTCGGTTCAGCCAAGTGTATAACCGCATCATGGCCGCGTTCAATATGATTCTGACGAAGCGCTCGAAGCGGTGCCGGCTGACTATCAAAATCGTAATCTCTAATCGGTTCAGGAAGATCCCGATCGAGGTAAAGATCAATATATTCTTGAGTTGGATCATACGGGGGGTGAGGCCCAGGGAAACCTATCTCAAGAAAAAAGGGTTCGTCCCCTGGGTATCTATCTAACCACCAGCACGCGGTTTGTCCTACAAATACGTCAGCATGCAGGTCTTCTTCTTGTTCCCAAACAAAGGCACCGAGTCTTTGGTGATAATCAGGATATTCAGAGTAGTGTTTATTGCGCGATGGCTTGTAGCCCTTACGTGCCCATATTGCTTTATCCCAATTATCAAGATAAAAAGGCAGCGAAGGGTGGACGCGGTCTTTATTCTCAGTCACGTGTCGCTCATGAAACCCAAATGCGCCTTCTATTGGCATGGTGTGCATTTTACCAACGTTTACACACCGATAACCGTGCTTCGAAAGCTCTTCTGTAAAACAGTAGGCCCATGGCTCGTCATTGCGAAAAACGCCGTTTGTATGGGGATAAGTTCCACTAAATAACGACGCCCGAGATGGTGCGCAAGAAGGTGCCGTAACGTACATATTTTCAAACACAGCCCCGCGCTTCACGAGCTTGTCTATGTTGGGAGTAATCATATGCTCATATCCATTTGCAGCAATAGTATCTAATCGCTGCTGATCTGTAATGATGAGCACAATGTTGGGGGATTTTATTCGATCTTGCATATTCTTTATCCTTTAACAGCCCCGACCATAGACTGGACGATGAACTTATTAGCGAACATGATTATAGGAACAGTGGGTAATGTGAGAGCGATGCTCGCAATAGCGATACTCCCCCAATCCACACTCGCGTATGAGACAAAATTAATAACAGCTACCGGTGCGGTCACGGTTTCTGCACGGGTGATAATGAGTGCGAAGAAGAAATCGTTCCACACCAATAAAAACGCCAAAACTCCAGCTGCTACAATGCCGGGGCGAGCAACAGGCAAAACAACTCTAATGAGTGTTTGGAACAATGATGCTCCGTCAAGTAAAGACGCCTCTATAAGTTCGTTTGGAATTTGCGCCATGGATGTCCACGACGACCAAACCACCAACGGCAAGGCGATAATCACATAGGCCGCAACCAGTCCTGCCCATGTGTCAACTAAACCGGCATTGATATAAAGTAAGAACAATGGAATCACAAAGCCAACCGGAGGTGCCATGCGCAGCAACAGCATCGACCAAGAGGCTAAAAACTTGCGCCTTGAACGACCTTTGGCCAAAGCAAAACCCGCAGGTACTCCAATCAGTAACGATATGAGGGTTGCGCTCCCCGCGGTAACAAAACTATTGTACAAAGCGAAGGGAAAATTAGAGTCGAGTAATGTATTGAAATTCTCCAGAGTGAAGGCTGATGGAGATTCCCAAAACGGTTCAAAAATATGAGTCTTTGACCTAAATGACAAGATAAACGCCCACACAATGGGCAACAAGGTAAAACCAAAACACAATAGCATTGCGAAAATGCCCGCCACCCTTTGTACGTTGATGTGTGCTTTAGACATCAGACAACCTCGCATTTGCCCTTGCGGCAAAAAAACTAATCACCGCTGCAAACACAAATAAGAGCATTGCGACAGCAGCGCCATAAGAGACATCTCCAGTTTGAAATGTTTGAACAAACGCATAGTAGTTGGTTGCCTGAGTAGAGCGACCTGGGCCACCATTGGTCATTACGAAAATCAACGGAAAGTGCTTTAACATTTCGATTGTTCGAAACAAAGCAATCATCAAAATTGCAGGCTTTAATAATGGTAGAGTTATTCTAAAAAATATCTGTATTTTGCTAGCACCATCAATCGATGCCGCCTCTTCTAAATCGGCCGAAATACCTTGCAGGGCCGCTAGTATCAGTAACATAACAAATGGATAGCTCGACCAAGTATCGGCTATAACGATTGCGAAAATAGCCCCATATTTTGTGGTTAAAAGTGCAGGTACTTCGATACCCAAAACCGCTAAAAAAGCATTAATAGGACTAAGGGTTGGTGTAAAAAGTGTCAACCAAATGAGCGCTACCGCTACCGCTGGAACTACAAACGGAGAGACAAAAAGTCCGCGCATAAAACGCCACTTAGGCACTATTTTTTCCAAGCCAACAGCAATAAATATACCAAGCGTAAGTTGAAAAATTAAACCAAGTACGGTCAACAAAAACATGACACTTATCGACGCCAAGAAACGTTGATCGCCAAGCAATCGACTGAAATTCTCCAAGCCAAACTCACCACGCCAACCTTTCACCAAATCGAAGTCAGTTAACGATAAACCAACCATGCCCAATAACGGCAAAATACCAAGCAGACCGAGCACGATCACGGCCGGCATAAGCATTAAATTAAACGCTTTACCTATGTCTTGCTGGCGGTCTATTTTTACTTTCACACTAGTCATCATTTAAGGCCTTAGCGGTTTCTTGTGCTGCTGTATCGAGCGCTACTTGCGGGTCAACAATGCCATTTACGGCCGCGTTAATATTATCGCCAAGGCTAGCGCCTATCTCCGGCCATTGCGGCAACAACGGTCTATAGTGACCAATAGCCTCGCTCATTGCTTGAGTTCTTACGCGCAAAAAATCTGGATGCAGATCAGCGTACTTAGCAATGACTTCGGGGTTTTCTGCCACCGAGTTGCGAGTAAAATCAGGAAAAGGTCTAGCGAGCGCAATCTTAGTCAGCACATCTTCGCTCGTCGCCCATTTAATAAAAGCCATCGACGCCTCTGGGTTACGAGCATCGGCCGGAATAGCAAAGCCGTGCACAGCGATCGCTGGCGAGCGCCCACTAGGACCACTTGGAACCGCAGCTAAACCAATTTTATTGGCAAAGCGGCTCTGCTTAGGATCAACCGCCTGCGCGGCAATAGACGTGCCATCTACGATCATCGCCGTTTTACCTGCCTGCATTGATGCCACCACTTCCGAGAATTTAAAATTGCCAACACCATCCGGACCATAATCTCTCATCAGGCGTGAATAGACATTGAGCGCAGCTAACACTTTCGGAGAATTGATGTCGGGGCTTAGATCTTCAGGATAATTGGTAAAGAAGTTGCCTCCGTAGGCGCGCATGATCATTGGAAATACAAACATGTTTTCTCCCTGACCGGAGGCACCACGCATTGCAAATGCAGCAACTTTGTCGTTGTGAATCGCCTCCGCGACCTCTAACATATGCTCCCACGTTTTAGGTGGACTATCGTAACCAGCCGCAGCTAAGATGTCTTTTCGATAAGCCATCACACCAGGCTCGGCGAAAAATGGCAAAGCCCAATACTCGTTTTTTATATTGTAGGCTTCGAGCGCACCGCTAAAGAAATCAGCTTTATCTGGCATGGCATTTACTTGCTCCGTCATGGGCTGAAGCCAACCGGCTTGAACCCAACGAGGCAACTGAATTAGTGGCGCATGAACCACATCCATGTCGCCCGTTTTACCAACAAACGACAAGATAACTCTATTCTCAAAAATAACCTGACCAACCACACGAATATCTGCGGTGAAGCCGGTCTTTGCTTCGAAATCATCTTCAAGTTCCGCCAAACCACGCGTGTACTGTGAAGTAAACAAAGCAATTCTTAAATGCTTAACTTGCTTAGTTGGCACCCTAGTCACATGCGAATAAACACCAACCCCGAGCGCAACGAGTAATAAAAAACAAAGTAACAATACATAATGTGTCGTTTTTGACATTCAACTTACCTAATTGATTCCTAAACAAACGGCTCCCAAATATAAAACTAGAGAACGTCACAACGTTTAATCGGATTTCCCGGCCCGCGAACTGAGCGAACACTGGTTGCAAAGGCATGAGATCCGCCTTTGCAACCTTGATTCCGCTTGAAGCCTAGAAAGATGCTCTAGCACCAAAGGTAAGGCGGCGCCCGGTGTCAATCAATGAGCGCGCAAGTCCATTAACAAAAGTTTCTTCTTCTCGTTCATCGGCCAGGTTATTACCCTCCATGAAAATCGAAAAGTTATCGTTAACTTTATAGGTAATGCTGCCATCTAAAGTTCCGAATGCCTCGATCTCGGTATTGGTATTACCAAAAACCGCAATTTCATTGATAAACGAGTCACGCCAGGTAAACGAAACTTGCGCTCCAAAACGCTCGTCTTCATAAAAAACGCCAAAGTTAAAATTGTTCTCAGAAGCGGCTGGAAGAGATTGTTCATCACTATTGTTGACAAACGTGTAGTTTGCATTGATACCAGTTCGACCAAAAAAGCCACTCAAATGAGTAAACGCTTGCTGATACCCAATTTCAAAACCTTCAATGTCTAAACCAAGGCCATTGCTTGGGCTCGTGTCGGTAAAATTAATAAGATCAGTTCTTTCAATATTATCGTTTTCATCAAGAAAATCGACCGGCAACAACAATTGCTCAGAACCTGGTCTTATAACCGATACAAGGTCTTTACGAAAGTAAGTAAAAGACAGCAAGTTAGAATCACCAAAGTAATACTCAAAACTAACATCAAAGTTATCGGCAATAAACGGGTCTAAGTCAGGGTTACCACCAGTAATTACCGCGCCACCTTCAAAATTTGCATTAGTTACGGTCGAAATCGCCGTCAAAGATGGTCGCGCTAAAGTCCGGTTAGCAGCGGCTCTTAGCACCACGTCTTCTGACAAGTTTAAGCGCAGATTAAAGCTTGGGAGAATTTCGGTATAACTACGAGTCTCATTAATCACACCTAATGAATCTATATTAGTCACATTACCGTTAGTGGTAAAACTGATCGAATTTAGATCGGCACCAACACCTCTTGAGGTTTGGTCAGTATGCACCAGCCGTAATCCAAAATTACCACTAAGATTCTGCTCCTCACTGGCAAAGTTAAATTGCAAATAAGCACTAACCGTTTCTTCAGTGACATCCTCTGTGGCATTCAAATTCTCAGAAAAATCGCCAGCCGCGATCAATTGCTCTCGCGAAAAATTATCTAAAATCTCGGTATTACCAATAAACCGGTTGGCTGGAAATTGCCCATCTAAAAATCCACCGCTCTCAGGACCAACGGGGAGTAAAAATGCAGCACCAGATTGAGTATTGGAAAAACCGACTTGGTTCTCTAAAAAGGTAGCTGGCCCTTGCTCTCCGACCAAACTTACTAGGCCATCTAAAGAGATTCCAAGGAACGTGGAGCCACCAAAAATCTCCCTATCCGAGTACTGTAAACCAAATTTAACTTTGTTAACCGCACCCCAATTAAGTGCACGGCTAAAATTAGCTTGGAAATCAGTCAAATCATCGCTTGACGGCTGACCAAACTCTCCGTTAACGCCAAGTAATTGAGCCCGGTTTGGATCAGTAAAAATTGCTTCAGTACCATTTAAGAACGTTAGCTCTGGTGTATCTGCTCCTATTGAAGTTACGTCCAATACATCAAAGAAGGCACGAGTCACCAAATTCAAATTATCAGCAACTTCTTCCGATTCAGCAACTGACAACTGTGCGTCCGCAGTCCACACCTCTGACTCCCATTTTCCTCCTATTGTCACCGAATACGTCTCGGCTTCACGCCTTGCTATTCGATTACCATGACGCAGGTCCACATTATCGACCCGAAGTCGAGTAAATCCCACCGTCCCATCTTCTAATAGAGTTTGAGATGATTCATCGGGGAAAAAAGGACCTAAGGAAAATTGAGTAAATGCCAAGCTCTCTTGTAAAGCCGCATCCACATCAAGTTCGGAATAATAAATATCAGAAAACAATTCAACATTATCATTAACTCTCCATTGCCCGGAGATAATGGCGCTCGCTCGCTCACGACGCTCATCAATAAAGTCAAAGGTTTCTCGGTTAGGAATTCGCCCTATTTGGTCCTCATCGAGTACACCATTACCATTAAAGTCAGCGCCAAAACAACTCGCTTGACTAGCAAGGCTACCGTCGCACACTGAGGCATTCAATGCCGCATTCAGGCCATCTCCAGTAAATGACCCAATCTGTTGATCAGGCCCTGACAGAAAACCCTGACCTTCAGTACGAGATACAAAACCAAAGCTACGATATTGTTGTGTCGAAATATCTCGCTCTGAGGCAGTAACTCCAATCGAGAAACCAAACTTACCATCCGCAAATACGTCGGAATAAAAAGCGGTAACTTTCGGTGTTACGTCTTCTGAATTCGATTCATTAGAGGCTTGAGCAGACACACTTACAACGCGCCTACCAAAATCAAAGGGTTTAGGTGTTCGAACACTAATAGAACCCGCTAAGCCACCTTCTTCCAAAGACGCCTCGGGTGATTTATGAACCTCTAAAGTTTGAACGAACTCCGACGGCAACGCAGTAAAATCAAACGAGCGACTGGTGTCCTGTAAATTAACGGCGCGCGACGCATTCGGCAATTGAACGTTATTCAAACGAACCTGAACGAAATCAGAAGGCAAACCCCGAATAGTCGCGTTTTGGCCTTCGCCTCTTAAACGAGTGATTTGCACACCTGTTATACGCTGCAAAGATTCGGCCACATTTTCATCTGGAAATTTACCAACATCCTCAGCGGTAATAACATCGATAATACTTTCGCTGTTACGTTTAAGAGTAGCGGCGCGCCTTAAGCTATCGCGTATTCCCGTAATTACAACTTCTTCTAACTGCGGTTCTTCAATACTTTCATCGTCAACTTGGGCATTTGCACCAGTGGTAACTAATGTTGCCAGCATTCCAACCAGCATATATTTACTATTATTTTGCAACACCTTGTGTCTCCTCCTTTTAATTATGAATTAAATAAGTACGGATTACCGAAAATTGCCAATACCGACTTATCGACAATTTTTGATTAAAAAAATGTTAACAAGTTAACAAAAACTTTTTTAATACAAAAAAAACTCATTGCGATAACTAAAAGTTATCGCAAGCTTCAAAATAATCATTTGTCAAATCGCTAAGCACACCTCTAGGATGACGGCTTACCAAGGTCTAAAAATAAAACGGAACGCACTTTAAATTATGATCAAGGCTTACATTAAAAACATCGATGAAAACGAGACATATTAATGAAACTAACACAAAGCAAACTTAGTAAACTACCTACTAACATCGATGTTCCTCGCTACGATCGCAACAAGCTAAAGGGCGGTATCTTGCATATTGGAGTAGGCAACTTTCATCGATCGCACCAGGCAATTTACTATCAAGACCTTCTAAATAGTGGTGGCGAGCTTAGCTGGGGTATTCGCGGTGCCGGGGTGCGCTCAAGCGATACGCAAATGCGGAATTTATTGAGCGAACAGGACTGGCTTTCATCAGTTACTGAAGTCGATTCAAATGAGCTGCATACTACCATTTGCGGTACTATGATTGATTTTGTCGATATTGATACAAGATCAAACGCGCCTTTAATCGGCGCCATGTCTGCGCCAGAAACTAAAATCGTATCTCTGACAGTGACCGAAGGCGGTTACTTCATCAATTCGGCAACAGGCAAATTCGACCTCGCTAACCCGAACATTCTCCACGATATCGAAAACCCTCAATCGCCGCGAACCGCGTTTGGCGCAATTTTGAGCGCATTAAGCAAGCGTAAAGACCTAGGAATAAAACCATTTACCGTAATGTCGTGCGATAACCTCCCAGGTAACGGCGACATCACTAAAAACATCATTCAATCCATGGCGACCTCGATCAATAATGATTTGGGTAAATGGGTATTAGACAGCGTTTCTTTTCCTAACTCGATGGTAGATCGAATAACGCCTATGACTGGTAAACATGAGCGCTCAACACTAAAAAGCGAATTCGGCATTGAAGATAATTCCCCAGTTTTCTGTGAGCCGTATCGCCAATGGGTTTTGGAAGACCGATTCACCAATGGTAGACCCGAATTAGAGAATGTTGGAGCGGTATTTACCGATGACATCCATAGTTTTGAAAAAATGAAAATACGAATTTTGAATGGAGGCCATGCTTTTCTGGCCTATCCATCAGCCTTGCTAGGAATTGAATACACGCATGAGGCCATGGCTTCGCCTTTACTAAAACAATATATGTGCAAAGTTCTAACTGATGACGTCTTTCCGTTTGTTGCTTGTGTACCCGGATTTACACCAAGCACCTACTTAGAGCAAGTTTGCCAAAGATTTGAAAACACCGGAATCGCTGATGCAATTGAGCGCCTTTGCTACGATGGCACGAATAGACAACCAAAATTCGTGGTGCCTTCAATAACTGAAAATCTTGCACAAGCAAGAATTCCTAACGGACTCGCATTAAGTTGCGCTCTCTGGTGTCAGTATTGCAATGGGCAGACCGATCAACGCAAAACAATTGCCAACAATGATCCTATGTGGGATGAACGACAAACTATCGCACACCAAGCACAACAAAGACCCGTCGTCTGGCTCGAACAAAAAGATATTTATGGCGAGCTCAGCACCAATAAAGAATTCGTGGCCGCCTTTAGTGCCGCATTAAAATCACTCATTAGGCATGGCACCCAATATACCATCGACCAGTATTTATCAGCGGCTTAGTTTTGTTTAGTAGTTAATCGTCGGACAAGCTCTAAGAGGCGAATAAAGGGCCTGGATTTTTTCAGAATATTGCGATAGTAGATCCCCGATTCCAAATGATTAGTCGAAATCTCAAGCGGACTCATTAAAGAATCTTGATCTTGAAAATCTTCTATATCTGAACGGGCGAAAACCGATAAATAATTACCAGACTCCACAAGTTTGACGGCGGCAATATAGGATTGCGACCATATCGCAATATTGACACTACCATCAGCGATATCACCCAGACTTTGTAGAACATTTCTTACCAGATGATGCTCATTTCTATAAATCACAAACGGATATTTGAAAATATCTACCGATGTTAGGTTGTCAATTTGCATAATTGGATGATCGGCGCTACACACAAGATGATGAGAAATGGATATCTCAGGCTCATAGGAAATATTAGATGGTAATATTTCGTCCTCGCGCGCACCAAAAAAAATATCCAACTGACCATTTGCAAGCTTAGGTAGCATCTCAGCGTTGATTCCCATTTCAATTTCTACGGTCAAATTCGGAAAATCATTCTGCAGTTCTGACAAAACACTCGAAATAATCGAGGTCGCCCAAACAGTCCCTGCTCCGATTCGAAGCCGGCCACCATAGTCGCTCGCATTAATACCGCGTAATTCCATTTTAGCTAGATTAAGCTCGTCACGAATACTCTTCGCGTATCGACACAATATTTCGCCTTCCGCCGTCACACTCACTCCTTTAGGGTGACGTTCCAATAACTGCACTCCCAGCCGATGCTCCAACAACATCATCGCTTTTGTAAGTGCAGGCTGCGAAACATGCAGTTTTTCGGCAGCAGCATGGATTGTTCCAGCTTCAACAACCACCAAAAAGCGCAGAATTTTATCTACATCGTGATTCACGTACTAATCTCACCTACCCAGCTTACCAATATTCAAACTAACACTCTCTCACCCTATGAGCAAATACAACTAACACCCGCGTGAGGCGTGGTAAGTAACTGAGAAGTCGATTCAGTATTTTTCGCTTAGCCATTTGAGCAACGACTATATCTCGTTTCCGCTATGACTGAGCTCGTTTTACTATGATTAGAAGTTCATCTATCGAATATATATTGTCTTAATACGTGCACATGGTCTGTTTCAAAGGCAAAAACTGAATATCTACGCCAAAGCTCAGTTTGATAGCTACCGTACTTGGCTCTTTACCTTCATCAGCCAAACCAAACTGGTGCTTATAAATACTCTCCACTCATTAAATTTCTAATTCCGAAACTTACGAGCACTTATTCAATATTCTGGACCTGCTCACGCATTTGCTCAATATAGACTTTTAGATCTACGCTACTCCTAGTGAGCCTTGGGTCGTTGGCTTTTGAACCTAGAGTATTGGCTTCTCGATTTAGTTCTTGCATTAGAAAGTCCAAACGACGACCTGCAGGCTCGTTCTTTTTTAGTACGCTAGCAACTTCATCGATGTGTACTTTTAAACGATCGAGTTCTTCGGCGACGTCTGATTTTTGTAAAAAAATCACCATCTCTTGTTCAAGACGGGCTGGATCGAGTTGATCTTTAATTTCTATTAGTTTTTCTTCCAAACGACTTCGGTATTGCAAAATAATATCGGGGAGAAATTCAGTTACTTCATTAATCACAACTTGAATCCCGTTTAAGCGCTGCTCTATTAGACCCGCCATCTTGCCTCCTTCGGTGGCTCTCGCTTTAACTAAAGCATCGAGCGCTTTGTCCATGACACTCAGCAAATTGTCTTTCATCACCGCCGGATCTACCCGCTTGGCTTGCAAGACGCCTGGCCACCGTAATACATCGATCGCTCGAATACCTTGCATACTTGGCACCGAGCTGTGCATTTGCTCAACCAAATCATTCAGCTTGTTTACTGCATCTTGATTTGGCTCCATGGCAGCGCCTTCGTTTTCTTTAAGCCGGATAAAACAATCGACCCGACCACGCGCCAATTTGCTTGCCACAAGCTCTCGCAAAGCGCCTTCATGCACACGCAATTCTTCAGGCATTCTAGGCGCCACTTCAAGGTAACGATGATTTACGCTGCGTAATTCACAGCTAAGTTCTCCTATATCTGTATCAATAGAGGCTTGGGCAGAGGCGGTCATACTGTGTGTCATATCAATAAATGCCGAATAAGTAAGGTGATTTTTTGTATTCAACGTCTATAATAAACCAATGAGTACTTTAAAGACTAAGGCCAATTCAATTCCAGCGCTACCATTACGCCCGGATACGATGGTCGAACACTATAAAATTGGTAAAGTAATTGGAGTCGGTGGCTTTAGCGTTGTCTATAGCGCGCTTGATACTCAAACCAATACAGTCGTAGCTGTAAAAGAGTTTTACGCCACTAATTGTATGCGCCGCGTGCGCGATGGTTCTCTTCGCGTTTACCCAAAAGACCAAGAGCACAAATATCATATAGGGCTTAAGCGCTTTTTTGACGAGGGCTTAACCTTGTCACGAATCGACCATCCTAACATCGTTAATGTCTCCAACTTTTTCCGCTGCAATAATACAGCATACCTTGTGATGCGCTTTGAGCATGGTAAAGATTTACGATGGTTTATAAAAAATACCGATTACATGCCAGACGAAGAGTTCATTTTAAGTGTGTTCTCAATGGTCCTAGCCGGCTTAAAAGAAGTCCACAAAAGCAATTTTCTGCATCTGGACATTAAACCAAGTAATATTTTGCTGCGCGCTAGTGGCGTGCCATTAATTCTCGATCTTGGTGCAGCCTATAAATTTCCAGCTAAAGAGAGGCATAAAATTCACACACTCACGCATGGTTACTCGGCGCCCGAGCAACATGAAAAGACTGAGCTGGGCTTACCATCTGATTTGTATGCCGTCGCTATGACAATGCGCGCCTGTATTACTCATAAGTCACCGCCATCAGCTGTTAAACGTCGCAAAAAAGACACGCTTAAAAAACTCAGTGATACTCACACACGTTACTATCGTAAAAATTTAATGTCGGCTATTGATCAAGCAAGTAATCTTGACTATAACGAACGACCCCAAAGTGTCGACGAATTTGTAGAACTAATGACGAGCCGTTAAATAAGTGCAGTATTCAATCACACAACAAAGCTACCAAGGCGGCCGCGACTATAACGAAGATAGCACAGCTATTTATAAGCGAGAAAATTCGGTATTGCTAATTGTCGCCGATGGCCTAGGCGGCCACGATGGCGGTGAAGTGGCGTCGCAAGGCTTTGTAAAAGCAATGGGAGATTCATTTTCTAAAGCTAGCGAAGCACAACTCGATAAAGCTGAGAGTTTTCTGACACTGTCAATCAACTATGCACACCACACCATTCATCGATTAGCGGTCAGCAAAGGTTATGAAGTGGCATCACCCAAAACAACCTGCATTGTATGCTTGGTACATAATGGTAATGCCACGTGGGCACACTCAGGCGACAGTCGCTTATATTTGATAAACCACCGACAAATTGATTTTATTACCAAAGATCATGTCACCAAGAGACCTGGCAGACATAGCAATAATCCGATCAACCGCTGCGTCGGTGGCTTAGAAAATCCGCGCCCCGAAATTAGCGAATCACATGAGATGCGCGAAGGCGATGTCCTATTACTAGCAAGTGATGGCGCATGGGCTTGTTTCAACCCCGAAGACCTTTCTGAATACGTTGACCCTGAGCACCCCAGCTTAGGCATTGATAACTTATTGCAAGAATTAGAGAACCGAAACAAGGCACCTAGCGATAATCTTTCCATAGTAATTTTATTTTGGGGCGTCAAACAACTTGAAGACCCTGAATTAACTGACATAGAGGAGTTTGATGATTCGGACGTCGACCAGTTATCAGATAAACCTCTTAACGAAAACAATAAGCCAGCCGCGAAGTTCGATATGGACAATTTGGACAACACGATATTCGAGATCGAAAGCTTCATCTCTGATTTAGACGAAAAACTATAGCTCTACCTTGCACGATTATGCCTGAACAATTTTCCCGCCCGAGCGGGCGCAATGTCGATCAACTGCGTGAAATTAGCATTGAACGAAACTACACAAACCATGCAGAAGGATCAGTTCTGATTAGCTGCGGCAACACCAAGGTATTATGCACAGCCAGCGTAGAAGCACGGGTACCTCACTTTCTTAAAGGCCAGGGCAAAGGATGGATAACCGCTGAGTACGGCATGCTGCCAAGGTCAACCGGATCACGTATGGCGCGTGAAGCTGCTCGTGGTAAACAATCTGGACGAACACAGGAAATTCAAAGACTAATAGGTCGATCTTTGCGTGCGGCGGTTAACCTTAAAACCCTAGGCGAGTACTCCATCACACTCGATTGCGATGTGATTCAAGCCGATGGTGGAACACGTACAGCATCTATTACCGGTGCGTACGTAGCTTTAGCTGACGCTATTAACGCCATGCTCGAACAGGGCACGCTGACAAAGAACCCAATAGAACGGCAAATTGCTTCTGTGTCGGTCGGCATCTATAAAGGTCAAGCCGTACTAGACTTGGACTACCCAGAAGACAGCAATGCCGAAACCGACATGAACGTCATTATGGATGATCAAAGCGACTTTATTGAAGTTCAAGGCACCGCCGAAGGCGCACCGTTTAGCATAGATGAAATGAACGCGATGCTTTCACTTGCGGGCACAGGAATCAATCAACTGATTCAAGCACAACAACAAGCCTTGGCAAAATAGAATGCCTGATTTGGCAACTCAAAAGGTGGTACTTGCGAGTGCAAACACGTCTAAGGTTGCAGAGATGCAGTCCAGCCTCGCCGAATTTGGCTTTGAGGTGCTAGCGCAATCTGAGTTTAGTTTTCCTGAAGCCATCGAAGACGGTTTGAGTTTTGTAGAAAATGCCATAAAGAAAGCTCGGCATGCCTGCCAACAAACAGGTTTACCAGCGATCGCAGATGATTCAGGCTTGGAAGTTGACGCCCTAAATGGTGCTCCTGGCATTTATTCATCGCGCTATGCAGATGGCCAGGGAGACCTCGCCAACAACGCTAAATTACTTAATGCCCTAGTAAACCAAGAATTTCGCTCCGCTAGATTTCGTTGCGTATTGGTGATGATGCAACATGCGAAAGACCCTACCCCTATTATCTGCACGGGCACGTGGGAAGGCGAAATTACACATAGTAGTAAAGGTGAATTTGGTTTTGGCTACGATCCAATATTTTTCTGTCCCCAACACCAGTGCCATGCCGCAGAACTGGAACCAAAGATTAAAAAAACAGTCAGCCATCGGGGGCGAGCTCTCAAACAGTTGCAACAACATTTAACGTCATGACCCTCTCATTAAAAAAACACTCTAGCTTCGCAGGTCGTTCCGGCCCTATTGTCATTCTGGTTGCTGATGGCGTAGGTATCGCACCTGAGGGACCATCAAACGCAGTAAGCTTAGCTAACACGCCCAACATTGATGCTCTGCGCCAGCAATCACTGTATTGCGAGTTAGCCGCTCACGGAACGGCGGTTGGCTTACCCAGCGATGGCGATATGGGAAATAGCGAAGTCGGGCATAATGCTTTGGGGGCTGGGCGCGTATTTTCGCAAGGTGCAAAACTGGTTAACCAAGCCATCGCCAACGGCGATGCATTTCAATCGCATGCATGGCAAACAGCGATAGAGCATGGTAAAAAGAACACGCTACACTTATTAGGCTTGCACTCCGACGGTAATGTGCATGCCCATACTAAACACTTGTACGCGCTTATGCGTCAAGCCGCCAGCGAAGGCGTTAAGAGCGTGTGCTTGCATATTTTGTTAGATGGGCGCGACGTCGCAGCTCGTTCGGCAATAGGTTACATCGAGACAACTCAAGCGCTTATTCAAGAATTGAACGCTAAATACGAAGCCGATTTTCGAATTGCGTCCGGCGGCGGACGAATGCAAATTACGATGGATCGATACGAAGCTGATTGGGAAATGGTTCGACGTGGCTATAATTGTCACACCCATGGCATCGGTGAGCGCTTCGAAAACGCCATTGATGCCGTGAACAGTCTTTATCAATCGAGCAATAAGGACGATCAATATCTTCCTCAGTTTGTGATCGAACGCAATGGCGAACCAACAGGGACTATTAATGATGGTGATGCGGTGCTCTTTTTTAATTTTCGTGGTGACCGCGCGATCGAAATATCCATGGCGTATGAGAGAGAAGATTTCTCGCAATTTGATCGCAATGAACACAAACCTCGACCTGATGTTTTTTATGCCGGCATGTTGCAATACGACGGCGACGAATTTATTCCACAACATTATTTAGTGAACCCGCCCGATATAGACCGAACCATGGGTGAGTTTTTGTGTGCCGAAAATGTCAAATCGTTTGCAATCAGCGAAACACAAAAATATGGCCACGTAACATTTTTTTGGAATGGCAATCGCTCGGGGTATATCGATGAGTCGCTAGAAACTTACATTGAGATTCCATCTGATAATATAGAATTCAACAAAGCGCCTGCGATGAAGGCCAGAGAAATTACCGAACAAACAATAACCTTGATTGAATCGGGAGATTATCGCTTTGGGAGGCTCAATATCGCCAACGGCGATATGGTAGGTCACACCGGTGACTTAGCAGCGGCAATACAGGCAATGGAAGTGGTCGATGAATGCTTAGGTAAATTAATCGAATGCATAAAACAACAGAACGGTGTACTGCTATTCACCGCCGACCACGGTAACGCGGACATCATGTATACCGAAAAAAATGGTCAGCGCTCACCTAAAACCAGCCACACACTGAGTCCAGTGCCTTTTGGCATTATCGATGCTAGCTTTGATGGTGAGTATCAGCTAGCACCGCCTAAAGACGCAGGCTTGACACATATTGCTGCAACTGCACTAAACTTACTAGGCTTTGAAGCGCCTGAAGATTATCAAACCAGTCTGATAAAATTCCAAGGCTAATCAATAGAACTTAGCATAATGACTGAGCGCGTTATTCATAAAGGCAAGCTAATTACCTTGCGTAAAGAAAAGGTTGACTTAAATAACGGCGGACACACCTACTTTGATATCGTTAAGCATCCGGGCGGTGCGGTAATTTTAGCGATAAACAAAAACAATGAAGTTTGCCTTTTAAAACAATGGCGCCATGCTATACAAAAAACCATTTGGGAACTGCCAGCCGGCTGCCTTGAAGTTGACGAACCACCTTTGCAAACCGCCAAGCGCGAACTCGAAGAAGAAGCAGGCGTTAGCGCTAGAGATTGGCGCGAATTAGGTAAAATTTACCCCAGCCCAGGCTTTAGCGATGAAGTACTCTACTTATTTGAAGCCAAGGATATAAGCAAAGGAACTTTAAAGCTCGATGCCACGGAAAAATTAGAAGCTCATTGGCTACCCGTCGATGAGGTATTAGCGATGGCTAAAAATGGTGAAATCATTGATGCTAAAAGCTTGGCATGCCTACTTAGATTAAACAAATAATTTGTCTACAACAAGCATATGACAGCAAAGCTAAACAATTGATTTTGTTAAATTTTCAATGAGTCTAGAGTTTTTATCCAAGGCACCTTTGTGCGCTTCAATAAAGCTAACACCTCGACTACCCATCTCATCTCTCAAGCTCGGGTTGCCCAACAGCTCGGACACCACAGTCAGCAGCTCGCCTTCATTTTTCACCATACGTCCGGCTTTCTCTTTAATCGTCCAACGACTGATGTCCGGAAAGTTAAACATATGTGGGCCGAATACAACCGGCACACCTAGGGCACAGGGTTCAAGAATATTCTGACCACCCAGTGGCTCTAAGCTACCACCAACAAAAGCGAGGTCTGATGCCGCATACATTAACGACAACTCACCCATGGTATCTCCTAGATAAACATCGATATCTGCAGACAATGCCAATGTATCGGCTTGCTCTGTTCGTCTTACACATTCCAGGTCACGGCGCTGAACCTTACGAGCAATATAATCAAAGCGCTGAGGATGACGTGGCACGAGCAATAGCAACAAACTTGGGAATTGTGGCTTGAGCTTCTTATAGACAGCTAAAATTTTACTTTCTTCATTCTCACGGGTACTACCGGCAATCCATATTAAGCGGTCTTGACCGAGTTGACGTCGTAACACCTCTGCCGATTCACGTAAACTTGGAGCAATTGTGACATCAAATTTTATGCTGCCTGTTTCAGTGATACGATCAACTTCGACACCGAGTGCCTGCAAGTGTTTTCTATCTAAATATCCTTGCACCGCGAAATGATCCACCTGCGATAAAGTACTGCGAACCCACTTTGGAAAACGCGCATATTTTTTATAAGAGCGCTCAGACATCCTTACATTGGTGTAGATAAGCTGACTTCCAGCAGCTTTCGCTGAGGCGATGAAATTTGGCCAAATTTCGGTTTCCATAATCAATATGGTCTTAGCCGATACCAATTTAGTAAAGCCCCGCATAGCCCACGCCAAATCATAAGGAAAATAACAGTGTTGCACTCTATTTTTGAGCTGCAAATGCACCATCGCGGAACCCGTTGGGGTGGTGGTGGTAACAAGGATGCGCGCTTCAGGCCGCTTATCCAGTAAAGCTTGAACCAATGGCGTAGCAGCACGCGCTTCACCAACTGAAACCGCATGAATCCACAAATCGAAAGGCGCTGACGATATAACTTCAGCATTAGCAAAGCCAAAACGCTCTCCCCAACGGCGCCAGTATTCGGGATTCTTAAAACCACGAACAATTAGCCCGAAAATACCAAACGGAATAGCTAAGTTGATAAGAATACGATAGATCCAAATCATGCTAACCAGTCTCTAGGCTTGAGGTAATAATCAAGCAGATGCTGTTCACTTGAGCCCTGCTCCGGTTCGGCTCTATAACCCCAGCTAACCATCGGCGGCATCGACATCAAAATGGACTCGGTGCGTCCACCCGACTGCAAACCGAACAAAGTACCACGATCGTGCACCAGATTAAATTCGACGTAGCGGCCACGTCTAAGCAACTGCCACTGACGCTGTTGCTCACTAAATTCTGCGCCCTTGCGGCGACTTAAAACCGGCAAATAAGCGGGTAAGAAAGAATCGCCGATGCTCTGCATAAACGCGAAACTTTGATCAAAACCAAGCTCATTAAAATCATCGAAAAACAAACCACCGATACCGCGTTGCTCATCCCGATGCGGCAAATAAAAATAGTCGTCGCACGCTTCTTTAAAACGTAAATAATACTGATCGCCAAACTTAGTGCACGCCTTGTTAGCAGTCTCATGCCAATGTCTAGCATCCTCTTCGAAGCCGTAATACGGGGTTAAATCAAAACCACCGCCGAACCACCAAATTGGCTGCTCAGTGTTAGCGCCGGCTATAAAAAAACGCACATTCATATGCGCTGTCGGTGCCATCGGATTATGAGGGTGAATTACCAAAGAAACCCCCATTGCCTCAAATGGTTTTCCGGCTAATTCAGGTCGCTTATCGCTTGCCGCCGGCGGTAATTTATTACCTTTAACGTGGGAAAAATTAACTCCACCTTTTTCTATAACAGCACCATTCGCTAAAACCCGAGTACGACCACCACCACCGGTTTTGTGTTGCCACTTATCTTGTTCGAAGCGCTTGCCGTCAAGCTCAGACAATTGATCACAAATTTGATCCTGCAAAGCCTTTAAATAAGAAGACACTTGCTCTAATTTACTCATTTCTTTATGTGTCTCTTATTCATTAATATAGTTACGCTTAGTATTATCATCGCAGCACCGCCCCTGTAATACCATCTGTAATAGTCGACGCATGTGCGGCGCCGCCAACTAAAGCCGGCACAATATAATCAATGTTCTCGCCAAAATCTGCGTTTACCGCTTGATCATTCAACAAAGCTGGCTGGCCATGACGATTTGCGCTGGTGGATACTATCGGGTGTCCAAACTGCTCACACATCGCGAGGCAAAAGTCATGCTTAGGAATACGCATTGCAACACTAGAGTGCTTACCCTTTATCCATGCACTTACTTGAGCTCTGGCAGGTAACAACCATGTATTAGGCCCCGGCCATGATGCCTTTATTTGCTCCAATCTGTCCAAGCCGTCTAACTCGGCGTAAAGCCTCACTTGTTGCAAATTAGCTGCGATCAATATTACACCCTGTTGGGCCTGTCGCTGCTTAATGCTGAGCAACTTCTGTACCGCAGCAGTTTGCCGTGGGTCACAGCCTAATCCGAAACAGTATTCGGTTGGATAGGCAATCACGCCACCCTTATTTAAAACGCTTATGGCACGATTTAAATGCGAAATCAGGTCAGATGAGAGATGTGGAAAATGCAAAACTTAGGTTTAGGGTTCGGCTGAGTCAGGCTTATCGCACTAAGGCCATACCGAGAGTAATCAAACACTAAGTACAGCTTTAATCTAAAAGCATTAGCAATAGCTTTGCATTTTACTAACTTGCCGGCCACAACGCTATCGGGTAAACGCGTTGCGACAATAATAAAGTGGTGCCTAATGCACCACTTTATCTAACAGCGGGCGAAGCCCTCTATTTAGGCTCGTTAAGCGACCAATCGTAATGAAAATCGACGTCGTATGTGCTCGTTGGATCGAACTCAACACCTTCAGCAATATAGTCGCTCAGATACTCATTAATCATGGATTGATCGTCACCAAAATCAGCCCCGTACCAATCAAAAATACTTGAGAGTTTTAAGGTACTACCATCAATCACTACGGCTCGCGGATGACCAATATAATCATGTGCAGCTTGTTCCATTAATTCATCTGCATTTTCTGCCGTAAAAGCCGTGGGCATTAAATTCGGACAACCGATACTGGCACAATTGACGGCAAAGTGAATGCGAGGATCTTGCCAGATGGGCCTTAAAATTCCGTGTTCAATATTATTTAAGCTAAGCTTTTTGCCTTCAATTTTCATGAAATTCTTATCCCATGGGCCAAACGGAGAGGTCAAAAAACGAATACTACGAATGCTGTCTACGGGATACTCTTCAAGCACCACGTCCACGGTTAGGGCGTTATACATATTAACCCAATAGGCAAACTGCTCGGCTTTATTAAGCTCACGCGGCTTAACACTCTGCAGTTCATCCAAATACAATTTAAGCGCTTTTTTATCCTCATCCGTAACCGCTTGATAATCAAATAAGTTAACGCCGCTAGGAGTCTCACTAATAAGATAGTCGTCTAACAAAGACTGCCATGCAGCATGAGAAACCGTTTGAGTGCTAGTCTCATCACTAACTGTCCAAAACTTAATAGCATCAGAGGATGGCGCCGCATTTACCACGCAACTCGCTGCGCTAAGCATTAACCATAAAAGTACATTTCGAATAAACATTACTATTTCTCCAGTCGTGTTAACCACGTCGCCATGTGTGAAACTTCTCCACCCAACGCAATAGACCATGCGGTTGGTTAGCCCGTTTCCAATTACCAGCAACAAATTTATTTGCTTCAGCCAAACTTGGGTAAAGATGGATGGTGCCAAGAATTTTATTTAAACCGAGTTTGTATTTCATTGCCAATACATACTCCGCGATAAGCTCACCGGCATGATGTCCTACAATAGTTACGCCAAGCACCGTGTCTTTGCCTTTAGGTGTAATCACTTTAACGAAACCGTGCGCTTCTCCATCGGCAATGGCTCGATCCAAATCGTCTATGCCATAGCTTGTAACTTCGTAGTCAATGCCTTTTTGTTTGGCTTCGGTTTCGTTCAACCCGACTCGAGCCACTTCAGGCATGGTAAACGTGGCCCAAGGGATTACGCGATAGTCTACTTTGAATTTCTTAACAAAACCGAACAGCGCATTAACCGTTGCATACCAAGCTTGATGAGAAGCTGTATGAGTAAATTGATAAGGGCCAGTAATATCGCCACAAGCAAAAATATTTGGCACCGCAGTACGTAAATATTCGTCCGTTTCGATGGTTCCATTACGGCGCAATTTTATGCCATGTTTTTCAAGACCTAGTTCATCGGTATTTGGCTTACGCCCGACCGCGATCAAAATAGCATCAAAGGGAATTTCCACCATTTGCCCATCTGCCTCGCAGTGCAATACCTTTTCACCACCTTCTTGGCTAACCTTGACGGCCTTGTGGTTAACCCGAACATCAATGCCATCTTTCTCAAAAGTTTCGGTGATAACTTGCGCCACATCGGCATCTTCACGCCCCATTAATTGTCCCATCATCTCTACTTGAGTAACCTGAGAACCCAACTTAGAGAAAGCCTGGCTAAGCTCACAACCAATCGGCCCGCCACCAAGAACGACAAGTCGCTTAGGCTGTTCACGCAAACCCCAAATATTGTCTGAGGTTAAATAATCAACTTGGTCCAAACCTTCTATCGGAGGCACAAATGGGCGCGCGCCAGCTGAAATGATAATATTCTTGGTGCTGATCGTTCGATCACCCACCTTAACCGTGTTGGGGTCGATTATTTCGGCTTCGCCCATCACGCATTCAACGCCTAAACCGGTAAAGCGTTCGACAGAGTCATGTGGCTCAATGGTTTTTACTATGTCTTGTACTCGATCCATAATTTTACTAAATACGGGCGTAACCGGCACTTCCTCAAGTCCAAACTCATCGGCTCGTCGCATATAGTTAGCAATTTTTGCGGAACGAAGAATCGCTTTACTAGGCACACAACCGGTATTTAAACAGTCGCCGCCCATTTTATCGCGTTCGATTAATATCACTTTCGACTTAACTGCTGCGGCTATTAAAGACGCTACTAAACCGCCGGAACCGGCACCAATTACAACTAGGTTTGCTTCGTACTTAGCCATTAGCTGGCCTCCTCTTTATTTTTTCTGGAGCGTAGAAAGTTCAATATATATTTTGACGCGATTGGCAAAATGCCCAATGCAATAAACGAGGCAAGTACCAGCGGAGATGCAATATCGCCCAAGGACTCGATATTAGCGAGCTCTTTACCAGCATTGACGTACACGATAGTACCCAACAACATGCCTAGCTGGCTGGACCAATAGTACGTCCAAGTTTTAATCTTGGTTAAACCAAGCAAGGAATTAAGTACTACAAAAGGAAAAATTGGCACCAAGCGCAAACCAAACACGTAAAATGCGCCCTCGCGCTCTATACCATCTTGCAGTTTGGCTAAGCGATCGCCGAACTTAGATTCGACCGCATCTCGAAATAAGAATCGAGATACTAAGAACGCTATTGTAGCACCAATGGCGCTCGCAAATGATACGACGATTGAACCGACTAGAGTTCCGAAAATTGCGCCACCCAATACCGTTAGCGGTGTTGCAAAGGGCAACGAAGCGCCTGCGACTAAAATGTATACAGCAGCGAAAATAAGAATAACCAATATCGGGTTATCTAGGTAATACTGGTTGAACGAACTTTGCTGTTGTTTGAAGTACTCTAGCGACACGTATTGACCGAGGTCAAATATAAAAAACGCCGCGACTAGGGCAAGTACCACAACCGCTAGGATAATTTTTGCTTTCATACTAGTATCCGCATAGTAAATAAAGATTGAATGTTTGCTTAGTGAGTTTGATTTTTTTGGCCTTCAAAGAAGAATCGCCTAGCACCAAATAAAAGCTGTAGCTAGCAATCGCATCTTCCGTTAAAAACAATAGATAATCAATTAATGATAGGCAATGCCAAAAAAAATTTAGGTCTCGTGCTACAAAAGAACTCAGCACCCCTAAAATTATTACCTCAAATCCAAGAAAACGAAGTGCATCTTTGGTGTTTGCCGCTTGAGTTGGATGAATATCAACATAATATTGGACTCAGCCTGCTCAATGATAATCAAAGGAATAAGTACGAACGTCGCAAAACCGCGGCTTTAAAAGCAAGCTATCTCGCTGGTCGTTATTACTTATGGCACTTACTTTCTGGATATTCAGGCCAGCCTATCAATCAACTTGGCTTAAGCTACAATCATTTAAAGAAACCATCTCTGCAATCAAACCCTCAACGGCTCGAATTTAATTTTACCGATACGTTTATTAATAACGATCATGCTATTGGTATTTATGCATTTGGCTTGGATAAAGCACTCGGTGTAGATCTAGAGAGCTTAAACCGTAAAGGTGACTTTCAAAGGGTATCAAAACGGCGATTCTCCGAAGCCGAGCAAGCGTATATAAACAGTTCGCCAGAGCATCAAAACCATCGTTTTTTGAAACTCTGGACGCGCAAAGAGGCTTACGGAAAGGCCAAAGGTGTGGGGATAAACTTTGCAATGCAAAAACTAGATCTCTTTAGTGACAGCCATAATTTAGCTTTTAAATGTGATCAGCAGCGCGATTGGCAATTACTTCAAATTAGCCCAAATCAAAGCACTATCGCCTGCGTTGTTCGAGAAGGGGAAACGCCTTTTAGCTGTCGGTTTTTCACTCAATTTAGTAAATAGAAAAAGATGATTCCATAATATTCGTGAATAGCTCGAGTACTCAATGACATAGCTTGCGCTGATGGAATAAAATTTGACCATGCGGGCCGCCTTACATCTCGAATCAATACATCTGCGCTTGCTGGTACTAACTGTATGTTTAGATCACTAAAAATCAATGCCGCGCGCGGCATATGAATAGCCGAAGTGACCAGAAGGGCAGAACGAACCTTATAGCGCTCTAATAAAACCGAGAGATTTTCTTTATTCTGTTGCGTAGTACGACTTTGCGCCTCAATCAGAATCGCCGATTCAGGAATACCCCATTCCTGTAATAAGCGTTTTGCGTAAATGGCTTCGCCCTGCATACCTGGCTGATAATACACATTACCGCCACTGACAAAGATTTTATTTGCCTTACCGGCCTTATAAAGCTGAGCCGCATACCATAAGCGATCTGAACCAAAGCCTATTTGAAGATGTTTCGCTGGCGGACTCGGAACCCGCAAACCGCCACCTAAAACAATAATTGCATCATGACCGGCTATGTCTCGAATATCAATTTGCGGATATTTTTGCTCAAGGCTTGCGGCTAATTGGGACGCTATCCACGGGTTTGAGAAACTTATAAAAATTATAAAAACTAAAGAAATCGAGAACCGTGCGAGTCGATCAAACGCTCTCCATCGAGCAAACAAAAACACAAACAACAAACACAATATCAATCCAACTGGGTAGATCAAAGCAGATGCAAACTTAATTAGGCTAACTAAATCCATTAAAACTGGGAGTTATTCGGGGCTCAAAGAGTTACGTTCTTTTGTTTCAATTGAATTACAATTTCAACTGTCAAACAGATAGGCAAATGGTACGATAATGTTATTGTAAATTACACTTATTCAGCATGGACTTATTCAACTTCGCCGACGGACGAGAAGGTTACTACGGCGATTACGGTGGTACTTTCTTACCGGAAATTTTACATAGCACAATTGAAGCGCTAAAAAGCGAGTTTCGAGACGCTAAGGAAGACCCTGAATTCTGGCAAGAGTTTATCCAATTAATGCAGTCCTACTCTGGCCGACCAACACCGGTCACCCATCTTAAAAATCTGTCGGACACGCTCGGTGGTGCTCAAATATATATAAAGCGCGAGGATTTAAATCATACGGGTTCGCATAAAATAAATAATGTCATGGGGCAAGGGCTGCTTGTTAAACGTATGGGAAAAAGCCGTGTGATCGCCGAAACCGGCGCAGGTCAGCATGGCTATGCCACTGCCACTATGGCAGCCAGGTTTGGATTCCAAAGCAAGATTTATATGGGCGCGGTCGATGTTGCTCGCCAACGTCCAAATGTATTCTGGATGGAAAACATGGGGTCTGAAGTTATCGCGGTAACGGACGGCCAACAAACACTTAAAGATGCGATTAATGAGTGCTTACGTGATTGGGTTACCAACATGGACAACACGCATTACGTTTTAGGTACGGCGTGTGGCCCCCACCCGTTCCCCGAAATGGTAAGTTGGTTTCAGTCGATTATTGGCAAAGAAGCGCGCGAGCAGATGTTAGCGTCGACGGGAAGGTTACCTGATCGAATTTTCGCATGTGTCGGTGGTGGATCGAATGCAATCGGTATGTTTCAAGGCTTTATGCAAGACCAAGACGTGCAACTAGTCGGCTGTGAAGCCGGGGGCTTTGGCCCTGGTAAAGGTCGACATGCTGCCCGCCTCGCCTACAAAGATGCTTCGGTAGGTGTTGCACAAGGCATGAAAACCTATTTCCTACAAAACGATGATGGCAACATGCTTGAGACTCATTCGGTAGCAGCGGGACTAGACTATATTGGCGTAAACCCGATTCTGGTCCATTTGTGGGAAGAAAACAGAGTAAGGTTTGAAGCCGTTACTGACAAAGAGGTCACGCAAGCACTCAAAATGGTGATGCGCACAGAAGGTGTAATACCCGCCCTGGAAAGCGCACATGGATTCGCACAAGCTATCAAAGAAGCCGAGAAAATGCGCGCCGATGAAGTGGTGCTAGTGAATATGTCAGGGCGTGGCGATAAAGACATCTTTACAATCGCCGATGCCCTTGATGATTCTCATTGGAAAACATTCATTCAAAATAAGGCCGATTCGTATGCCCTTAAATAGTTATCTAGCTGAACGGCGTCAACAGTTACCTGAACGTCAACGCGCGGCGTTGATCATGACCCACGTTGTCTGCGGCTATCCGTCGTTTGACGCGAATTGGCAAGCACTTGAGATCATGCAAGAATTCGGCGTTGACTTAGTAGAGCTGCAATTTCCTTTTTCAGAGCCATCCGCGGATGGTCCCTTATTTGTCAAGGCCAACCAGCAAGCAATCAATGATGGAGTGCATGTAAAAGACTGTTTTGAGTTTATGCACAAGGTCACCTCGCACTTTGATTTTAAGGTCGTAATGATGGGCTATTACAACACGGTATTTAAAACTGGCCACCGCACGTTCTTACAACAGCTAAAAAAAGCGGGAGCACACGGCTTTATTTTACCCGACCTTCCAATAGACGAAGCCGGCGAGCTGCATACAATCGCACAACAACTCGACTTATGCCCGATTGTTCTAATGACACCCACCAACAACGATGCGCGACTTCAACAACTCGCAAAGGCAGCCGATGGTTTTATATATGTTGTTGCTCGAAAGGGAGTGACGGGAACTAATACAGACATGGATCGCGAGGTAGTAGCCTTAATCGAACGCTGCAAAAACGCGACCAACTTACCATTAGCACTAGGCTTTGGCGTTAGCAAGGCCGAGGATATTGAATTTATTGGTAAGCACGCTCAAATCGCAGTAATTGGTACCGCAGCACTAAAAGCATGGGAGCGAGGTTCTGCTAAGAGCCTAAGAGAATTTTTCAAAAAGTTACTGAATAAATAGTTATTAAAAAAATGTAATGTTAAGGCTAAAATTTTTTGCAATGCATTCAGGAAAGTCCCGTTCTCTTAGATTATAGAAATTAATATTGACGGAAAAAAAGGCATCGTAAGTTAAAAGGTGCCAAACAGAATATCTATTTTCAGCAGATACCCCTGCATACCCCGCATTTCAGGTTCGTCCTGACCCCCCCACTTTGCTGAAATGGATAGGGAGAAAAGCCAGAGAAAACACGAGTGTTTTCCTGGCTTTTTTTCTTTTTACCTTAAAAAGCGTTAATTTAAGTAAAACACTCCAAAAAATCCTGTACAGCGGTAGCGTTTTTCATCAGCGCTTGCGATAATTATTTAAGCAATTAATCGCAAATTGCTATTTATAAGGCATCAAACATCAACAAAGTTTGATGCCCGAGCGATGGGGGAATTTGGTTGTACTCTAAAGGCTAAGTTAATCGAGCCCTCCCAATATTCAGCATGGTACACGTGATAACGTACCCAAACTCTATGGAGGCATGATGAAGCATTGTTCATTATTCTGTGCAGGCTGGTGGCCATTTATTGTTCTACCACTTTTGCTATTAGCGCTAGTATTATTTTTCCAGCATCGAACGATCGAAAATCGCGTTGCCGAAAATACTCGCGCAAGCCTTGATTCTATTGGTGCCGATTGGGCCCAAATAAACACGCATAATAGGGGCAGAGATGTACTCATTAGCGGCACACCGAAAAGCCTAGACCAAATAGAAGCTGTGCGAGATAAAGCCGCGCAAACCGCTGGTGTCAACCTAGTTGAAATGAGCTCGGATGTTTCTGTAGCTGCGCAACCTCTAAGTGATGCATCGCTTAACGTAACAATCAATGATGGAAAAGTTCTATTGAATGGTGTTCTAGCAAGTCAAACTGAAATTGACTCTGTGGTTACGCAAGCGAGCAACACATTTGGTGCCAGCAATGTCATCAATCAACTCCAGATCGGTGATAACACCGACCAATTAGCTGACACAACAGGTCTATTTGGAGCATTGAAGAACCAAGCTCCTGCTATAAGCATGGACCTAGTTGGTCAAAGCATAACTGTTACAGGCGAAATGCCCAGTTCACCGGCTAAACAAGATACTCTTTCACGAGTGCAAAGTTCTTTTTCCGGTAATGTCGTAGACCGTTTAACGATTGCGGCCGCACCTACGGTAGAAATAATAGAGAATGATGTTTGTGAAACCACAATTGCCAACCTATTAAGCGAAACAAAAATAAATTTCGCGACCGGTAGTGCGACAATTAGTCCAAGCAGCTTCGAACTGCTAGAAAACATAACCGCAACAGCGAAACGCTGCACCGGCGCTAACTTTGAAGTCGCGGGACACACTGACAACACCGGTAGCTTAGAAGGCAACATGAATCTAAGTGAACGGCGCGCTCAATCAGTCGTGAACTTTCTTTTGAAAGAAGGTCTACCAAGCACACAATTCACAACTGCTGGATATGGACCGAATCAACCTATCGCTGACAATCAAACGAATGCGGGTCGTGCGAAAAATCGTCGCATTGAATTCCGCCTCAAAAACTAAGAACACTGGGAGAACAAGATATGTATTGGTTATTTTTTCAAATTTGGGTGTGGTTATTAGTGGCTTTCGTATTGGGCTGGCTAGCACATTGGTTTTTATGCTGTCGTGGTAAAAACGAAGCGTCATCAGGCACTACTGCAGCGGCACCTGTTTCCGCGGTTGTTCAATCGGTTGATGATGATGAACCCTTAAGCCAAACGGTCGCCATCAACGACTCATGGAAGCCCATGGGTTTCGCAACCCGCCCCGATGACGTTGATGACTTAAAGCGCATTAAAGGTGTTGGCGCGGTTATTGAAGAGACTCTGAACGGCCTTGGTATTTATCAATTTCGCCAGATTGCCGACTGGGATGCTGATAACGCAGCTTGGGTAGAGAACTTTATATCTTTCCCAGGCCGTATCGCTCGAGAGAACTGGATTGAACAAAGTAAAACGCTAGCAGTAGGGGGCACTACTGAGTTTGCTAAGCGTGTCGATAAAGGCGACGTAGAATATAAAAAACCCTAGTTACGATTGTTACTAAGTTTATACGTCGCGATGTTCTTTTTCGCGGCGTATAACTAATTCTAATTATTAAATATAAATAGCATCTAACTGTTGATTATTGACAATCTTATCGGTTAGACTAAAGTCTGAACATCGAGGCCGTGCAGTAACTCTGGCCCCTACCCAACCCAATACCCAGCCTCGGATATTGAGCGGCTTCGTGTTCAACCTCTCATCATTGATCGTATCAAACTCTGGCGTTTTCCATACAGCGAGCTCCTCGCTAAAACAAAGCCCATGCCACCATAAAGTAACTTATTTATTACAAATCGAATAGTTAGAAACATTGAAATGACTCACAAGCTTGACGACTGAGCCTTAGTCAGCCGTATAGAAACTTCCACTGAACCGCACCGCGCAACCGCTAACCAGCCAATTCTGAATTAGAAACGAAAAATTTCCTTGTATAGACTTTAGCCTGAATTTTAATTAAGACTGATACCCACGAGGATTTTTTTGTTGCCAGCGCCAGTGATCTTGCATCATTGCTTGCAAGTCAAACTCAGCTTTCCAAGCTAGTTCACGCTCACTTTTACTCGGGTCGGCAAAACAACTAGCGATATCTCCTGTTCGCCTTGCTACTACCTGATACGGAATAGCTATCCCACTGGCCTTCTCGAACGCAGCAATAACTTGCAATACTGAAAACCCCTCACCTGTACCTAAATTATAAGCTTGGCAGCCATGACCGTCAGTCAATGCATCTAGGGCTTTGACGTGCGCGGCAACCAAGTCCACAACATGGATATAGTCTCGAACACCTGTGCCATCAACGGTATCGTAATCGTTTCCATAAACGGCTAGACAATCAAGCCGCGCGGCAGCAACCTGAGCGATATAGGGCACCAAATTATTGGGGATGCCATTAGGATCTTCACCTATCAAACCACTAGAGTGCGCGCCTACCGGATTAAAATAGCGCAGCAAGGCCGATTGCCATCGCACATCAGACTTTGCAAGGTCACCCAAAAGTTGTTCTGCCATAAGCTTTGTTCTGCCATAAGGATTAGTAGCAAATAAAGTCGTATTTTCAGTAATTGGAAGAGTATCTGGGTCGCCATAGACCGTTGCCGATGAACTAAACACGATCTTAAAACAATTTGCATCGGCCATGGCGCGCGTTAAATTTAGAGTGCCGACAACATTATTTTCATAATAGTTTTGCACCTCGCTTACCGACTCGCCTACCGCTTTTAGGCCCGCGAAATGAAGAACACTGTCTATATCATGTTCCTTAAAAACACTCGCTAAAGCGTGTATGTCTCGCATATCTCCTTGTACGAATATCGGTGATTGGCCAGTAACGGTTTTTATACGCTCAAGCACTAATTGTTTACTATTACTTAGATTATCGAAAAGCACCGGGACATGACCGTCTTCTATCAGAGCGACCACCGCATGACTTCCAATATAACCGGTACCCCCGGTCACGAGCACCTTAGGCATTATAAACGCTCCTATTACGACTCATTAATCAGCTAAACTCATTCATTTGTTTGTCAGAACACAGCCGACTCGCAGACTATGATAATATTCCCGCAGCGTGCTGGTCACGGCCATTACAGGCTAATAATACTTTTAAGAATATCACTTTAATGAGCTTCAAGCTCGACTAACACGAGCTTCAAAGTAAGCCGTTATCATGCATCAATTAGTGCCAAGCAAAAGACAATCGTAGAAACATTTAGCCTAGACACCATGCAACAGTCAACTAGCACCTATGTATCAATTATTTCGTGATCGCCCTCTGTTAGTACTGATTCTCGTCATGGGCAATCTAGCGCTATGTCTTTGGGCGTATTTGCTCGACCCTGTGATTAATAATGACGCTGTTACCTATCTTGCCCTAGCTGATATGATTTTAGACGGCAACGTCAATGCCGCTTTAAACTATTACAGTTGGCCATTTTATTCGGCGTTCATCGCAAGCGTTGCTTTTATTACGCAATTAAGCACGGAACATTCGGCTTATATCCTTAATGCGCTTTTTTTGATTTCTCTTAGTTGGGCCTTTATCTGTATTGTCGCCGACCTGTCAGACAACGATCAACGCATCGTCTTGTTTGCACTACTGGTTATTTTACTATTTCCAAGCATCACCAAATATCGATCATTTATTATTCGAGACTTTGGCTATTTAAGTTGTTATCTGTGGTCTTTGTTCTTTCTCCTTCGATTCTGTCGAACATCTGAAAAATCGCACTTTACATGGTGGCTGCTATTTACTGCAGCAAGTTGTTTATTCCGCTTTGAGGGCGTGGCCTTTTTATTAGTCACTCCTTATTTTTTATACTTATTTAAAACGGGTAAAACACGCCGGCAAAAAATCAATGTTATCTTGCTGACTTTGGCGGTATTAGCCGCATCACTGAGCTTGTTGTTCTGGTATATCAACGACAAATACGCAGCAATTATCGACCTTGCTCGTAGAGAAGGGCAGGACATTCACACTGTTTTTGACCTTTTTTTGGCTAACACTAAGGAAAAATTAGGCGGTAACGACCTAAGCACTTTGAATTATTTAGGCTTGATATTCAACAATTTTGGCAATGTTAGTTATGAACTGCTTCGGCGAATGGGAATATTCTATCTTCTGTTTGCTCTATATGCGTATTATAAAAATTTAGGGCTTTCTCACACTCTAAGCCGCCAAATCTGGCTAGCATTAGTACTGACAAACATCTCTATATTAGTAGTGTTTGGGCTATACAATACTTTCCTTGCCAGTCGTTACACTATGGCTTCAGCCTTGACCTTATTAATACTAACCCCATTTGTGATCGATAAGATCATCACGGGCTTTAGTTATATAAATTCTTGGAAAAAAGTTTCCAGCGCTGTCGCGATAATGGTTCTATGCTTGGTGTCTATCGAAGGGCTTGATGTTAGAACCAATAAACGACACCTAAGACTCGCAGCCGACTGGATGAGCGAGAATCTCGCGGACGATGCGACAATTTATTCAAACAATCGGCAATTAATCCATTACACCAGTCAGACCACTGATAAGAAGCTCGATCACGCATACGATAACCTACAACTCTATTATTATTTAAATCACGGAATTTTAAGGTCGTTCGATTACATTGCTCTGAGTTATAACGAAAAAAGTAAAAGTGAAGACACTTACCGCCAAACACTCGCCTTCAAATTTGGCGCGCCGATTAATATTACTAGCGGGAAAAAAGGGCAACATGTATTAGTGTTTGAGCTTCCTAATGCCAAAGAATCCTAACTTGATCTCTCCCGTTTAAAACTAGACTTAGAATATGAGCATCTCAAGGCGTCAATTTATTTTAGCTGCAAGTGCTGCAGGCACACTCGGGCTCGGCGCCTATAGCTATCGGCGCGGTATACGAATACCCCCATTTCACTGGGAACCAAAGGCAGCCAAACCAAACTTAGAGCCCCTCAGGTATCAAAGCGATCAAGCCATAGTGCTTCCAAATTCAACGATTCTACAAAGCTTTTGGCGAGCAACAGAGCCTCAACCTAAATTAAGTCTCAATAGTTTACGTGCTCTGAAAACCAATATTGAGATCCATAACATATCACCTAAAGCAATACTCAGAGTAGAAGGAGCCGACTACGAGGAACAAATCAGCGGCACTCAAAGAAACATAGGTGTCAAACTATCTAAGAATAAAACGGCTTCGTTATCTTGGAGTTTGCCGGTTATTGAGAACGGTTTGTCTTTTGCATCTATTGGCGACAGCGGCGGCGACTTAGAACTTGCGTGGTGCATTAATCGTGCCAAGCAATTAGGCGCGGATTTCTTACTCCACCTAGGTGACTTTAATTATCAAACTAGCGACTACCAAAGCGCTATCGACCACTTTAAGAATGCCGAACTGCCTGTGTACGTTAGCATTGGCAACCACGACTTTCACGACAATGGCGGCGTTTATGGCCGCTTTTTAAATGAAATTGGTCCGCTTAATCAAGCATTTGAAATTGCTGGAAATCGTTTTGTAAATATCGATACGGCGGCTGGTTTTCTCCCGTTATCGGGAGGTCATAGAGGAAAACTACTTAAGACGCTAAAACAACAACCTCCTATAAACACAATAGCGTTCACACATTGCCCTTTGACAGACCCTGACCCGAAAAGTCACCACGACATTGGCTCAGATAAAGAGCGTTCTTGGTTCATTGATCAACTTCGCTCTATTGGCGCATCAACCATGCTCAGTGGCCATATCCACATTAATGATAGACGCACAATTTCTGGCATCGATCATTTGATTGTCGGACAAGGTCTAGGCCATCAAGATCTTCTCGTTGGGCAGGATCACTCGAAAATTGCGATTGGGAAAATAGATAATGCTGGCAAACTCGAATTAGAATTAGCAGATCTAGCCATGCCAATGGAGCTGCACTGTCATCCTCGCATTAATACGGTTAAAGAAAGTTTGCGAGGTAGCGAGCATGCCCCATTAATCGAATCAATAGAGCGCGCTTGTTTAGAACGTTCTAAGATAAATACTTAGAACGTCGCTTTTACTAACGTTTCATTGAACCAAAAAATTCAGCGTTCGCTTTGGTTGCTTTAAGTTTGTCCAATAAAAACTCGATGGCCTCAATTTCATTCATAGGATGTAAAAGCTTTCGCAATATCCATACCTTTTGAAGCTCTTCAGGGTCCATCAATAACTCTTCTCGGCGTGTAGATGATTTGTTTACAATGATCGACGGATAAACTCGTTTCTCTGCAATACGACGATCCAGATGGACTTCCATATTACCCGTACCCTTAAACTCTTCGTAAATCACTTCATCCATTTTAGAGCCAGTTTCAATCAAGGCCGTCGCAAGAATCGTTAAACTACCACCTTCTTCAATATTTCTAGCTGCGCCAAAGAAACGTTTAGGGCGTTGCAATGCGTTGGCATCAACACCACCAGTTAATACCTTGCCAGACGCTGGCGCTACAGTATTGTATGCCCGCGCCAATCGAGTAATCGAGTCCAGCAAGATCACAACATCCTTTTTATGCTCTACTAAACGCTTGGCCTTTTCTATAACCATTTCAGCGACTTGTACGTGACGCGCTGCGGGTTCGTCGAAGGTTGATGAAATAACTTCACCGCGCACACTTCGCTGCATCTCAGTGACTTCTTCTGGCCGCTCATCGATAAGCAGAACCATTAATTCAACGTCTGGGTTGTTAGTTGTAATTGCTTGAGCGATTTGCTGCAACATTACTGTCTTTCCGCTCTTGGGAGACGAAACAATAAGGCCCCGTTGACCTTTACCTAATGGCGATATCAAATCGATAACTCGCCCAGTCAAATCTTCCGATGTGCCATTTTCTTGCTCTAGCTTCATCCTCTTATTTGGGTGCAATGGCGTAAGATTTTCAAAAAGAATCTTATTACGCGCTTCTTCTGGCGAAGAACCATTAATTGTCGCTACTTTAAGTAAGGCGAAATAGCGTTCGGAATCTTTTGGTGGTCGCACCAACCCAGCAATAGTGTCCCCCGTACGTAAACTAAATCGTCTAATTTGACTCGGTGAGACATAGATGTCATCAGGGCCCGCGAGATACGAACTATCGGCTGAGCGCAAAAAGCCAAAACCATCTTGCAGTATTTCGACCACACCTTCACCTTCAATGTCTTCGCCCTTTTTTGCGAGAGACTTCAATATAGTAAAAATTTGATCCTGTTTGCGCATACGGCCTAAGCCGTCCAGATTCATAGAGCGACCAATCTCGGTCAATTCGGTTGCGGTTTTCTGTTTTAATTCGGTTAATGAAGCTGACATATTGAGAGTAATAGGTGGCTGCGATTTGCAGTGTAAATTTGAATAGCGATCACCCAGATCACTTAAGATTATTTGTCGATGTTGTTTAGATTAATTAGTAAGGAAGTAAAGAGACATTATTCGCGTTTATTTAATTCTATAAAAGATAGTTTAAAACATTCGTGGAGTTTTAAAGCCGCTGAAGAAAAAACTAGGCGCGTCCAGATTTTAAATCTTAAACTGATACACCTTGGACAACATTCCCTTTGGTGAATTTTTGGCCAGTACCAACTTTAGTGATTAGATCTCTAATCTTATATTTATTGCTGACGGAAATCTCTCGGGAAAAAGATTCGACGATCGCGAATCTGAACTGACAATATCATGCACCTAGCCCTATTGTCTAGTCTATTTCGCCGCCCAAACCACAGGCAGATTGAGCGGCAAGGTTCTTGTTATATATTTTCGTCAATAAAGGCCGTCAACTGTGATTTTGACATAGCCCCTACTTTGGTCGCAGCTACGTCACCTTCTTTAAATAACATTAAAGTCGGAATACCTCGAATGCCAAACTTTGGTGGAGTATTCGGGTTATTGTCAATATTTAGCTTTGCTATGGTGAGCTTGTCACCATACTCAGCAGCTACCTCATCAAGGATAGGTGCCAGCATTTTGCACGGGCCACACCATTCAGCCCAATAGTCAACTAAGACTGGGTGATCCGCTTTCAAGACATCGGCTTCAAAGCTCGAATCGGTAATTTCTACGGTATTTTGAGACATAAGTTAATCGCCTTTTTTATCAATAATTACGGTATAGTGTGCGGATTATTCTACATTTTGCAAGCGGAAAAAATCTAAGAGCTAACAGCTTACGCCGAGCTTTCGTTTACACACAATTGATGTTTTATAAGCACTTAATATTTCTCCACGAAATGCCTACTGAATATTAGCTATGTCTTTCAACAAAGAATCGGTATGAAAACCGAGGCCATAAAATACATAGATCTGACAAAACCAAGAGATAGTTTTAAAAATGAGTAATACCCATTTAAGTGAAACACGATTTACCGAGCTTTCCATACACCCTAAAGTACAAGAAGGAATTCAAGGCGCCGGCTTCGAGTTTTGCACTCCTATTCAAGCGATGACATTGCCACTAGCGCTTCAGGGCAAAGACATAAGCGGCCAAGCTCAGACCGGCACTGGGAAAACCGCGGCATTCTTAATCGCTTGCTTACACCACCTGCTCGGGCAAGAACCGAAACAATCAAAAAAGAAAAACCCAATTCGCGCCTTAGTGATCGCGCCGACCCGTGAACTCGCCATTCAAATCAATGAAGACGGAAAACCGTTGGTTGAACACACGGGCCTAAAACTCGGCTTAGCATATGGCGGCACTGATTACGACAAACAGCGCAAGCAGATTGAAGCAGGTATTGACATATTAGTGGGTACCCCAGGTCGAATTATTGATTATTTTAAACAAGGTGTATTCGCAATGGATACTCTCGAGGTGATCATTTTAGACGAAGCAGACCGCATGTTTGACCTTGGCTTCATTGCAGACATCCGCTACCTTTTTCGGGCTATGCCCGCACCCGAAGAACGACTTAATATGTTATTTTCGGCGACCTTATCGCACCGCGTTGCCGAACTTGCCTATGAACACATGAGCGAGCCAGAGATCGTTAAAATAGAGTCGGAAATCACCGCTGACCGTATTGTAGAAATCGCATACATGCCCGCTAACGACGATAAGATTCCTCTGTTGCTGGGCCTGTTAAAAGAAGCCGGTGATGATAAATGTGTCGTGTTTTTAAACACAAAACATATGGCGGAAAAAGTTGAGGCTTGGCTAAACTTGAACAGTTTTCAGTGTGCCTTACTATCAGGCGATGTGCCGCAAAAAAAACGCGAACGGCTATTGGGTGACTTTAAAGAAGGAAAACGCAATATCCTTATCGCAACCGATGTTGCGGCTCGCGGACTGCATATCCCAGACGTCAATTTAGTCGTGAATTTCGATCTCCCAAATGATGCAGAAGACTATGTACACCGCATCGGCCGGACTGCGCGCGCCGGCGCCAGTGGCACGGCAATAAGCTTGATGTGCGAAACCTATGCCATGAATATCATGGCAATTGAAGAATATATCGAACATTCGATTCCAATTGAAAAAGAATACAGCAGCGTCTTGTTTAAAGATGCTGTTGTTCCAGACGTTTCAAAACTTCAGTCGCGTCGAAAGAAAGACGGCCGCAAAAAACCTGAGAAGAAGAAGCCGGGCTCCACCACTAAAAATGAGAGGGACCGACCACGACGCGAAAAAGGTAATCCCAATCGCGTCCCCAAAGACAGACGTAAAAACCAGAACGACAAACAGGCTCAGGACGTTTCTCCGGAACAACGCGAAGCAGCTAAGGTGGCGGCTATGGAAAAACGTAAACAAGAGCCTGCCAAACGCAAAAGAATTCCACTACGCGGACGCAGTGGATATGAGGTACCAGCAGTAGGTTGATGAACGAGAACAAAGACAAACAAACCCCTTTCTTTCGGTCCGCTTTAATTTTAGGAGGAGGCGGTGCAAGGGCTGCCTACCAAGTCGGTGTATTAAAAGCTATCGCCGAAATGTCGCCTGAAAATTGCAACAACCCGTTCCCTATTATTTGCGGCACATCCGCTGGATCTATCAACGCAGTCGCTTTAGCCTCAAATGCAGACAACTTTAAAGTTGGTGTTGAAAAGGTAAATCATGTTTGGTCAAATTTTGAACCCCATCATGTTTTTTATGTCGACGGTAAAAACTTATTTAAACGTATATTAAGTTGGGCATGGACGCAACTAGGACCGGGCAAGGCAGACCAAGGCCCAAGTTCCTTGCTCGACAATCAACCATTAAGACAGCTGTTGTCGAGCCATATAAGTTTCGACAAAATAAAAGGGTCGATTAAGAATGGTAACTTACACGCTTATTGTCTTACCGCATGCAGCTACAACAGCGGCGAATCGACAACGTTTTATGATGGCCATGAAAGTATAGAAAATTGGCAGCGCACCCATAGAGAAGGCGTTCGCTCAGATATAAGCCTTGACCATTTGATGGCATCCTCAGCCATACCAGTTGTGTTCCCTTCGGTAAAACTTAATTCTGAACACTTCGGCGACGGCTCTATGCGCCAAACATCGCCAATTAGCCCAGCGCTTCATTTAGGCGCGCAAAAAGTGCTGATTATTGGCCTTCGTATGGAAAAAAATGCGATCAAGAATAAGCCCAGAAAACGTCCCAGTCTAGGGGACATATCCGGTTATGTTTTAGACACTCTGTTTCTGAACAGCTTAAATTCCGACATAGAACGCATGGAACGCATGAATCGCACCTTACTCGAAGGCAATCAAAATTCGGAAGAAAACCTTAAAATTATTGAGTATCTGGTAATCAACCCATCGCAAGATATCGCTAATATAGCCATGAAGCACTATTTAGAGTTGCCAGCGAGTTTTCGTACGGCGCTTAAGTTTCTTGGTATGTCTAAAGCAAATAGTAGACGTTTCATTTCTTATTTGATGTTCACGAAAACCTTTTGCCAAGAACTCATTGAACTCGGATATCAAGATGGTAAGCGACATGTAGAAGAATTAAAACCATTCCTAAAAACAGATTAGTTCTATTTTAAGCTAAACACTCAATTTCTAAGACTTAAATCTATAATTATTGCCGCCTAAATCAAGCGCAGCAATAATAGTCAAACCAAGTCTTCAAACAAAGACATAAGCTGGTCATCACCCCGCCAATTCTCGAGAAAACGACGCCGATCCTTGTTATTCGCTTTTAACCAGCTTTGCTTGCTAGCATGATGTCTCGCTGCATCAAGATCAATAAAATAAATGCGGCCACCTTTCCATATCAAATTGCTCGCCTTCAGATCACCATGAGTTATACTAGCGCGCTTCATACGCTCAAAAGCGTCTTTCAAGACTTGGGCCACTAAACGTTGTTGTGAATATTCCATTGTTGGTAAACTGTACAACAACTCTGCACCATCAAGCGCTTCACTAACAAAATAAGCAGTACGTCGCAAAGGCCCTAGACGCCGTTCTAACATCAAAAATGGGCGCGCCACTGACAATCCAGCACTTTCAAAAGAATAACTCATGCGCCAACAACGACTGGCTCGAGAGCGCCTGACCGAACGGTTCACCCGATGCCACTGATTTCGCGAGTTGTAACGCTTTATAATGATATGGCGAGCTCCAAAGACAAGCCGCGCGACACTCGTTGTTGCGTCGTGCTTTAAGGTCTCACCTTGTTCGATAAGCCTATCTAAATCTCTACCAGAGAGCTTTTCCACATCCTCTAATTCACAAGCAAACCACCTGCGCCGGTGCACATCAGATTGATAGTTTGTAACTTGATCCAACCAAGGTGTCATTACAAGGGGCTTTTACTTACCAACAATAACCTGGGCCTTAGCTTCTTTTGCAAGATCATCCAGCACATGTTGTTTGTCATTTTGACGCTTCATCCTTTCAAATACTTTAGCTTTGCGTTTCTCAGATTCGTACAAACGATTACCTCGGCTTTCAACCTTAGCCCAAAAAGACATATCCTCGGCTAAAATTTCACGAAGCGATTTCCCACTATAAAGTCGCATGAAACGCAATAAATCTCGTTTGGTAAGCCCTATTTCCTTACTGGAATAATATAATCCGGCTATATCTTTTACTGCCCACCGTTCCGGCGTTTTACGTCGCATTTGTAAACGATGCAAATCAATTAGATACAGTTTACTCTCAACTGAAACGTGCTCATCCGCTTCAAAGTGTGCATCCAATAAGAAATGACACAGATAAAAGTCACGATGATTCGCGCCATTCTCGTGAATCACTCGCGCAGTTTCAACCACTTTATTTAAAATCCAGCGCTTGAGACGAATTTGTTTTAGGGTTCGTGGCGGATTGTTTTTCCACTCGCCGCAAAAATCTTCCAAACTGGTTTCAGTAGGCAATGCTTCAGTGATAATAAACGAGTGTTTTGTTGCTGGATTACGACCACGGATACCATGAGCGGCAACGGTCATCGTATCAATCTCCAAATCTTTCAAACGGTGCACACCGTGCCACTCGTTAAGAGCTCCTACTACTGGAGCTCGAAGATAAATAATGTTCTTAAAAATTTCTGGCCAACCAACGCCTGTGTGAATCTTCAAAAAATAATCTTTACTGCCTCGGGTAAAACGAAGCGTTCGACGGCCTAGGGCCTCGCGATACACCTTACCTTCGATATTCATTACTTGATAAAACGAATCTTCGCCCTTGAGCGATTGTCGCAATTCATTATTAATATAAAGAGATTCGTCGCTCTTTTGTTGCTCAGATGTTAGCAACGACAAACGCCGTTGTGCCGATGTTTGTTCGATAAAATCTACCGCGCGTTGCGGCATTACGTAAAGACTCGGGTTCTTTCCATAGCTCAAACCGTTCTCACGCCATACCGCTTTCTCTTCTGATAGCAGCATTTCATGTAATTTAACATTCAACTCTTCTTGCGAGAAACGTTTGCGTAAAACATGCCCCGCCTGTGCAATTTTAATGTGCGGCGCATAGCCACAAACAGGTGTCGCCAGCACAGGCAAACCAGAGACAATGGCCTCAAGAAGCACTCCTCCGGTAGTTTCTGCGTAAGCAGGATGAAGCAACATATCGCCCGCTTTCATTAACGCTGGAATATCTTTTCGACCACCAAGAAAATGCACGTGCTCAGAAACGTTTTGGCGCTTCGCTTGACGTTGAAAAGGATCGATCTTGTCCTGCCCTACAACAAATAGCTTGGTTTTAGACAGCAACTCCATTGGCAAAGAAGAAATCGCTATTATCGCTCGGTCTAGACCTTTAGTCGCAAAACCAGAACCAATAAGTAACACCAAATTTTCGTCTTTTTTAATCCCAAGAGACGCCCTAAGCGTTTCTCTGTCAGCGAGATCTTCAAGGTTACCCCAACGCGCTTTCTCTAGTGTAGGCGGCAAGCACAAAAAACGAGAATCCTGTGTCAGATAATGCTGCTGATATATAAGTTTCTCTCGATTCGACAAACTAAGAATATTAGTTTCTGACGAGGCATCAAATACTCCTCTTTCAAAACTCGAGTAATACAAAAAGCGCGGAGTAAAACGGTAAAAAAATGAATGCCGTAAATACGAACGCCCGACATAGCAGTAATCGCCGCAATAATAGATATCCATACCAGGAATCTTATTAAAGCCTACCACTACATCGTAACACTCGTTTCTGAGCAAGCTTCTTAGCTTTCGATGAAAACTCTGGGCACGCGTATGATTAGTAAATCCAAAGTGTTTTATTAAAACAACTTCTATGCCGTCGGGCACTTCGCCTTCCCAGCTTCCAGTAAAAACAGTGGCCTTGTGGCCACGTTGTGCGCACTCACTAGCGATACGCAGCATATCGAGTGATAAACCGCTATAGGGAAAGTGCTTGTAAAGACAAAAAGCGAAATGCATAGCGCGTAGCATGGCGTGTATCTGGTCAGGTTCTAAAGCAGATTATACGCCTTCTGAAGCTAGATTATAGTACTTGTTAATGAATGTCTAAGTAGACACCCAAGCCATTAGGCAATTTGCTCAAACAAGCTTTCCCAAAGTTTACTCGCATTTATGCCTCCGTTTTGATCACTTTTAACATAACACGGCGGATCTACTACGTTTTCTGAAAGTTTGTCACATTGCTTATTAAAACAAGGTGAGCAAGGGTAATCGCTTTGTAAGCGAACTTGCTTGTTCCCCATAGCACCCGTTAACTTAGCAGCGGTACTGCCATAAATGGACACGCACGGGATCGCCAAAGCGGCAGCCATATGACCTAAACCTGTATCCACCGCAATAACGCCTGAACATCGTTGAATCTGTAATTTAAGATCGGTCAACGACATTTTATCTAGTACAGTAGCGTTCGCATGCCCGTCCGCTAAACGTTTGGCTCGTTGATGCTCTTGCTCATTGCCCCAAGCGAGCAAAACACGGTAACCATCCGCCTCCGCTAATTTTATAAGGGCCTGCCATACATGTTCTGGAAGGTGCTTACTCTCCCAGGTAGTTGCATGGAAAAAAATCACGGTTCCACTATCGCGACCCACTGCTAAATCATCCCCTGAGGTGATTAAACCGTAATCGAACAACGGACCAAATTGATAATCAAAACCTTCAGCAAATAACTGCCGCAACCTGTCAATGGCGTGCTGCTCGCGAGCAACACTAACGGGCTTATTGTAAAGGCGCGCTGCGAATGACTCTTTAATTGAATCGGCGCAAAAACCTAAACGTACACCGCCAGGTTTAAGTTTGGCAAAACGCGCAAAAACCGCGCTCTTTATAAGTCCTTGCGCATCAACTACAACATCATATTGTCGTTGACGCAAACAACGACGAAAACTCAAAAACTCTCGAATTGTTGACCATTTAAATCTGCGCCACCGCCTTGTAGCAACAGGAATAACTCTGTCCACGCTTGGATGCCAGCTCGGTATATGTGTAAAGCTCTCCTCTACCATCCAATCCACCGTCAGGTCGGGTTGCTGCTTAGCAAGATCTGTCAGCGCTGGCATCAAGTGCAACACATCGCCCATAGAAGTGAGCTTTACGACCAAGATCATCATGAAAAGGCCTCACAATACTCAATAACCTCAGAAGCCGGTAAGTCGCGCATACATTGGTGATGCGAGAGTGGGCAATCGCGCGCAAAACACGGGCTACAATCTAGCTCTAGGCGAGCAATTTTATGGTTAGCGCTCAATGGCGGAGTGTGCCCTGGATCGGTCGAGCCATAGACAGCGATCAACGGCTTTTGTAAGGCCGCTGCAATGTGCATTAAACCCGAATCATTGGCCACCACCTGCGCCGCCAACGACATTAAGTCAACGGCTTCGGGTAGGCTAGTTTTACCAGCTAATATCACTAAACGATGCTGACATAGTGCGTTAATTTCATTACAAACAAGTCTATCTTTGTCTGAACCTAGTAACCAGACCTGCCAACCTTTAGCCAAATGATGGTTTGCAACTTGCGCATAGGAGCTCGCAGGCCATTGTTTAGACACCCCAAACTCGGCGCCTGGGCACAACACCAAAATCGGTTTATCGGTCTCAAGATGATTGGATGCTAATGCGGCATTTACTGAAGTCTGGTCGACCTCGAGCTTTGGCACCGGAATAGAATATCGATCGCGCACCGGCGCATCCTTATCTTCACCTAAGGCCAGAAAACGCTGGACAGTCATTGGCAAAGCCGGCCTATCGAGCTTACGAATATCGTTGACCATCAACCAACGCTGTTCTCCAACAAACCCGGTACGCTTAGGAATCCGAGCAAAAACGGGTACTAAAGCCGACTTTAGAGAATTAGGCAATAAGATCGCTTGATCATACTTTTCATCGCGCAAGCGACGACCAAGTTTTATGCGCTCCACTAAGCTAAGTTTGCCATGCTCAAAGCCTACTTTTACAAAACGATTCACTTGCGGCATACGATCAGTGAGCGCTGCGGTCCATGCTGGTGCCAACACATCAATAAGTACACCGTCGTTACGCTCAGCCAAGTCTATAAATAGACTTTGCGCCATGACCATATCGCCGACCCATGATGGGCCGACAATTAAAATTCGTTCCGGTGGCTTAGTCGCCATGCCTGCATTCTAAGCGTGGGTTAACCACGCAGATCTCGCCGAGTCGCGCCCGTAGACTACATCGAAGTAACGAGATTGAATTTCCTGCGTCAACAAACCACAACCACCATTTCCAATCTCCCTATCATCGAGAGATCGAATTGGGGTAACTTCGGCTGCGGTCCCAGTAAAAAACGCTTCGTCGGCGGTATAAACTTCGTCCCGTGTGATTTGTTTTTCAATCACATCTAAGCCCATATCATCGCGTAATAATTCCACAATCGTATCGCGAGTAATACCTTCAAGGGCCGAGGTTAGACTTGGCGTATACACTTTGCCGCGACGAATAATAAATATATTTTCACCACTGCCTTCTGCGACATAGCCGTTTGGGTCAAGCATTAGCGCTTCGTCGTAGCCTGCATTCTCGGCTTCTTGAAGTGCCATTATAGAGTTAGTGTAATGACCTGTAGTCTTAGCCTTAGTCATACTGCTGTTGACATGGTGGCGACTAAAAGACGAAGTCTTTACTCGTATGCCTTTCTCTAAGCCCTCATCACCAAGATACGCACCCCATTCCCAAGCCGCTAACATCACATGCACTTTCAAGCCTTTTGCATGCAAGCCCATTGCTTCCGAGCCATAATAAGCCATAGGGCGCAAGTACGCAGATTCAAGCTCATTTTTACGGATAATCTCTAATTGCACCTTATTCAACTGTTCCATACTAAACGGGATTTTCATACCCATTATCTTGGCCGATTGAAACAACCTCTCGGTATGCCGATCTAAACGAAAAATAGCTGGGCCCTCAGCGGTTCGATAAGCTCGCACCCCTTCAAACACACCCATCCCATAATGAAATGTATGGGTTAAAACATGCACTTTGGCATCGCGCCACTCCACATACTCGCCATCCATCCAAATAAAGCCATCTTTGTCGTCAAAAGACATCTAAATCTCCAAAAACCAATCTTGTCTAAAACATTAAGCGCATCGCGCATCGGATACTCAGAATTATATCGTTAACTGCCGTTAAATATCGAACCTTAATACGATTCGAAAACAAGATTGTATGTGCTAATTTTTACCACTGATTACGCAATTCTCTTAACTTCAAAAACACTGTCTCGGCATCTGGCTCCGCACTCAGGTCAGAAAATTGAGTACGCAGACCCTCGATAACTTCGTCGCTTTGTAAACGAAAAAAAGTATTCACCAACTTCTCCATTGCGATATTTGAAATAAAATGCTGATCTGAAGACCATTGCTGTATCGCAGCAAGCAAGCTACGAGCTGCGTCATTGCCGGGCTCGCGATCCAGTGTAAATTGCAGATTGTTTTCAATGTAATCGTGCCCTGGGTAAATCCGAGTAACATCAGGTAAACGGAAAATTTGCTCAGCAAATGTTTGATACATAGTTTGCGGATTACCACCGTTATGACAATTACCCACGCCAGCGTTGAATAAAGTATCACCGCAGAAAAGAGCAGGTAATTCTTGTTTTTTACCTATGAAGTACAAACAGGTATGACAAAAAGTATGCCCTGGCGTGTCCAATGCCATTAACTCGAAGGAAGTCCCCACCTGTATTGCGTCTCCGGCCTGTAAGCCGACATCAACATTTGCGATTTTATCTCGCGCCGCTTCATGTGCATATAAAGTTGCACCCGTCGCAGCAATCACTTGCTCATTACCGCCTATGTGGTCATGGTGTTCATGCGTGTTAATTACCCCTCGTATGCTCCAACCCAAAGCCTCTGCGCGCTGCAATGCTGTAGCGTGATCCAATGGGTCTATTGCCACCGCCTCTCGTGTTTCTGGGCAGGCCAATAGGTACATATAATTACGTAAATTATTATTGACTGCGATTTGTTCAACTAACATTAGGCGCACCTCTGTTACACTCTGCGCCGATTAACTCGCGGAAACCAAGTATGGCGCTTATCTCATTTAACAACGTTTCGATTGCCTTTGGGGCAGACGCTATTCTAGATCAAGCCAACGTGATAATCGAACCCGGCGAACGCATTGGCTTAATTGGCCGTAATGGCGCTGGTAAATCTACCTTACTCAAACTTATTGACCAGACTCATCTGCCTGACGAAGGCGAGATTATTCGTCAGCAACACTTAGTCTGCGGGCGGCTCATTCAAGAAGTTCCTAATGAACTAGATCTAGATATTAGAAGTGTTATCGCACACGGCGAGCCCTCGCTGGGCCCTGCCTTGGCTACTATTTATTTAGCAAGTGACGAACACGCCGGAAATCATAACCAGCAGCACGAGCAAGATATTTGGACCCTCGACCGACGGATACAAACGTTGTGTTCGAAGTTCCAACTAGAGCCACAAACGCAATTCAACGTCCTTTCGGGTGGCATGAAACGTCGAGTTCTTTTGGCTCGCGCCTTAGTGTGCGAACCTAACTTATTGTTATTAGACGAACCCACCAATCATTTGGATATCGACACCATTATTTGGTTGGAAAAAGTGCTCTTAGGCTTGAAAGTGGCGATGGTTATTGTGTCTCACGATCGGGCGTTTATAGACAAACTTTGTACGCGCATTATCGAAATAGACCGAGGCGTCATTAGCTCATATCCGGGCAATCATAATCAATACCTTAGTAGCAAGGGCAAAGCACTGGAAGAAGAACAACGCCACAATGCCAAATTCGATAAGAAGCTCGCGCAAGAAGAGAAATGGATTCGCCAAGGAATTCAAGCACGTCGAACGCGTAACGAAGGGCGTGTTCGGGCGTTAAAAAAAATGCGTGATGAACGTCAGCAACGACGCGAACGACAAGGTAAGGCATCTATTAAATTAAACAACGCTGGGAAATCTGGCAAAGTGGTCATTGAAGCCGAGGAAATTAACATTCGATTTGAGGAAAATATCTTAGTCCAAAATTTTACATGCCGGATTTTACGTGGCGACAAAATCGGAATTATTGGCTCAAATGGATGTGGCAAATCATCACTGATAAAAGTACTCACGGGTGAAACTCAAGCAAATTCGGGCACAGTAAAAATAGGCACAAATTTGGAAATCGCCTATCTCGATCAACACCGCAGTGCAATCCGCGACAATTTAAGCGTACAAGACAATGTTTCGGGCAACAACGAAATCGAAATAAATGGTCAGCGAAAACACATCATGGGCTATCTGCAAGATTTTTTATTTAGCCCGGCGCGCGCGCGCGCGCCGGCCGCTAAATTATCGGGCGGCGAAAGGAATCGTTTAATGCTGGCAAAGCTGTTCACTCAACCGTTTAATTTCTTAGTCCTTGATGAGCCGACCAACGATCTTGATTACGAAACGCTTGAGTTACTTGAACAACTGTTAATGGACTTCGATGGTAGCTTAATACTCGTAAGTCACGATCGTGCGTTTTTAGATAACGTAGTAACCAGCACATTTGTTTTTGAAGGCGATGGCCAACTCAATGAATACATCGGCGGTTATCAAGATTGGCTACGCCAAGGTCGCAAGCAAGCAAAAACCGGGGATAAGGACGCTCTGCAAAAAACAAATGGCGAAACAAGCGGCGAATCGAACAACGACGATAAAGTCATCAAAAAAGCGTCATCTAAAAAACTAAGTTATAAACTACAACGCGAGCTTGACGCACTACCAAAAAAGATTGACCAGCTTGAAGTACAAATACAAGCATTATCGGAACAAATGGCCGCACCAAACTTTTACCAGCAAGATGCCGAGCTGATCACTCAAGTAAGTAATCAACTGAAAGATCTACAAGCAGATTTAGATGCCTGTTTTTTACGCTGGGAAGAACTTGAAACTTAAAGCGAGACCGCTAAACCGACTTCGCTCTATACGACTAAGGTTTCGTTAATCAACCGCCGACCTAACCGCGCGGTAAGGTTCTTGCTTCTCACCTTTGGAAAACACGATTTGCCATAGATGATTGTTACAGGCCCTAAATGTACCTGCACAGGCCATGAGATAGTAGTGCCATTTCCTTTGAAACTCTTCATCGTAAGCTGGCAAATCTGGCCAAGCGTTTGTCGCATTTTGATCCCAAGCCATAAGCGTCTTTGTATAATCCGGCCCAAAGTTGTGCCAATCTTCAAGCTTAAAATATGGCCCACTGTGCTTACCAATTAGTTCAGCTGATGGCAAAATTGAGTTCGGGAAAATATAACGCTCAATCCAAGGATCTACCTTTTCAGATGTGTATTGAAAGCCTATAGAATGCAATACAAACAACCCGCCGTCTTTTAAACAACGATGAGCAACTTCAAAAAATGTTTTATAGTTTTTATAACCCACGTGCTCAAACATACCGATTGAAAATATCCGATCAAATTCTTCATTTAAATCACGATAATCGGCATATTTGTAACTCACGTTTAATCCTTCGGCACGTTCATTTGCTAAAGCAATTTGCTCTTTAGAAACGCTGACACCAACAACTTCAACATCGTATTTTTCAGCCATATAGCGTGCGGCACCACCCCAGCCACAGCCTATATCAAGAACTCGCATACCAGGTTCAAGTTTTAACTTGCGACATATAAGCTCAAGTTTGTGCTCTTGCGCCTCGTCAAGATCTTTCGCGTCTTGCCAATAACCACAACTGTACATCATGCGTTTATCGAGCATGCGTTCGTATAAATCATTACCAACGTCATAATGCTGTTCACCAACCTCAAAAGCTTTTTTGCCGGTTTGGCGATTTACTAAATGCGCATACACATAAAACAATTTATCTCGTAAAGTCGTCACCTTGCTCTGCAGGCGCGCGACTAATACTCGATAAAAGAATTCATCGAGCTGCTCAACGTCCCACCAACCTTCCATGTAAGCTTCACCTAAACCTAAGGAGCCCTGACCTATCACGCGCTTAAAAAGATCTGGATGCTTAACTTGGATATCCCAAGGATCATCTCCATTGATCTTAATATTGGCATGCCCTAACAGCTCTGCTATTTTTTTTGTGTAGTTATCTTGTGACATCTATTGACTCGTTCTCTTTGGTCTGTGTTTTGTTTTAGAAACTTTGAATTATTATTCTAATATTGCACTGTGTTTGCACCTAGGAACGTATAGACCGTGGGAAGTCTCAATTCCTGTCGCTCGAGAATATGCGCAGTAAGCCTCTTAGAGTCAAGTACAAACCGCAGACTTATTTCACTCCATGGGTCCTGCACACTTAGAGACAAAGGTTTTGCCTTAATTTAGTCTCGATAGTCTGGTTCGCTAACGTCGAGTGTTGATTTTAAATACTCAAAATGAGTCTCACTCATACCCAAAAACGCCTCCCAACTAGCCGCCGTTTGCTCAGCCAGCTCGCCCTCTAAAACATTCAATTTTTGACCTGTAGAGTAGGCTAACACCATCGTTTTACAGGCTTTTTCCAAGTAATACATCGTTTCAAAAGCTTGAGCGACGGTTTCACCAATCACCGAAACACCATGATTGCCCATCATAAGGACACTTTTTCCTTTAAACATACCGCTAATACGTGCACCTTCTTTTTCACTTACCGCTATTCCATCAAAATCAAGATCGTAGGCAACACGTTTATAAAAACGAGCGGTGTTATTGTCGATCGGTAATATTGTCGGATCTTTTAAGGCCGACAACGCAGTAGCGTAAGTTGGATGCAAGTGCAAAATCACACGCGCATTTGGGTCATGTTTATGTATTTGACCATGTATTGCCCAAGCAGACTGGTCCGGTGCCTGCGGCGTTTGCATAATTGAGGAGTCCTCGCTGTTAAGAAGTTGCAAGCTGCTAGCACGGACTTGCCCAAAATGCATCCATTTAGGGTTCATTACGAACATCTTTCCGTCTTCTGATACAGCAGCACTTAAATGATTGGCAACCGACTCATGCATATCCATTCGTACCAACATACGAAATGTGGCAGCAAGGTCCACGCGTATTTGTTGTTCATTCATTTTGGGTATTTACCTCGCAACACGCGATATTTACTTCGCAGTTCACCGCGGTCGACATAACAACCACGAAGATAACGATCACCACTACCATCATCGAAACTGGTACGCCCGTGCGCTACTCGATGATTATCAAAAACGATGCACTCTCCCGCGTTTAAACGAAAACGCATTAAATATTTAGGTTCTTGCATCATCTTTCCAAATGTTCGAAAAGCCGGGTAAAAGATATCCATGTCTTGTTGTTTAAAATCAAATGTGTCGGCCATGTGCTGACTGTAATTAATACCGCTCACTTCTTGGTTATTTGGATCTCGTTCTATGATGTATTGCCGAGCACGCACATCGTGATCGATGGTGGTATAACGAAACGGCGTTCGCGTATTACACAAAACATCATAATAATCATAATGGCGTGACTTAAGATCGTTTGCGACCGCAAGGGCGTCGACAAATAGGCTGTCGCCACCTGAGGCATCATTAACTCGGCAATGCAAAAACTGCACACCTGGCGCAAGCTCTTCCGCCGGAAGATCGGTGTGCAACTCCAGAGCCTTAGCTGTATACGCTAAGTTTTCAGGCTTTTTCTTAGAAAAGACATTAAAGACATAACCCGAAAATGAAGCTCTTACAGTACCAATTAATTCACATAAGGAACTTAAGCCTTGATCAGTGTTTGGCAAGCCCTGAACAAGAGCTATACCATGGTCTAGCAATGCTTCCGCCCAGTCTGCTACAAGCGCAGGATCATTAAACAACGATTGGTAGTTAAAACGGTGCAAGTCTTTATAATGATCGGCATACCAAGCACAGCGTGTCCTAACGGCACTGTCTCCGTGGTGAACTCCGTTATGCCATTTGATAAGCCAATCGAGACAATAGATGCTTTTGTGCCCTCCAGACCATTCTATCTGCAACTCACTGTTTACAACGCAGGCATGAACGGCTCGTAGGTCATCAGGTTCGTTAAGAATATCGAAACTACGCTCTTGGGTATCCTTATCCCAAGCGCTAGGGCAATTATCTCGCAACCAAAAATAATTGAAGTAAGCTAGCTCATCAGCAATCCGGACCCTTAAACCATTCTCCAAAAGTTCAACGCTAGACATAAAACCCTCTTAAACTAACAAACATAAGCCTTTTTAGCTTGATTCATGAGGTCTTATAACTAGATTCTATACCAGACCTATTTTTGCAGTTTTGCGTCATTTCAACCTAAATATTTGGCTATAACTTGTATCACATACAAAAATATGACTTTAATTTTCTTCTTTCAACCTTATGTCTACTAATCTAAGCAAATTGATTTTTAGATGGAGAAAAAATGCCTACTCAATATGACAACAAGTCAAGCTGGCAACGAATATTGTTTACAGTAATGTTTTGGATAATTTTTTACGTGTCTCAGTTAGTAATAGCAGCGGTTGTAATTGCACAATGCCTGTTTCTGTTAATTGGCGGCAAGCCCAACCAACGGCTACTCGCGTTTGGTGAAAACCTAAGTCGTTATATGCATGACGTTCTGAAATTTTTAACCTTCAATACCGAACAACGACCTTTTCCTTTTTCTGATTTCCCTAAATCCGACATCATCATCGCGCCTGATCAATCTAATCAACTCTAAGTTCTCGTCAGCAAACAGTTTTAGTCGACAAGCTAAATCGAACAAACTTGATCGACTAAATCTGCGCTGGGGGCTTATCACCTAAAAGATAACGCGCGCCAGTTCCAAACGACGCAGCGGTATCTTGAGGGTTATACAGATGACAGTTTTTTAAAGACAAACAACCACAACCAATGCATCCGTCTAACTTATTTTTTAAGTTCTCAAGACTCTGAATTTGTTGATCAATATCAACGACGAATGTTTTACTTAGAGCTTGCCAATCTCGCTTGGTAGGTGTGCGCGAGTTTGGCAAAGCAGCTAACAATTCACGAATCCGAGCCAAGCTATATCCCATAGATTGGGCTACTAAAATGAAAGACACTCGCCTAATCACATGACGTGCGAAAACGCGATGTCCACTAGGAGCACGGAACGAAGGAACTAGCTCTTTGTCAGCGTAAAATCGTATCGCCGAAACGCGCGTGCCAGTGCGCTTTGCTAAGTCACCAATCGTCATAAGATTACTTCTCGACATTTTTCTTGACCTCAAGTTAACTTTAGATATTAAAGTTCAAGAACTGAAACTTAGCAAGAAAAAATAATGACTTATCTAGAACATGTAAACATCACGGTCAGCGACCCTGATCTAAGCGCTCAACAACTGGTTGATCTATTAGGCTGGAAAATTCGCTGGAGTGGCGCAGCGATGAACGGTGGCTACTCAGTGCACGTTGGCTCGGACACCCATTATATAGCCCTTTACACCAATACATCGCTTGGCACGAAATGCGGTGATGCTAACCACGCTGGCCATATGAACCACGTAGGCGTAGTCGTGAAAGATCTAAATAAGATTTGTTCACGAGCTAAAGAATTAGATTTAGAGCCGTTCAATTTTGGCCGCTATGAAGCAGACGAAGGAAAGCGCTTTTATTTAAAAATTTTAGATGACCTTGAGATTGAAGTTACCTCGTATCAAGAGTGAGGCAAAAAATGAATATGAATCAAGTCACCTTACCGGTTAAAAACATGACTCAAACAGCACAATTTTATGTAAAGCTTGGCTTTATAAAGATTGTAGACACCCCGCACTATGTCCGATTCGAGTGTCCAATGGGTGAATCGAGTTTTTCTCTATCGCTGGATGACGGTTTATTTGAAAACGGTGCCATCATTTATTTTGAACACGAACATCTAGACCAGTGGGTAGAGCAAATAAAATCAACTGGCATACAATTTGACCGAGACCCTCAAGATCAAAAATATCTTTGGCGTGAAGCATTATTGCGCGATCCGTCTGGCAATAAAGTAAAGCTCTATTGGGCTGGCGATAACAGGTTAAATCCACCATGGAAAATAAGCGCTAGTGACTGAAAATATACGCTGTTATCTATGAATTATAAGTAACGGCGCAAATAAAAAGAACGAAACCCAAAAAACGTCAAACCACATAAACAGATTCCAATAAGGATCAACGCCAAGCGATACGCTAAATTTATCTTACCGATATGTAAGGCATACGTCAGGCCGACCGCTCTTACTTTAGTCGCTTGCTGACGAGCATCTTTTATAATCACTTTGTCGCTTTCAAAGCGCACCGAAGTTTTACCGGTGGTATCCCAAGCGCCGTATTGCGATAGACCAATAACTCGCTCCGCCTTGCCTTTCGTTGCTGCCTGCAAGGAACGCAATCTAGAGCCTGGAAATTCAGCTAGTGCGAAATCTATCTGAGCATCTAAGTCAGCGATTGAAAGTGACTTTTCTATTATGACAGGCTCGGGCGCAGACGATGAAAAACCATTTTGCAGCAACCATCTGGATTCCGTTGGATAGACTAAAATAACGCCAGTCACGGCGATCAAAAGCAAAGGCCCAGCTAGAAAGGCCCCCAAATTACTATGACTATTGCGAGCATGGCTGTGCTTAACACTAAAACGAATGGTGGGTTTCCAGAAACGCCGATATGGCCACCACAAGAACAAGCCCGTAAAGACTAATACAATTGTAAGTAAACCACTTCCCCCTGCTATATTTAAGCCAATCGTATTACCTAATAAAAAACGATGATGGAAATCTAACAACCAATCTTCCACGCCGCCATTTCCCTGCCACGCTTTTATTAACTCACCCTTGCTGTCGTGAAACGCATAATGTCGGTTTGCCAAAAAGACCTTATGTATATTTAGGTCAATGCTATGAATTTGTACAAAAAGTTGTTCGTCAAAATAACGTTCCTCCATCGATCTCAGAGCACCCGCTAATTGAGAGTAATCGATTGCACTACGCGCCTGCGGAACACTGATCCATAGGTACTCCTTTTTTACCAGCAACAGAGTGCCGGTAAAGCTAATACAAAAAAGAAAGCAACACACACATAGGCCAATATATCGGTGAAGGGTTTTCAAGGCGAAAGAAAGGTTAAACTCGAATGGACGCAAGCTTGACAGAATATATAGCAAAGAACAATGATTGCCGTCTGATTACAAAGCGCAGGTTAGGACCCTATTTAAGAACAAAAACCGTTTAAAAATAATCACAAAACCTTTTCCAAAACATCGCTACTGTTTTCCTATTATTTTCCTTTATGTGCGATTACGCAATCGCCTTTATTTATATATTGTCGCTAGTCAAAGACTAGCTTCTTACATCACTATTCCACCGCTCTTTCGACCGCTCGCACAAATGCTGGGCGTGCCATACAACGTTGCATATAGCTATGCAAACTTGGATAAGCGCCAAGCTGTCCAAGGCGTTCAGCCATTGACACAACATAAGCAATGGCGAAATCGGCACCACTAAAGTTGGAACCTAAGATGTAGTCATTATCGCCTAACTGGCTCGCGATATGATCGAAATGAAGATTAATTTCTGAATCAGCGAACGGAGTAATTAATTCGTGATCACTTGAGCGTAAGGTCAACATCTTAAGCAATAAGGGTGCGAACACTGAACCCTCTGGATAAGTAAGCCACTGATGATAAATAGCCCAATTTGCCAAATCAGAGCGTGCAGGTTGCAAGCGATGCTCGGTATCAAACTTCTCTAAGATATAAGCCGTAATTGCGCCCGACTCGCTCAACATCAAGTCGCCATCTTCGATGACGGGGCTTTTGCCCAAAGGATGAATCGCTTTAAGGTCAGCTTGCGCGCGCATGGTTACAGGGTCTCGATGATAGACCTTTAACTGATAATCACAGCCAACTTCTTCTAATAACCAGACAGTGAAAAGTGAGCGACCGATACGTAAGTGGTGGAGAGTAATCATATTAAATCCGGTGATTATTAGGCGGTGAGATGCTATGCCTATGATAAAGTCAGCTGGCTAAAACTAGTATGATCAATATACATAGTAAGCTTTGAATAAGCCTAATAGGCGCAGAAATAACTAAAGGAACGCTAAAAAATGAGTACAAAATTCAATAAAATGTCCGCTAGCAATGCCCAGGACTGGCAGCACATCATGTCAAAACAAATGGATTTTATCAGTGGCTTAGCAGATCGCGTTCTCGATCACTTGCGACTATTAAATGGCGACTATGGCGGCTTCCCGATTGACCGGCTACAACATTGCTTACAAACAGCTGAACTCGCAGCGCAAAGCGGTGAAGACACCGAATACGTAGTATGCGCTCTTTTACATGATATTGGTGACACTTTGGGAAGCACTAATCATGCTGATGTAAGTGCCGCCATATTGCAGCCATTTGTGAGTGAGGAAAATCATTGGATGGTTCAAAACCATGCCGTAGTGCAAGGCTATAACTTCTTTCACTATCTTGGGCTAGACAGAAACATGCGAGATCAATTAAGCGACCACCCATACTATGAACGCACTCTTAGGTTCGTCGATCGCTATGACGACCTTGCCTTTGACGCCAACAAACCACGCATAGAACTAAGCTTGTTTGAGCCAATGGTTCGCGAGGTTTTCTCTAAACCTATCAATAGCTTGTATCAAAAGGCACTCTAACAGGTATTTTTAAAGGCACTATAAATAGTCGACAACCGCTAGCTAATTTTGACGAACACTGAAACCTTCAATATCTTCCAAGTTCACTGTCATGGTTATCTCTCCTCTACGGTGCAATACCATCACCATCACACCTGCAGGTGATTGGCCTATTAATTCGCCTTGGATTGGCTTACGTCCTTCGGTGCGTTGAATACGCACTTTTCGTCCAACAAAATTTAGCGCTTCGTCAATACTACGATCCACATACACTCTTTGCGGGGCTGAAGGCTGAGCTAGCGCTGCTATTTCCTCGGCAGTAATTTCAATTTCCGGTACCGCCACATCAGGTAAGCCTAAAGGTATAGGAACATCGTCGATATCTAACTCTAGACTGCGCCAAATCGAATCTTTTGTATTACCAATCTCTAAATTTCCTGGCTTACCGAAGCGACCAAATTGAGCAAATATTTCACCATCTCCGCGTAAAAAGGCCGCAATACCAAAACGAGCTTGCTGACCTAAATCAACGCCAAAGGAGTTAGTCGAAAATCTTGGTGACGCTATCACTTGGTTGACGAAAACGTCTTTATCCACATCGAAAATACTAGAGCAGTATTGCATTAATTGATCGGCTTTATCTTTATCGAACCGTGCTCGAACACTTAATCTGTTTATGTTTAAACCGGCTCGAGAAACCATCACATCGCGGATATTGCTTTTATCGACAACTACCCTTCCTCGATAATTTGCTAATTGATCAAGGGCATCATAACGAACAACCAAAGTCTCCGGGTTGCTCGCATCAACTTTAAAGCTCGCCGTAGCTCGCAATGGCACCATGTCAATCGCCGAAAAAACAAACATATCTTCCAAACTTCGACAATCACTATTTTCATCCGACGCACTAAGCGCTGGTCCATCAATAATCATTCGATTCGCAGTGATATCGAACACCTGCTTAAGCTCACCCTTCTCTAGCGAATGTAAATCAAGCACTGTCATATACGAAAACGGAGAACTAACTCTTACTTGTCCAGCATATAGGGTTAGTTTACTTTGAACCGGCTTTACCTGTAGGTTATTGATCAACACGCTTCCATTCCAATCAAGCTTTACGTCTTCATGACTGATCGAGGCACTCGAACTTAACAGCGAGGTCTGCTGGTTCAGTAAGCGGCTATACCGGTATTCCATATAGGTTTTAGCGCCAAACAAGAGCGCCGCTAACAACAATACAAATATAATGAATTTTTTCATAGTCTTAAGATTCTAACTTAGCTGGTAGCGTGAACGCTACTGCTTCGACCAAAATAATAATACTGCGATTTTCGCCCCCAGAATGCACATTGTGGTTTTCACAGTAGATAAGCTCTCAATTCAAAGCTATAGATAAAAATACTTTGGTTAAATATGGTGGTTTATGGCTGTTTAAATTGGACTATGGTAAGTTAATGGCTGTTTAAATTGAACCGTTGAAAGCATGAAATTCTTAAGTCACCGCGGGCGTTGCCTACTTATTATTGCTTTTTTTTTCTCGACCGGCTCGCACTCATTTGCACTCGATTTTGAGGCCTGTAAGTTGCAACATGAGGCGATAAAACTTGATGCCCAATGTGCAACATTATTGCGACCAGAGAACCCGAATTCCGACCAAGGCCGACAGATTGAAATTTTTGTCGCTCGCCTACCCGCAACAACACCCAATCCTGAAAGCGATGCGTTCACAGTCATTCAAGGCGGGCCGGGTGGGTCATCCGTCAATTTAGCGATCAGGCTGAAAAATGTAATCGACATGGTACGCCGTGATCGCGATGTATTATTGATCGACCAACGCGGCACTGGCCGCTCCAACAGCTTAAAATGCCTGATAGATGATCAACAAGTAAGTGAATTCGATATCGAAGTAGTTAGTAAGTCCGCTCGCGAGTGTAAAGACACACTGTCGAAAACGTCTGACCTCGCTTATTATACAACGTCAGTCGCGGTACAAGATCTCGATGCAGTAAGAGCTGCTGCGGGCTACCCACAACTGTCTATCTACGGAGTCAGTTATGGAACTCGTGTGGCGCAACACTATTTACGTCGATTTCCCGATCAAACACGGCTTCTGGTAATTGACGGAGTCGTTGATGTTGAGGTTAATCTAGCCGGTTCAGAAATCGCGCGACGTTCGCAGGAAGCATTTGATAATATGGCCGCTCGCTGCTCAGCAACGCAAGCGTGCAATGATCAGTTTGGAGATATAAAAGAAAAATTTGAACGCCTGCGACAACGGCTAAAAGAATCTCCGCAGAAAATCAAAACACGCCATCCGACCACTGGCGAACTACTCGAGAATGAGCTCAATGAGGGTGATCTTCTGGTATCTGTGCGCCTAATGCCATACAGTACTGAAACCCTGGCTCTATTACCTTTGTTAATTGCGCAAGCGTACGACGGAGATTATCAATTGCTGGCAGCACAATCGCTACTCAATCAGGAGAGCATTCAAGAGCTAGTAGCAACCGGCATGCATAATTCAGTTTTTTGCACCGAAGATGAACCGTTTATCAATTATCAAACGATAGGTAGCGCTGCAGATACCTATTTCGGTGATGATATGCAAAACGGTATGAAAGCAACTTGTGCGCAATGGCCAAAAGGTTCGATTGACGAAGATTTTCGGAAACCATTTGATAGCGACAAACCAATATTAGTGTTGTCGGGCGAATCTGACCCCGTTACACCTCCGCAGAATGGTGAACGAGCGGCTCAGATGTTTTCTAATAGCCTGCATCTGGTAATGCCAGCCCATGGCCACGGAGTAATAGCACGTGGATGTATGCCGGCATTAGTGACGGAGTTTTTATCCAGTGCCGATTTAGATGCATTAAATACACAATGTATAGAACGAGAACGCGTCACTCCGTTCTTTCTAAATGCCAGTGGCAGTCGCCCTTGAGTACCACGCTAAAACGCTTATATAGCGTACACAAATTTAAGCAAAAACATATTTAATACTATGATTGAAGTTAGCAACCTGAAAAAATACTTCGGCCAAGTAAAAGCCGTTGATGGCGTTTCCTTCACCGCAAAAGACGGACAAATTACCGGACTTTTAGGTCCAAACGGCGCAGGCAAATCAACCACATTACGCGTTTTATACACCGCCTATAAACCCGACTCAGGCTATGCAAAGCTTGATGGTTGCGATGTTACAACAGAAACACTAAAGGTTAGAAAATCGATTGGCGTAATGACACATCGAGCTGGTATTTACGAGCGCCTCACTGCACATGAGAACGTAAAGTATTTTGGTCAGCTACACGGCTTGAGTGGTAAAAATTTAAACAAGCGTATTGACTACCTGTCTGAACTACTTGAAATGACGGAATTTATAAAACGGCCTGCCAAAGGTTTTTCTCAAGGTCAGAAAACAAAAGTTGCCCTGGCACGTGCATTGGTACATAACCCAAGAAATGTGCTGCTCGACGAGCCAAGTAATGGTCTTGATGTGATGGCGATACGCGGACTGCGCAAAGTTATTCTCACTCTAAAAGACGCGGGGCATTGTGTTCTGTTTTCTAGCCATGTTATGCAAGAAGTTGCTGCCTTATGCGATGAAATCGTCATTATAGCCAAGGGCAAAGTAGCCGCTCGGGGTACCCCTGATTCGCTTCGTGCTAGGAGTCAGGAAGAAAACTTAGAAGATGCCTTTATTAAAGCAATCGGTTCAGAAGAAGGGCTTGTGTGATGGAACAAATTAGCCAACAAATTTCAACATTGCGCGGCTGGTGGATTGTCTTATGCAAAGAAGTCAAAGACAACCTACGCGATCGAAGAACACTTACCACTATGGGCATTTCCATTGTCATGGGACCGATCCTCATGTTTGGTTTCATTTGGTTTGCGGAAAAAACGGTTAAAGAAGAAACTGACCCGATTAACGCGAAAGCAATCGAGCTTCCAGTGAGTGGTGCTGAACATGCGCCTAATTTAATGGCTTGGCTCGCACAAAATAATATTGAGGTAGTTGATGCACCTAAACACTTCAAACAAGCAATTGTTGACGGTGAACTCAGAGTCGTATTGCTCGTCGATGAAGACTACCCTGTCGCATTTCAGAAAAGTAAGAGTGCGCCTGTCACTTTAATCCATGACAGCTCTATTTCTGGTTTAGAAAAAATAGGATTTGAGACGGTCAGGCAGGTAATTAGTGGATACTCACAACAAGTCGGAGCGCTTAGATTATTGGCCCGAGGCGTCAACCCAGAAGCTATAAGGGCCGTTCAAATTAACGTGTCTGATGTAGCATCAGCGCAGGCTCGCAATGCACAAATTCTAAGCATCATGCCGTATCTAATAATTATGCTCATTATGGCTGGAGGCATGTACTTAGCTATTGACACAACGGCAGGTGAACGCGAAAAAGGCTCGCTCGAGCCACTGTTAACACAACCTCTTAGACGACACACCTTTTTACTCGCCAAACTTTCAGCAACCATTGTTTTTTCGTCACTCACCTTTTTGCTTGCCCTAGTTAGCATCGCTTTGGCATTTAATTATGCACCCATTGACGCGATTAATATTGACGCGAGCTTTATTAAGGTCTTAAAAGTATTTGTATTTTGCCTGCCCTTTGTTTTTGTTGGGTGCGCCATCATGGTGCTATTGGCTTCCTATACTAAAAGCCATAAAGAAGCTCAATCGTATTTAAGCATGGTGATGTTAGTACCAAGTTTGCCTCTGATAATACTTGCCTTTTTATCGCCACAACCTTCACTTTCAAATATGTGGATACCTAGCCTGAGCCAAAGTTTAATAATTATTGAAACCTTTAAGGGCGAACAAATAGAAGCTTCACTTATTGCATTGTCGGCTGTCAGCAGCCTGCTTATCGCGGCGTTGATCACTTGGGTCGCTGTAAAACTATATCAGCGTGAGCGAATTTTGGGTTAAACAACCCTACCTTAAACTAGGATTAGCAAGAATATAATGACTGAAATCAGGCACTAAAGGCTTGCCACACCCCAATAGTTATACGCGGCCAATTTAGGGCCGGGGATGTACATTTCATGCAACTCTTTAATAACAAAATTCGAAGACCGCAATAAATCCGGAATCGGTTTATCTAGATGACACCCACCCATTAAACGTTTCCAAACCGGGGTAACTCTTTTTTGCCACTTATATAAGCTAGGATCGGGCGCCTTGCCATGTTCACAAAAAAATAAGTTACCATTAGGTTTTAGTACGCGCCGCATTTCAGCTAACGCGGCTTGAACGTCCTCGATGCTACACAATGTATAGGTCATCACAATGGAATCGACAACATCATCGGGCAAAGGAATTTTTTCACTAGTAGGTTCTAACCATTGAACATCTATTTCACATTTTTCGATGATTGATTCTGCTTTCTTACGCATCCCCTCAGACGGCTCGAGGCCCCAAACCGCATCGACTTTAGCGGCATCATAGTGCTGCAGGTTTAAAGCTGACCCCATACCTATTTCTAAAACCATCCCTTGCGCTCGTGGCACAATTTTTTGGCGCTGAACATTGATCTCCTTAATACCACAAACGCAGTTAATTATATGAGGCAAAACATATTCATCATAAAATTTCATAAGCGCCTGCGTAACATTCCTTACAATCCTCTGACCCATAAAGGCATCGCTAAATACTTACACATACCACTAACGTATTAAAACTACGGCCGAAACCAAAGTCACTACAATAACTAAACGACGAAATAGAACTTCGTTAATATGCTTGACGACAATAGTTGCAAACCAAACGCCGGCACCAACGAACGGTACAAAAGCGATAGTTAGAAGTAAGGTATCGATATTAATAGTGTTCCAGGCAAGTACGTGAAACGGCACTTTGGCCAAGTTAATCGCCAAAAAGAACCACGCCGCGGTACCTAGAAATTCTCGTTTAGGAACTCGCTTGGCAAGAAAATACAAGGCCAAAACCGGCGCGCCTAGATTTCCAATCATAGAAGTAAACCCACCGGCAACGCCTACACTAGGAGCGAATCCTGACCAAGATGGCACGAGCTTTGCATCTTTCATTTCTTGGCGAATCATCAGGATCACGCAGATCACAATCGCGATCGCCATAAACCTTTTGAACGTTTCATCATCAATAATACTACCAGCATAAGTAGCAATCACCACACCAAAAAAAGCGGCGAACAGAAGTTGTCGTAAAAGCTCCCAATTTGCATCCCTTCGGTAAATTGCAACAGCAAATAAATCTGCCGCAATAAGCAAAAGCAATAGAATGCCAGTTGAATCTTTGCCACCAAAAGCGAACGCCATTAACGACACGCTAATCAAACCGGCACCATAAAGACCCGCTTTACCCATACCGGAAAGAATAGCCACCAGCAACAATAGAGCAAGTTGATAATACGACAAGGTGAAACCAGCAAATTCAAGCATGGGGCTTAATTATTTAACCCTACGTCATTCGGATTAGTATCAATATCGAACCTCGATTGATTGAATTTAGCAAAATCCGAAATAGCGGCCATCACACGGTCTTTCTGATCGGCTTTTGGTGACCCTTCAAACCATAAACCCTTCAATTCAAAGCTTGCTGTTTTTCGATCCACACGCGCTTCCATTCGGGCAATAAACTTACTACCTTGCAATATGGGCAAAACAAAGTAACCATATTTGCGCTTGGCAGCGGGAACATAACATTCGAGTTGATAATCAAAGTCAAAAATTTCAAGTAAACGTTTACGTTGTATCAGTAAATTGTCGAAGGGCGACATTATTTTTATCTTTTTACGAGGCAAGGCTGCCACTAATTGGGTTTCATAGTTTACTAAAGCATAGTAGTTCTCCCCGCGCACGGTTATTTCAACAATCCTCCCCTCTCGGGCAAGCTCATCACACCTATGTTGCACTAACGTTTTCATTCCCTTACGCAAGTACGCCATTTGCTGAGCATTCGCAAAACCATGTGCATTAAGGAAATTAAAAATCAAGTAGTCGATAAACTCACTGGGGCTCGGTGTCGACATGTCCACCGCGGAAGGTAAAACGCGTTCACTTAGATCAAACACCTTCTGAAAATTATCGCGCCGAACGATCATCAACTCGCCTTCCATAAACAACCGCTCTAAGGCTTGTTTAGCTGGTTTTCGATCACCCCAACCCGGATTTTTTATTGACCTCTCTTGTTTAAAATCGCGCGCCATCATGGGGCCGCGCTCTCGGATTGCATCAAGTACATAAGCTGCTTGTTTTGGGTCTTTCTCATGCCAATGCTTCGCCCCCGCAGCAAGTTTATGTTTAGCCGGTAGAGAATAACGAAAGTCTCGCATAGGCAAATACGCAGCTGCATGCGACCAATATTCAAACACCTTCTTTTGCGCTACCGCTTCTTCAAGTTGATGAGCTTGATAATTTGATAAACGCGTCCACAAAACATGATGATGGGCACGCTGCACCACTGAAATTGTATCTATCTGAACGTAAGATAAGTGTTCGATAAGCTGATCAACCGTATTCGTTTTCGCCTGCTTGGCTTTAGCCCCGGACAAACAATAAACACCTTGACTCACCACCGCCAGACGACGCGCTTGCTCAATGCTTAGCTTACGTATCAAAACTCAAACCAATTTCAATGAGTTTATTGAGAAACTCAACGACATTAACGACCAGATGAACGCAATCGCTTTCATTTCAATAGGCCACTAGAGATAAATTCACTCAATACTCCTAAGATGGCTCGTATTGCCATACTAAAGTTTGGTTATTAGCCGGCATGCTTATATCTTTGACAAGTGAATACTCGGCGTCATTGGCCAACGCTTGGATAAGTTCAAAATCGCGGATCCCACTGCCAACGCCGCGAGATCTTAGCGAAGCATCAAAAGTTGCATTACTTGAACTAGTGAATTTACCGCCATAACTAAAAGGTCCATAAATAATCAATAAAGCATCGTCGGTGCTCACCTGCTTAAGACCAGAAAAAAAACAACGCACATCAGACTCGCTCATAATATGAAGTGTATTTGCGGTATAGACCACGGGGAAACGGCTAGGTTCCGGCAGCCATTGAGCTTGATTTACGTCCAACGCGAAGGGACGGCGAACATTGTTTAATTTAGCGTTATCTAATTGTGCGCAGATCCCCTCAAGATAATCATCTTGGTCAGCCGTTTGCCAATACAGATGTGGGTGCGCTTGAGCAAAATGAACGGCGTGTTGAGCCGTTCCTGAACCAACCTCTAAGACTCGGTCAACCTTTTTGAGAAATGGAGAGATAACATCAAGAATGGGGTCTTTATTGCGCTCGCAAGCTTCCGAATACGGAATAACGGTTTTCATTCAATCTGCCTTCAAAAATTAAGGTATGAGTTTTACTATACGCATTCTTATACCGTTAACAGGCATGGCAAGCAAGTGAGTCATTAACCAGACGCGAACCGCTCATTCTGCGGTGTTCGAACGTCGTTCGCCCAGCTTGTTTTAGTGTTCACACGATAGTTAGTATACTAAAGGTGACGATAACGACTCAAACTTACGATGTCGGACCACCCCTTCAAACAAAATTTCGAGCAATTACCTGAGGTACTGCCAATATTTCCTCTAAGCGGCGCAGTCGTCTTGCCTGGAGGCTCTCTGTCGTTAAATATTTTTGAACCTCGTTATTTAAATATGGTGCAAGACGCCATGCGCACCAATCAGATAATCGGCATGATTCAACCAAAAGATTCAGCTACCCACCCAAGTCTATACGATGTTGGGTGCGCTGGCAGAATTCGACGCTACGAAGAAGTCGAAGGCGGCCGACTTGAGATTGTGATAGAGGGCTTATGCCGGTTTAACATACACGAAGAACTCAATAATATTCGCGGCTATCGAATGGTGAAAGCGGACTGGAGAGCCTACGAAAATGATTTCCGTACCACTAGCTCTCCCTCAGTATCTAGTCACCAGTCTTTAATTAGAGTGCTGCGGCGTTATTTTGAAGTCAATAAGTTAGATACCGACTGGGAATTAATAAAACAAGTAAACCAGGTCGAACTAGTGAATAACTTATGTGGTTACTTACCATTGAGTGTGGAAGACAAACAACTCTTAATAGAAGCAGTTGATGCCAATGAACGAGTCAAATCGTTTATTGCAATACTTGATCGTGGCCAAGATGACAGCAATAAGACTTGGCATTAATGATTGCAAAACATTGGTCTCAAGATATATACCTTGAGACTCTGTTTTCTTATCCGACATCGAAAGCGTAACTCAAAGATAGCCCGAATATATAGAGCTGGATCTCCAGATACTCCAAAAACACTCATAAAATTGCTCCTGCATTTCTGAGTAGCCTCCATCCACGGACATAAAAAATCGCCGCTTTTTAGGGCGGCGATATAAAGAAGAGAGAGTTATGAAAACTGATAATCATTTTCCATGCACAAACTATCTCTCAAAACTATTGTGGATTCTTTGTTTTTAACTCAGGGTTAAGAAAAAATCGAACTAATACCAAGTTTGTTGTGAGCAAACAACAAACTTGGTGAGGTTTTCGACACCGCCACGACCTTCAAATGATAAAAAAACACGGTTTAGTTATATTTCTAGCGATTAAGTATTTTCTTTCACCTCAATGGAGCATCACATTTGCTCACGATCGCTATTAACTAAGAATCAAATCATTAGCAATGATAGACTCCGCGCGACATGACTCGCGACTACAAAAAAAACGCCAAACGTTTCGTTATCTTAACCGTATTTGCGTATTCGGTCGGTTTCGGGATTATCATGCCCGTACTTCCTCAGTTAATTGTTGAACTAGAACAAGTTAGCTTATCGCAAGCCGCCTATCTGGGTGGCTGGATCGCCGCCGTATACGCTATATGCCAGTTTTTAATGGGCCCATTGGTCGGCAATTTAAGCGACCGATTCGGGCGCAGACCAGTATTCTTACTGTCTTTAGTTGGCTATGGAATCGACTTTTTATTGATGGGCTTAGCACCAAGTGTGTTTTGGTTGTTCGTCGGACGTGGTATTGCCGGTGGACTGGGCGCCGTATTTGGCCCAGCAAACGCTGTCATGGCCGACATTTCGAGTAGTAGTGAGCGTGCAAAGAGCTTTGGCTTGGTGGGCGCCGCCTTTGGTATCGGGTTTATCGTCGGACCCGCCATTGGAGGCTTGCTCGGCGAATGGGGCACGCGCGCACCATTTTTTGTATCAGCCGCATTAGCCTTCGCTACTTTTTGCTATGGCTGGTTTGCCTTTCCAGAAACAATGAAGGCAACAGATCGCCGGCCATTTTCTTTGCGCCGTGCAAACCCATTGGGCGCGCTCAAAAGCCTAAGAAAATATAAAGATGTTTTCAAAATTTCGATGGTTTATTTTGTATGGGTTATTTGTGCCAATATATACCCTATGACTTGGGGCTACTTTGCGCCCATCCAATACCACTGGGACACTCGTATGGTCGGTCTGTCACTCGCCCTCGTTGGCGTGTCGATGGCACTCGTACAATTTTTTATACTCGGTCGTTTTATAAACCGCTTCGGAGAACGGCACACCGCAATGTTTGGTATGTTCTTCGGCGGGTCTATAATGTTGTTTTTTAGCTTCAACACAAGTTCAACGCTGAGCTTAATTGCCTGCGTTATCATGGGCTTACAAAGCATCGTTATGCCGAGCGTTAATGCTATGATGTCTAGACGCATCCCTGCCGACGAGCAAGGCGAATTACAGGGCTTTAACGCCAGCCTTGCGGCACTTGCGGCACTTGCGGCGCCACTGCTTTACAACAATTCCCTGTCTTACTTTACCGGTGCAAATACGCCACTTTTCTTTCCTGGCGCACCTTTTATTATTGCAACCTTGTTGGTAATTGTGGCAATCGCGGCACTCGCATCAAGTAAACCCGCTCAAGCAAGTAATTAAAAGGCACTCCTAAAGACAATCTCAATCGGCGATATCAAATTTCCTCACCTTCAGGCCCTGTTAAACCAAAGGAAAGCTCACCGCTGGTGTAAGTACTGCCAAAAGTAGCAGCAAGATTCGCCACTTGTCGAATAGCAGAAAGCAAAAGCTCCTCATTTAACTCGGCTAGCGGATGCACATAAGTCGAAAACAACACACCATTTCCCACCGCATAGCGAGCATCTAGTGCAAGATGGTAGTTAGAAACAAGCACAGACAGTAATTGATCATCGCTTAACTCTTGCGCTTCAATTACACCCGACACGATTCGCATACGATTCGCCTGCGGTGCAGCCACCATAATCAAAGTCCGATTGGCAAAGCTAAATTCAATAACGTTACCATCTACTTTAGCGTCGCTATCGAGATCAACAATCAGTTCACGAATGCGATCTACATTCATTGGCTTTGAAATCGGCGAAGGCACGACTAGTTCAGGCTCTGGACTCGTCGCAGATGGCGGTGTCGATTCTGTTTCAGACTGCTCGTCCTGCGCATGCACAGCAGCGCTACCAATTATAAAAAGGGAAAACATTAGTAGTAATTGTTTCATATTATTTTGACTAGTCTCTTGTATGGCTCCTTAATCAAGACCGACATACAGTAACAATTCACACTGAGAAAGTTCAAGGTAGTTTCTACCCTAACACCGAAAAGCTACTAAGTCTTTATAAATCAACTTAAACTCCGAGTTTTGCGCCAAGCGAGGTAGTATCGTATTGCTAAAAAACAATCATAATCCAGTTAACAATCACTCAGGGTAATACCTACTAAACACCGATACTCATTTAAAAACTTGAACGTAAACACACGAATGAATTGCCTTAGTGGCAATAAATTAAACCGACGTCAAACCCAGTTTTTGCATAAGCAGATGATCTTGTGATTCAAGCGGATTATCCGTAGTCAATAGACGTTCGCCGTAGAAAATAGAATTTGCACCGGCGAAAAACGCCATTGCTTGTGTTTCATCACTCATTGCCTCGCGTCCCGCTGATAAGCGCACCACAGCTTTTGGCATCATGATTCTAGCAACTGCAATAGTGCGAATAAACTCGATCGGATCTAAGTCTTCGGCTTGCTCTAATGGCGTCCCGGCGACCCGCACTAATTGGTTAATTGGAACAGACTCGGGATGCTGCTTTAGATTGGCTAACTGCATCAATAAACCTGCTCGATCTTCAATGCCTTCTCCCATCCCTAGGATGCCACCACTGCATACCTTAATATTAGCATTCTGCACCCGTTCAATGGTTTGCAAACGATCCTCATATGTACGAGTCGAAATAATCTCACCGTAATGCTCTTCTGAGGTGTCTAAGTTATGGTTGTAATAATCTAAACCTGCTTCAGCAAGCTGCTCTGCTTGCGAATCGTTTAACATTCCAAGCGTCATACAAGTTTCTAAGCCAAGCGAACGCACGCCCTGAACCATAGCGACTAGTTTGGGAATATCTTTATCTTTAGGGCTACGCCATGCAGCACCCATACAAAAACGGCTGGCACCCGAATCTTTTGCCTCTTGCGCTTCGCTTAATACTTGCTCAACTTCAATTAATGCCTCTTCTTTTAGACCAGTATTAAATCGAATACTCTGCGGACAATACGCACAGTCTTCAGGGCATCGCCCTGTCTTTATCGACAATAGACGACTAACCTGAATTTTATTAGGGTCGTGAAATTCTCTATGAATGCTCTGCGCTTTGAAAAGTAAATCATTGAGCGGCAAATCAAGTAAAGATAGAATTTCTGGACGATTCCAATCGTGGCGGATAACAGTGCTCATAAAATTGGCGGCAAAATAGAACTTAAATTAAGGTCGGCAAGTTTACCTTGCCCAACATTCATTGCAAACGCATCATACTCATTATTCACGAATACCTTAAGGTCTAAAAAAGCATAAGCTGATATAAAACCGTCTACTGTGTTGTTTTAGACTTTAGCAACTAGATTAACTCCTTGCTATGGTGTGACCATGTAATACAGAAAATTTTATTCCAAACAACCAGACCTTAAAAGAGCACACACAAAAACTATATCAACCGTCATTAATTGTCAGGAAAACGGTCTCAGAGTTAACTAAACTATTATAAAAAATATTATGCAAAACCGATTATCATTTACCAATAGACACGATCTAAAACTGTCTGGTGTACTGCACCAACCCAATGTAGGCAAGCCTCTTGCTTATGCTTTATACGCTCACTGTTTTACCTGTACTAAAAGTATCAAAGCGGCGGTAAATATTACAGAACACTTGGCGCAACATGGCATTGCCACATTGCGGTTTGATTTTACTGGCTTGGGCGCGAGCAAGGGAAATTTCGCCGACAGTAGCTTCTCCACCAATATTGATGATCTTATCGATGCCGCAAAATTCCTTGAACAAAAATACCAAGCTCCTCAACTTTTAGTTGGTCACTCTCTTGGCGGCACCGCAATCTTAGCTGCGGCGCAACACATTCCATCGGCTAAAGCGGTCGCCAGCATCGGCTCACCGGCACAACCTGAACACATACTGCATTTATTAAAAGACCACCTTGACGACCTGCAAAATGAAGGTACAGCCAATATCGAACTGGCTGGAAGACCGTTTAACTTTAAACAGAGCTTTGTTGATGATGTTCGCAAACATGAAATCAACTATCGCAAATTAAATAAGGCCTTACTGGTGATGCACTCACCGGTTGATGACACCGTATCAATCGATGAGGCCGGTAAAATATTCACACAAGCACTACACCCTAAAAGTTTCGTCACACTCGAAGACACCAGTCATTTACTCGATAAAGAGAGCGACACAAAGTATGCCGCAAACGTCCTATCAGCTTGGGCTCTGCGATACCTTGAACTAAAGGAAGAACAAGAAACATCAGTGTCAGGCGTAATGGTTCAAAACGCGACGTCGAAAGGCTTTTTATGTGAAATATCAGCGGGCAAACATTCTTTTATCGCGGATGAACCAATTAGTTTTGGTGGCACCAATCTAGGCCCAACGCCTTATGATTTTCTTGCCGCGTCTCTAGGAACTTGTACAGCTATGACGCTTAATATGTATGCGCGGCGCAAAAAAATGCTTTTAGTTAACGTTAAAGTAAATGTCGAACACCGTCGAATTCACGTTAACGATTGCGAAGACTGTCAAAAGAGTGATGCAAATAAGGATAGAAAAGTGCACGTACTTAGCCGCACTATTGAAATTGAAGGTGACGTTACTGAAGCACAGCGAAAACGAATGCTGCAAATTGCTGACCTTTGCCCGGTACACAAAACCTTAGAAAATGAGATCAAAATCGAAAGCCAACTGGCCTAAATTGACGAACCAAAATCAGGCCAAATTTCATGCATAAAGTTTGGCTTGATGGTTTTTTGGTTCTAGTGTTTGCTTTAATGTCTTTTCACTAGCACCGCTCGGTTTTCTCAAACTTTGCCCCCAGCCGGTAACGACATATAGCATCCGCTTCAATTTCTTGCTTTTCTCTAAGTGCTTTACGCCATTTTTTTTGCACGAACAAAACAGCTTGGTCGTTATAGTGCTTGGATAATTTATCCGCAAAGGCACTGCCATATTGATGCACAATATCCGCCGAAAGCTGTTGCTCCTCATCCCACTCCACGATCGCCATCCACGTGTCCCCTGCGTTAGCAATTAACTTACCGTCGTCACCCAGTTTTTTCGGATAAATTGCCCGCATAATGTCTGGCCCACCGTCCACAGGGAAGTCAAAATCGCCCCGACTTAAACGATTCAATTCGCCCCATTTTGGATCGAGTTGGCCATAGTGTGTTAGTAAATAGTCTACAGCTTGGCGAAATGCATCAATCGGCTTAGGTGCATTGATGTCCGTGTATTGTTCAGTAACCTTTGGCAGCGTTGTCAAAGCACCAAGCGCGGCCGTGCGACTGCTTGCCGACATACTTAGATCCCATTTTTCCAAGTGGCTAACCGCAGCGTGCATTGCGGGCTCGTTGCTCCAATCATACGCCAACACTTGTTCTATTACTTTGGCTGCTTCAGAACGAGTCGAATACTGGAGATCAAATTTTATGGCTTCTAGTTCGGCACGACCAATCACAGGGTATTGCAGTAAAAGCTCTTGCATGCGCATCGCTCTATTGGTTTGGTTCATCTGCAAACCCATAGATTTGGGAAAATCTTGTGGCTTTAAATTATCCACTCCGTCGGTAGAACTAAATACCGTATTATTGGCGTTATAAACGGCACCCGACGTAGGGTCGATCAACTTTGGAACATCGGCATAAGGCCGATAAGCCTGCCAAATTAATTCCGAACGGTCGCCTGGCAAATCAACATCCCAATTCCAATTATCATTTCTAGCGGGGTATTGCGCATTGTGAATAAGCCCAATGTGGCCTTCTTTATCGGCATACACGTAATTAATACTTGGCAAGGCATTCATTGCCATAGCCGACATAAATTCACTAAGGTTGGTCGCGTGATTTAAGCGATAGTACTGCTCAAACTGGCGAATCTCACCCATACCGGCATAACGCACTGCATAGCTAGCATCTTCGGCTTCAATCACTGGACCATGCTTGCTGTGCAAGATGGTTCGCTTAATTGGCAAAGCAAATGGCCCCCATAGCTTGACCTTAATACTGACCGATCTTTGTTCAAACTCATGCCATTGACCATCGAGCCTGTATTGCATTTTATTTTTGGGATTACGCTCTATTGTATATACATCAACTAAGTCTTGTTTACTCACCGTATTAGCCCACGCTAAATGTTGATTAAAACCATGCAATACAATAGGTGTCGCCGCAAACAAACCTCCGGTCATATTCATCCCTTGCTCGGACACCAAATGCGCCTCCCACCATGCCACTGGGCCACTTAAGGGCTGGTGAGAATTAATAAGTAAACGAGTTGTATTATCGTCTGAGCGATGTGGAGCGATGGCCAGCGCATTAGAGCCGCGCTCGGGTTCTGGATATTTAGTAGGCAACCAAGCGGTATTACCAGCACCAGGGTTGAGCGCTAATTGCTGTGTGCGCTCTTCGTTTAATAGTTCCAATAAGGTTTTATCCAGCCCATAAAAAAGAGGAGTCTTAAATACAAATCCTGCAATAACATCTTGCGCCGTAAACGGAGCAAGGCCAGGCCAAATTTTCTCAGGATGTTGAGCTGCAAAAAAATTTAAACCGGCCGCGTAAGCTTCCAAATAATCCTTAACTTGCGGTGGCACATCCATCGCATAACGTCGCTCAATCGTGCCATGCACATCCATCCACGCTAACAAATAATCAGTAACAGCCGCTTTTTCTCCTCGATATCGAGCTAATATCCCACGAGTTGCCGCAATAGTCTCAAGTACCGTTTCGAGATCGTCTTCAGCATTCACGTAAGCGACCCCAAAGGCAACATCAGCGTCGAGTTTTCCGTAGATGTGAGGAACACCCCAACTATCGCGAATCACTTCAACATCGTAGTTTTTTGCTGGTTCACTTAATTTTTGATAACTAGGCATTGGCGCAAGCGGATGCCACAACCAAAAACCAAAGCCAGCGGTAAGTATCAAGAGCAAAACTGCAATAGCGCGAAAAAACCTCATAAACGAAAAGCACCGTTTGGCTTGGTCAAAAATTTGTGTACGACTAAACGTATTATATGAGTTTTAGCTAAACAAAAAGTGATGCCAACAAAAAGCTATCACCCTAATCAAGTGCATACTTTAATTGGAATGAACTCGTCGCTAGCCGACTCTATCGACCGTTTCATGAATTTAAGCATGAGAATTTTACTCTAGCTACAACATTTAGACAGCTGTGGTATTAAACGAATTTGTAAAACCTTTATACAAACAATAAGTACGCGTACAATTACCGACGCTCTCACGATACAATCTCTATCGTGTTAATTTACGTCGCGGGTTTTTGTCGACCTAACGAATACCAACCTCTTCTAGGCAAAAACATGTCGCTAAATTTTTGGTTCAATCTAATACTCGCAGTAATGAGCTTATTGTTTGCGTTAGCGCTAATTCGCTCATGGAAGCGCGGCATCATCAGAGAGTGGCGAGCCCGCTCCTTGCGCCAACGGCTTATCCCTCTAACGCAGTCTTTAGTAAGTTCTCTCAGTAATCGCCAATCAGCCTCGCCTTGGGATGACCTCGCTTTTTACCGCCTGCGCGAACAAGCAGAAGAACTTTCACGAAAATCATCGCCTTTAAGTCAAGAAGAAAGAAAAGGACTTGCTAAATTTCTTAGCTCTATTTCAAGCCTCCATGCGAAAGCACAACTAGAACCACTCGATATACGTTCAGAAAAAGAAGAGGCCATACTTAACGGTCAACGTATAGCTCAAGACATGCGCGAAATGGGGCTTTGAAAGCGTCTGTAGATTCCGCGATAATGCGCTATCCGTATCACCTGAAAACCGAAGTACTTAGACTCAATCTAACGAGTCGTGTGAACAGATGATCGCCATCTTATTTGCTTAATCGAGAATTTTTTTTAGTTTTGAGTTCAACGCTTCAATATCGCCCAGACATCGATGGACTGCGAGCAATCGCCGTTGTATCAGTCGTCATCTACCATTTAAGCGAAAACCTGCTGCCTGGAGGGTTTGTCGGTGTCGATATATTTTTCGTCATTAGCGGATTTTTAATCACGCGCTTAATACATCAAGAAGTACATCACACCAAAAACTTCAGCTTTGGCCGCTTCTACCTGCGCCGAATACGCCGTTTATTTCCGGCCATGCTCGTGACTTTTTTGCTTTGCGTTGGTCTTGCTTATGCCTTACTCGCGCCGCAACATTTAGTCGATTTTGGTCGATCTCTCATTTTCGCGACTATTAGTTTCAGTAACGTCTATTTTTGGCAAAGTACGGATTATTTTGATTTTGCCAGCCAAGCAAAACCCTTGCTGCATACATGGTCGTTAAGCGTTGAAGAACAATTTTATATGCTCTGGCCGCTTACCCTGCTGTTGCTTAGCAAGTTTAGAAGTACTAATAAAACACTAATTTTTATCACCGTTTTAAGCATTGCAAGCCTCGCCTTAAACACCTATTGGTTTAAGCAACAAGCTGCTATTACAGCTTGGTTTAGTGCAAGCGACGTCCGATCTTTTGGCTTTTACATGCTGCCATTTAGAGTCTACGAATTTGGTATCGGCGCGGCCTTAGTCTTTATTAATCGCAAACACCTTAAACCGAGCACCTCAAGTGTTGCATTTTTAAGCGGTTTAGCGCTTATCGTTTGGTCGCTGGTGGCCTTAGACAGCAAAACGGATTTCCCTTCCTTTTACGCGCTTTTTCCGTGTTTAGGCGCAGCACTGATGATTCTAGCCGGACCAAACCATAAGCTAGCCAAACTGATCTGTAATCGCGTTATGGTGGCTCTTGGCCTAATCAGTTATTCCGTATATCTCCTACACTGGCCATTGATCGTATTCTATAAATACAACAAAGCTGCAAGTCTTAATGGAATCGAAATCATCGTCATTTTTGTGTTGTCGGTGGTACTAGGTGCACTTATGTACCGATTTGTCGAACAACCTTTTCGCAAACCTAATATTGACGCTTTCAAGACAACAAATAATAAACCGTTTTTATTAGGTGCACTAGTTTCAACCATATTAGTCTTAGGTATTGCGTTTAACGCTCATAGCTCCAAAGGATGGCTGTGGCGCTATCCGCCTGCACTGGTTGAACAACTAAGCTTCTCACGCGATGACTATGCAAATTATTTTTGGGAAAATATTGAAGCTATCCCTGCCAAATTCTCCGGCAACGGCAAGGCTAAAGTGTTAATTATTGGTGACAGCATGGCAGCCGATCTGATCAACGTATTTGTTGAATCAGGTGGCGCCAAACAAATCGATCTTGCCGCTATTAAAATCGACAGTAACTGCAAAGCACTATTTACCTTTGACGCAAGCCAATATCAGCGCATGTACAACACACGCGCGCCAATATGCAAGCAAGAACACGCTAAAGTGTTAGACAATTTACGATTAGTACGTGAAGCTGACAGCGTCATTCTCGCCACCTATATATCTCTACAAAATTCAGCTTATTTTTTAATCGAAAGTGCGCGTTTATTAAAAAGCAAAGGTGCTAAAGAAGTATTAGTCCTTGGCCAAAAAGATCAACAATCAAATGGAATGGCGTTCTTTGCAAGGATGGCCTTCAAGCCAAATTTGCACAAGATAAAAACACCTCTAAACGCCAATGCTAGCCAAATTAACGAACTATTAGCTAATAGTGCCAAGGGTTATCGATACGTGGATTTACTCGAACAGTTTTGCAATAACGACGAATGCCAGCGTGTCACCCCAGAAGGACATCTAATAATTTTTGATGGCACCCACTTAAGTCAACAAGGTGCTAAATTTATTGGTCAAAGATTACTTCAAGCAAATTGGTTTAAGCGGCTCACTGCTAAGCCGTAAAGTAGATTTTAATTCTCTAGTTTTGGAACAAACTCTAATACGGCACTAAACCTAGGTTCGGCGTGACGCTCTAGATGATAGGTCATCGTTTTAAAGTCATCACTAAAACTCATTGTCCAAACGTTGGTTGCAGCATCGGGAATTAATTCCTTAGTATAATCATCTGCATAGAACGACTGACTCAAGCCGGTGCCCTGCGCTATAGTGAAACCACCATAATCGCTAATCGGGTCTATCGTTCCATCTTTAAGCAGATGCTTATGCTTGAGGCGCAAACCTTGTTCAGTTTGACTAAGAATCCAAGTTCTTGAGGCATCCTCACCAACGCTAAAAGGAATACGCACTACTTCGGCGCTGCAATAATCGATGTCAGCTACTAAAATCTTGTCTTTGAAACTATCCTGGCCTTCTAGAGGAAACGTCATTTTGCCAACAAATTTACTGCCACATAAGTCCTGGATTTTGGAAAAAAATTGACTAGCTGGTGTCTGGGCAAATCCCTGAAAACTCATAAGCCAGAAAAATAAAACGAAGATTGAGATGATTTTTTTCATAATATTAGTAACATATTTAGCTGAGTATCAGAAAAGCCAATCATAACTGAAGTGACAGATCATCAAACATCAATTTACATTTTGTCGATATCATAGGATGATAGTTTTATTACCCCAATTAACTCAACTTACTTAAATATAGGATAATTATGCAGCTCATTAAAGTTCTTATAGCTAGCCTTATCGCAACACCAGCGATGGCCCATCATGAAGGGACCGCAACTAGCTCAATCGACGCAACAGTCATTGCACTGATTTGTGCAGCTGTCTTATTGGTGGCAGCGGTTTCTATCAAAATTCTACCGCAATCGCAAAAAGCAGTAGCAAAAATCAAACCTTCGGAGAACGAAAAATGATTCAGAGCATTTTAAACAAATTCGATAAGCACTTTGGTCTTCCAACGGCCAGCGCGCACTGTGATATTCCTTGTGGGATTTACGACCCTTCGACAGCCCAAGTAGCAGCGCTTAGCGTTGTGCGCTTACTAGATTTAATCGCAGAAATGCCTGAGGACGGTAGTTTAAACCTTTCTCAGCAAGCCAAACTATCTCGTCTCGTGCGAGAAAAAGAAATCAGCGCAGCCAAAGTAAAAGACGAAGTTCGTATTATCTGGGGCGATTTTTTGAAGCAACCTCAGTTTGATGCGCATCCTGATTGCCACACCTTGGTGCATAATATTATGCTAGCGGGCGGTGCCTGTAAGCAACACATCGACCTTGAAAACGGTCATAAGCTGATGGCCTTGGTAAATGAGTTCGCAGAACTATTTTGGGCCGTTAAAGGCGTTGAGACTTACCGTGCCACATGTCCGTATGCGCCATCAATTGAGACGGTGTATCCCAAGCTTGGATAGTCATTATTAGTTTCATTGACTCCTGAGAAGCTATAACACTACTTATAGCAGCATTTGCTTAGGAGTCAGTGAGCCAAAAAACTAACAGCTGTCGCATCAACAGCACACAACGCGCGCTTATTAGAGATCATTAAACTATTCAAAATGATTGGCATCCGCAAAATCACCGGGAACAGCATGTCACCAATGATTTCAGATGGCGACTTTGTGATTTATCTAGCCAAGATACTGCCCTGGCAAACTTATGAAATGGGTGATTTAGTTGTCTTAAAGCACGCCCAATACGGAACAATTCTAAAACGCATTGTTCAAGTAATGCCCAACAAAAATTACCGATTAAAGAGTGACCACCCTACAGGCATCAGCACTAAGGAAATCGGTGTATGCTCAAAAAAGACGATTAAGGGCAGAGTAATTTATTGGACCAAAACATAGTATTTTAAGAGCTAATCGCCGAGTAATAATGCGGTCATTCCTCCAACAATGAAATCGATACCATCCTGATAGATCTTTTCATATTCATTGGACTTAAATTCACTAGCAGATAGCGTATTTAAACGGCCATTATTTGCAAACAACATAAGCGTACTACTAATCAAAAATTGAAAGGCATGGTGTGCTTTACGCTTTTCTTCTTCTGGTAAGAACTTCTCAAGCACTTTTATATAATCTAGACTTACAACATCATACTTATGCAGATCAGCTGGGCCTTCGTCGTCTTTCAAAGGGCGAGCGATATATTGGGTGAGCAAACTCACGTATGCACGCCAAGTTTTATCTCCCAACAGCACTCGTTTTAATAAAGGGTCCGCCGACGCATGGACGAGTTGGCGAATTATTTCTCTATCGGACAAGTTCTTGAAATCAATGGCGTTCAAAGCACTACGCCTATCACTAAACACTTGGCCTCCCCGCCTCTCTAATATTTCCCAAAAAAGGGCGTGTTTCGTGCCAAAATAGTAATTAACGCTGGCTAATCGCACATCCGCGGCGCTGGTAATGTCACGTATAGAAACACCATCGTAGCCATTTTGTGCAAACAGCTGTTCAGCTGTATTTAATATTTCATGTCGCCGGTTTTTTTCCATGATCTATGCGTCTTGACTCCTTGAGCTATCATTAATCGATAAATTTTAACAAGGGCCGTAGGGTTTTAATTTTTATTATGCGGAACGCATCGTATCAGCTTAGCATTAAGCATAGTGTGAAAAACTGATGAATTACACATTTAATTCCATGTTTTTTTAATAAATACATCGGATTTATGCAGAAAAATCGATATTTTCTCTTGATTTTTGAGTGGAACGTTCGTACCATAGCGCCTCGGTCGGGTTACTGCATTTATTTACAATAAATAAAAGTTACTAAATAGTTTAGTGCGCCTATCTTCGCCCCCTCCTCACGTAATGAGTATTTTTCTCTGTTACTTTTGGCATACTGGAGACATTCATTTAGTGACGCGTAACCCGACTATTTTCCTTACTCTAGAGCTAGCAAAATAAGCCATACTTCTCTTTTAAGGCTGTTAAACCTTGTGATATGACTCCATCAAACCGATTTTGAGAGAAGATAAGGAACTTCCAATAAACGCGTAGATATTCTCAGCTGCGTACCAAGTTTCACACAAAATCACATCTGTAATCTTGCCAAAATGACTGGAACGTACGTATTATATCGCCAGCTGGGTTATGGATTGAGATATTCTACACATATATGGTTGGTACATATGTGAACATCATTTAGTCCCCCCCTCTTCTAAATGGATAAAGATTGATATGCTGTTTTAATAGCATTAGATACACAGATAACTCTTTATAACCCAGCTACTTTCCTAACTCTCTCACCCTCTTATTTATCTACAATTGCTTTGCAATCGACTAAGCCCCGTCAGTAAAGAGAGGTAATAAAAAGTTATGAATATTATCAAAATGGCATAACTTCAAGGCACAGCGACCATCTCCAACTTTCATAATAGTATCTTTTCGCTCAGCTATACTACGAGGCATACTAGAGTGTAGTGAGGCGCTGGAGTTAACCTTGGACTTTGACCCTTTTGTTCTTTCGCGTATTCAGTTTGCGCTGAATATTAGCTTTCATATTCTATTCCCTACCATTTCCATTGGTTTGGCTTACTTCCTCGTATTTTTCCGAATCCGCTTTATTCTAAGTCAAGACCTGCACTGGGAATTTATTTACGCTTTCTGGGTTAAAGTGTTCGCGCTCACATTTGCGCTAGGCGTTGTCACTGGCATAGTCATGAGTTTTCAGTTTGGCACTAATTGGCCGGGCTTTATGGAAAAAGCCGGCAATATTGCAGGCCCTTTATTGGGCTATGAAGTACTCACTGCTTTCTTTCTAGAGGCTTCGTTCTTAGGCATTATGTTGTTTGGTAAAAGCCGCGTGTCTAATAAATTACATCTAATATCGACCATTATTGTTGCAGTTGGAACTACACTCTCAGCTTTTTGGATCCTGAGCCTTAATTCTTGGATGCAAACTCCAACTGGCTTCACTTTAAAAGATGGAAAATTAATTGCCGAAAGTTGGTCGGCGGTAATTTTTAACCCATCGTTTCCATATCGATTCGCGCACATGATGGTTGCCAGTTTGCTCACCGCATCATTTTTCGTGGCCGGAGTCAGCGCTTGGCGGACACTCAAAAAGGTGGGTGGCCCAGCGACGGCTAAAGTACTTAAAGTAGCGGTAATTTCTGCGGCTATTCTTACGCCCACACAAATTTTTATTGGAGACTTGCACGGCCTAAACACACTTGAACACCAACCCGCTAAGGTCGCGGCAATGGAAGGCATTTGGGAAACGCAAACAGGCGCTGCACTCACCTTATTTGGCTTTCCGGATGAACAAACGCGCAGCACCCATGGCGCAATTAGGATACCAAAATTAGCAAGTTTGATTTTAACCCACGAATGGGAAGGTGAAATAAAAGGCCTTAACGATTTCGACGGTATACATCCGCCCGTTGCGCCCGTATTTTGGTCTTTTCGAGTAATGGTCGGCGTTGGCGTTCTAATGCTATTAATTGCCTGGACATGCGCTTATCAATTTTGGCGTAAAGGCCAGCTTAATAAACTTAGCTTGAGACTATTATACGCCATGACATTTTCAGGCTGGGTCGCCGTGTTAGCCGGTTGGTATGTTACTGAAATAGGTCGTCAGCCTTGGATTGTTTCAGGTTTAATTAGTACCGCAGAAGTCGTTGCCGATCATCCCAGTGGCACCTTACTCATTACTTTAATTGCTTACTTTTTAATGTATGCATTTTTAATGGTGAGCTACATCAGCGCCATATTTTACATGTCAAGCAAACCAGCACAATCTTTACTACACATGCATAATTACGGTCTTCCGGGCAAGCACCCAGAAGACCGCGCCTACGAATCCATTGCGGGCAAATAGGAGACACCAATGGAAACAGCACTACCGTTAATATTTGTCGCTATCATGGGCTTGTCTCTTTTGCTATACGTAATCCTAGATGGTTACGACTTAGGTGTAGGGTTATTACTACCGCTTGGTAACGAGCAAGAAAAAGATGTAATGATTGCTTCGATCGGCCCCTTTTGGGATGCAAACGAAACCTGGATAGTGATGGGCATCGGTGTCTTGCTAATCGCCTTTCCTACAGCCCACGGCATCATTCTTACCAAACTTTATTTGCCCGCTACCATTATGTTGCTTGGCTTAATACTGCGCGGTGTCGCATTCGACTTTAGAGTTAAAGCAGGTGATGCAAAAAAAGCGATGTGGAATCGTTTCTTCTTCATCGGTTCATTAGTGGCATCCACAGCTCAGGGCTGGATGCTCGGCTCTTACATCACTGGCTTATCTGGCTCGATGACGAATACTATTTTCTCAATTTTAATTGCTTTTTGTTTACCCGCACTTTATTGCGTGCTTGGCTCAACATGGTTAATGATTAAAACCGAGGGTGACTTATTTGCTAAAGCGGTGTCCTGGGCTCGCAGATCTTTGTTACCAATGGCAGCAGGTTTGTTTCTAGTATCTATCGCTACGCCTTTAGTGAGTCAAGTAATAGCAGAACGCTGGTTTCAACTGCCGAACTTTATTGGCTTAATGCCTATCCCAGTTTCATGCGGCATTGCCTTAGCACTTTTATTTATCCTGCTACGTAGAGATATCGATAAATTAAGAAGCTTAAATCCATGGTACGTATTTATTTGCCCGGTAATCATCTGCCTTATGTCCGCGCTTGGCTTAGCGTATAGCATCTTCCCTGACATCATCATCGGGCAAATGACCATCTGGGAAGCCGCCTCGGATACGTCAGCGCTGCAATTCACGCTTTATGGTGTAATCATTGCCTTACCGTGCATTGTTATGTACACGGTATTTATTTACAAAGTATTTTCTGGCAAGGCCACTGAGTTAAGTTATGACTAGCTTATAGAGCAAACTTGTTTTTGCTAAAAGAATCTTGGTTTTAAAAAACAATTAGCTGTAAAGAAAATGATATAACGGGTGTTTTACACAAATAAAAGACTCAGACTATGATCACAAAAATAGCAATGAAAGCACTTGCTGTAGTGCTCTTATTTATAACTTCTCTAACATTCAACGCTTTTGCGCAAGACAAAGCATTAACACCTGCCTCTGTCATCGAAGACTCTAGCACCGCTGATTGGCGCACACCCACGCAAGCTAATCTACTTTATTTAGAGCTCCGACAAGGTATGGTGGTTTTTGAACTTGCCTCCGACTTTGCTCCGGGTCATATCGCTAACCTAACCACATTAGTATCAGACAAATATTTTGATGGTCTTGCTATTATCCGTTCACAAGACAATTACGTAGTACAGTGGGGTGACCCAACTGAACAGGCTGAACAAGCCAAATCACTTGGTGATGCCAAAACGGAATTGGCACCCGAATTCACCCGCCCTTTAATCGGTATTAACTTTAATGCAATCGATAGTCGCGATGCCTATGCCGATCACATCGGGTTTAGCAACGGATTTAGTGTTGCTCATGATAATGAAAATGCTTGGCTTACACACTGTTACGGCGCCTTAGGCGCTGGTCGCGGACTTAAGGCCGACAGTGGTAACGCCGCGCAGCTGTATGTGGTGACCGGACATGCGCCTCGTCATCTCGACAAAAATGTGAGTTTATTAGGCAGAGCCATTCATGGCATGGAGCATTTATCGAGCCTAGCTCGAGGCACAGGCCCGCTTGGTTTTTATGAAACCAAAGCGGAGCGAGTAGAAATTAAATCCGTCCGTTTTGGCACAGATTTGGAACCAAGCGAGCGGATAAGCTTCCAGATAATGCGTACCGATACCGACACCTTTGCTGAGTACGTGACATCTCGAACCTTCCGTAAAAACGAGTGGTTTGTAGATGAGACTGGCCATATTGAAGTCTGCAATGTGGGCATACCCGTGCGTGTGAATAAATAGCCCTGACTCTAGCGAGAAGCTAAATCCCTAAGGGCATGGGTTTGCAGTGGTGTTAAGCAAAACGCATAGCTTATGACCACACTTAGATCCCCAAGCTGGGTACAAATCGTTGTCATATAGCAGGCCCTCAAGCTATGATTAAATTTAGATAGATATCCACTCACTTTCGTATCGAGGCTCACAATGCACTTATTTCAGAGAAAAAGTCTGCCAATTAACTTAATAGCTGCATGCTTATTAATGAGCCAGAGCGTGAGTTCGGGCGAAGCCGACGTGTTAAAAGTTAAGGCCTTTTGCGATGACAAGTCTTTATGCAACTTTAGCGTACAAGTAGAACATGCAGATCAAGGTTGGCAACACTACGCCAACCGCTGGGAGGTTTTGTCAGTAGACGGCGAAATTTTAGCAACACGTGAATTAGCGCATCCTCATGAACAAGAACAACCATTCACTCGTTCGCTGACTAAGGTGCCGATTTCAAAAGAGATTAAAGAAGTCGTTGTACGCGCACACGACTCCGTGCACGGTTACGGTGGCAAAGAAGTCACCGTAACCTTACGCGAATAAACCCAAATTAATTTAAAGTCCCAAACCTTGTTCGGCGTCAAATTCTATTGATGGTAATTCGCCTTCTTTATTAGCAGGATCATACTTGGCAAACCAAGCCAATATATTATCTACCTTAGCAATTAAGCGGCTTGGCCTTGACGCAATCGAATGAGACGCACCTGGAATGCGAATAAGTGCAGAATCAACCTTTTGAACTTTTAAGGCCGTGTAAAACTGCTCAGCTTCCCATGCAGGGGTACGCCAATCCTCTTCTCCGACCATCACGAGTGTTGGTGTTTTAACATTCCCAACTAATGAAATTGGAGATAAGCGCCAATAGAGCTCAGGATCTTCCCATGGCTGAGCGCCGAGCCAATGACGACTAACAAAACGGGATATGTCAGCAGCCAACGCCATGCTTGCCCAATTTATTACCGGTTTAACCGTTGCCGCAGCCACAAACCGGTCAGTCTTACCCACTGCCCACGCGGTTAGTACACCACCACCAGAACCACCAGTAACAAAAAGCCGTTGCTCGTCTACGTATTTCTTTTTTACCAACTCGTCGACAACGCTCATCAAGTCTTCATGATCATTGCCTGGATAGGCCTTGTCAATTAGCTGCGCGAAATCTTCGCCATAACCTGTCGAGCCTCTGGGGTTGACGTAAACAGTGACATAACCTTCAGCCGCATAACGTTGAATTTCAGTGGCAAAAAATGGTCCATACATTGCGAACGGTCCGCCATGAATTTCTAATAATAATGGCGCAGATCCATCCGCCTCAAAACCCTTAGGCAAAGCCACCCAGGCTTCAATTTCTTTACCATCATGACGTGATTTAACCTTTATTTCCTCAAGCTTAGCGATATCTAAATAAGGCAGTACGTCGGAATTCAAGTCGGTAAGAATCCGACTAGTACCGTCGCTTTTTTGATAAGCAATTTCTGCCGGTCTCTCAGTTGACGCAGCAGTATATGCGATCATTGGCGTATTGCCGCCTGCTGAACTCGCTATAGAGAAACTACCTCCGGCGTAAGGGCGACCAAACGAAGTACCACCAACATCTGTCGCCAATACCTTTAGCTTGCCACTCAAATCGATTTGAACTAGGTTTATCTGACCATTAACTGAAGCTTGGGCAACCAAGCCTCGTCCGCTGGCAAGCCATTGCACTGATTCTATTGGATGGTCGTAATCAACGGTTAAGTTTTCACTGTCGCTTCCATCCGCTTTCATGATGTATAAATCAGTTTGTTGATACGCCTTTAGCTCGTCGTTGTAGCCACGATACGCTATTAACCCCCCATTTGGAGAAACCACAGCGCTATGATCAGGACCGTCTCGTTCAGTCAGCTGTTCGAGCGCAAGGTCGTCCAGTGATACTTTGTATAGCTCACTTTCAATTGGGTCAAGCTCCGGGTGCTCGACATCATTGCCTTGAACAACCAAAGCACTATTATTTAACCAATCTGGATTTCTAAAATCATTCTCGCCAAAGGTAACTTGGCGCGGTGTTCCTCCTTGAGAACTCACTACGAAAATATGTTGAGTACCGGGTTGCAAATAACCCGCTCCGTCAAACCGAATCGTTAAATCATCGAATACTCGGACAGGTTTAGACCACTGTGCACCTTCAGGTGCGCTAATCGGCTTTGCAAAAGACGGCGACTGCGAAGGCACTAACATCGAAAACGCGATAAACTTTCCATCTGGCGACCAATTTGGCGCGCTCGGTCTTTGCGTTAATTGCGCAAGAGAAAAACTCTCTCCTGTATTTTGATAGCGTACTCGTAAACTCGGTTTACCGTCGACCGAAGTAAGATAAACCAATCTATCACCACTGGGCGACCAGCGCACTGACGAACTCGAACCTTGCCCAGAAAGAAGTGGGCGATGTGCGCCCGAACCCATATCCAAAGACCACAAATCACTCATCACAGTATCGGTAAACTTATTCATGGAGCGACGCGTATAAATAATCGTTTTACCGTCCGGCGAGATTTGAGGAGAAGCTGCATACTCCAAATCAAAAATCCGCTCCGAAGTGAATTTTCTGGGGTCGACCTTATCGTCGTCACTAAACGCATTCTGATTTAGTACAATTGCTGTAGACCATACAGCCATTAAACACATTTTCTTTATCATTCGCATAACTTAAATTTTGTTGATGGATATCGGTGGTTGAATGTAACTCGATCAAAGCTCATACCGAAGCTTACTCGATTAAAGCAGAGCCGCTCTATATTGAAAACACTTATTTATAACAATTCAAGGCTACTAACGGACCTTAGTTTCGCTGAAATAACTAACAGCGTGCCTTAAGCGCTGCTTAATGGTTTGTGGTGAAAAATAGTTGAAAGACGCCCGCAGTCTATCGAGCAACGAATAACGAATGTCGTAGCTGCACTTAACTTCAGTTAAATAAGCGCAAATAAATTCGCTCATACTGCCTTCGGGTGCTCTGATGTTCCACAATGAAGAAAACAAAGTGACGTCAGCTTGCGAATAGTTACGTTTATTAAAATATTGATTACCATAAGAATAATGGAGTATCGATGGCGCTCTTTTTGCATGGACATCGATCATCTCCGTTCGGCCTGAATCTGTAATTGCAATATCAGTAATCGACCAAGAAATTTTTAGACGTTGAACCGCAAATACCAGCGCCCACATAGAAGCGAGCCAAAATATAGGATGGCGCGACGTAGCAAAATACTCAATGCAACGAAGCCAATCGGCACCCAACGTTTTTGCTAAATGAGTGGGAATAAAATGCGGCACTGCGCCACCAACCTTAGCAAACGAAGCGAGTCTATCGATATCGAGCCCAGCTTTTTTCGCTGGTTCAATTAAGCTCGCGCGCGCCTCCCTATCCACTGTCATAAATGAAATTTCATCAAATGTTATTTCATTATCACTCTTAGGTAATACTTCGCGCGAGATCGGGTTTAAAAACAAAAAATCGGTGTCGCACAACATAATATAAGGCGCTTCGGTTTTAACGTTCAACAAGGTTGCAGCCGTGTTTCTGGGCGCGTAATTAGCACTACCCACACTGCGATAATTAAGCACGCGCTGAATCCGTCCGCCGTGCTCAAGTAAAGTCACATAATGTCGGTGGAGTGGCTCATGCGGAAAACCGTGTACAACAATCAGTGGCGTAATATTGAGGTTCTTCACACAAGAATAATGCGAAACTAGGCTCTGCCACGCACAATACAAATTATTTTCCGCCGAAATGACGATTTCAATATCATCAGAGCTTAAGTAAGCTTGATTATCCAATCGTTTTGGCTCGTGCATCTAAAATAAAAGTAGCAAAATAGAGATTATAAATTATGGAGGCTCGCCAATGAGTCGCCTTCAACCAGAACCGCAGTCTATCAAACAAACTTAGCTTATTTTTTAGGGATGTCGACCTTACCACCTACATTTTTATAATTGATGCCACCCGAGCTGTCTCGTCTTACCCAAAAGTGACGTCCAATATTTATTGCCGAAATAGAACCAGAGGTATCTTGATTAACGACAAAGTCGCCGCCCACGTTTTTTACAAGAATCGAACCCGAGCTATCTCCTTTTATCAAAACGTCATCACTGACATTAGTAATAGATATCCCCCCAGAGCTATCGCTCAGTACCACCGAACCTGCCACCTGGTCAATATCGATCGAGCCTGAACTATCTCTTAGCCCGAGGTCTCCAGCAACGCCCTTTATCGATAAAGAACCGGAGGAATCAACTATTTTCAAGGCCGCTACGTCTTGAATAAGCACTGACCCACTGGAATCGTCTACGTCTAACACCATTCTCTCAGGCACTTTAATTGACAGGTCAATACTATTGGTGCCGGAAAACCATAATCCATTGGAGTCTGGAATATCAGTTTTGAGTATTCCAAGTTGTCCGTTATTAGTAAAAAGCACGTCCATCTTTTTTAAGTTCTTTTTACGACTCGCGCACAGCTTTGCATCGATTCGAATCTCGTCGCTACCCTTGTCGCCAATAATTTTCAAAGTGCCAGCGCGGGCTAATACCTTCAAACTAGTCAACTCGGGAATATCGATTGAGCGCTCTATCTTTCGTGAATAAGAACAATCATCGGCCTTGGCGATAAACGAAAAGAACAGTAAGACCAACATTAATAACCGCATCATATTTTCCTCTATTTTGTGTCTTCCTTATTTAGATGCATATTTAACTCTAATGGATTCAAAATAAATTTTGGTAACTATATATATGTTTACACTGAAAAG
>CAYSUU010000002.1:45534-58295 GCA_964434375.1 uncultured Gammaproteobacteria bacterium | reverse complement strand
ATTACCATCTTCCCAACGCAATGCAGTAAGATGGTCTATGCAAGTTTGCTCATCAAGAAAAGCCTGCAGCAACTCAAGAATGGTGTTGAACTCTGTACTTATTATAGGTGTACTACACCATTTAGTTTAATTATGTGTAAAGTTATATATAATTAAACTAAATTTTAAAACGGTCATAGCGCGGTAACATGCTCCGCCATAGCTTGGTAATACGGCAAACACTCATCAACAATGTTTTTTTGATGGGCGGTAAGCTCAATCGCTTTTTCTTTATAAGGTCTAAAACCTGTGGATTGCTCCACCGACTCGTACCAATGTGGTGCCCAAACACCGTCGCTATCGCGTTTTCCTGCAGGCCAAGTCAACATATTGCTATCAAACGGAACACGCAAGGTGCGACAAAGCGCCGATAGCGTATTACTTGGGTGCATGAGCACCGACGTTGATTCGATTACTGGCGGTTTTTGACCTAAGCGACACGCCATATCAAACAACTCTTTTTGTCGTTTAAAGCCTATATCGTCAACCGTAAGAGACTCTCGCTTATGCGAATATGAGGTCGCCACCGCAGCCGGGTGACGGATTAGAAATGCATGTGAAACACTAGCAAACCACTCCTCGTCAATGTCGGCAACCATATGATGAGTCATGTGCTTTTGATATTGAATACACTTGCCTGTGGTTAACGTTTGATTCAACGTTTTATTTATAACTTCATTCCATTGACTTGACTGACTCGCCAATATTTCATCTTGCATGGGATGCACAATGTTAGTAGCCGTTAAATAGCAAGCATAGAATGGTTCATCTACCACCGAAGTGTCTGGTCGATTTTCCCAAGCTCGCATCATTGCGGTAGATATATTTCTTGGCCCAGACCACATTGCTATTCGGGTAATTTTAGACCGCGCACTCATATTACTGACAATCCCTCAGCACTAATTTTTGATAAAGCCCTTGTAGTTTTTTAACCATCACGCCACGCCGATCATCCGCATCTAAATCAATGTCACCGATTTTACGACCATCAATTTCAACCACAGGAACAATGCCAGCAAAAGTGCCAGTAACAAACGCCTCATCAGCACTATAAACGTCGGTTAAAGAAAAGTTAGTTTGCGCCGTTGGAATACTCTCGTTTTCACAAATCTTCAGTACCGAACCACGCGTCACACCCTCAATACAAAACTGGCCCGTCGAGGTAATAACCTTACCGTTCTTAACAATGAAAAAATGAGTACTATTACAAGTTGCAACAAAACCATGAGGATCCAACATCAAAGCTTCAGCGGCACCAGCTTTAGCTGCTTGAATACAGGCGACAATACAATTAATCTTAGAGTGACTATTTAATTTAGGGTCTTGCACATCGGGATAACCTCGTCGCACATGTACGGTGTACAAATCAATGCCACGGGTAGAGGTCTCTCTAAGCACCTCCTTATATTCCGGAATAATAACAATGGTAGGTGGCGAAATCGTAACCCGCGGGTCTTGATAGGGTGTTGATTTAGTACCACGGCTCACCATTAAACGCAGATGCACACCGTCTAACATCTGATTGCCTTTAATCGTTTGCGCTATACGTCCACGCAATTCTTGCTGACTAATACCGGGATCAAAATCTAAAGCTTTTGCTCCCTGCCAAAGTCGATCCAAATGAGTTTGTAAAAATGCGACCTTGCCATTGTGAACTCGTAAGCCTTCCCAAATACCATCTCCTAACATAAACGCCGAATCAAATACCGACACCGTAGCCTCAGCTCGCGGGATTAGCTCACCATTTATATTTATAAGAATGTTTTGGTTACGCGGGTCATCAAAATAGGTGTGAGTAGATTGGCCCATGTTTTAAATTTTTCTATGGATTTGTAACTTAATATTAGTACAACATAGAACAAAGGTAGTTACGACCTAAAAATACAAGTCCATGTATTAATGCTACTAAGGCCTACTTTAAAGCCTTTACTTTTCTAACAAAAATAAAAGTAGCTTTGTTAACACGTAGATCACGCAACTAAGCATGACTGCGGCGTAACACAATCAATTACGGCTGGGTACAGCTTCACCAATGCGTTATATCTACACTTTGGTGAACCAATTTTAGAATACCTCTATATTCACTGTACCCAGCCCTGCCGCTGCTCCCCCCGGAACACATATTCTCTTAGTCTATTATCACCTTTAGCCGACTCAAGCTCTTCCACCCAACAATAAAAAAACTTGCCGCAGTTGGTGGCGGTTGAAGCTTTCTAACTGTTTAACTGAATTAGCCGGATCTTGTCATGAACACGTCCTTCCATATCCTTCCATATCCATCCATATCCGATTTACCCTTACGATAGTCATCGCCTCCTTCCACCTTTAAGACACCAAACACCTCGGTCAATTATGTCGAAAAGTTATATTTTTCTGTAAGTATAGGTTGATCAAACTAACAAAAAGGAGAATAGTTGTTCATATAGTTATATAAAACCACAATTCAGGCAAGCTTATTTCGCACAAATAAAGCAATATTTACGCCTCTACTACAAAGGGATGTAGGGTTATTTATGTACGTGGCGTCATACGCATAAGACGTTGCAACGACATGTTTGTATAATTTGAATGCCCTAATCGAGGTCGTTTAAGCTAGCTGCCACTTCATCTAATACGCCGAAACCAGATTTAAACTCATTGGGTGTTCTGCATGGCCGACCTGTTTTTAAATCGGTACACACATATTTACTGCGCGCTCTAAGCAAAGTCAACCAGCCATCAACTCTTATGATTTGAAAGCGCCGTTCAGCGCGTAACTTATTGTCATTCAAAGTCACCCAATTTGCGATTAAAACTTTTTCGTTTTCGTAAGCCGCTCTAAGATAATCAATTTCATGGCGTATGGCTGCGAAGCCTTTACCGATCTTTTGGCACACATCAAATGACAAACCCACTGACTCACAGTGCTGCCACACGCAGCGATCCATCCATTGAACATACACACTATTGTTAATGTGGCCATAACCGTCTATCTCGTCCGCCGTGCTTATGTGCTCAATAACAAAAGGCCTTGGATAATCCCAAACCTGTTGTGCATCTTTACTCATTAAATTTAAGTCTCTTTTATGAACGGAAGATCACATAGTAAGGCAAGTACTAGTCAAATAGAGAATGTTTTTTTGGTAGTCCATCGCCAGCTTAAGTCTTCTCGCTCACTCCCCTAACATTTTATTTACACTATCAGAGTTCGATAAGAACTATACACTCGCACGTTATGATCAAAACAAACTATACTAAAAAGAGATCATTCACGTATTAAAAGCTCGCTATGTTTAGCAAAGTCAGCAATCTTAAAAAGTATCGAGAACTCGGACCTGGCGTCTTGGTAGCGGCCGCATTTATCGGACCTGGAACGGTGACAGCCTGCACTTTGGCTGGCGCTAATTACGGTTATGCATTGCTTTGGGCTTTGTTATTTGCAACGCTAGCTACCATCATTTTACAAGAAATGAGCGCACGACTAGGCACTGTCACTCAACAAGGACTAGGTGAGACTCTAGTAAAAGAATTAGAAAACTCGGCATTCAAGTGGCCTTTAGTTGGGCTATTACTATTTGCACTTTATGGCGGAAATGCGGCCTATGAAGCCGGCAACCTAGCTGGTGGCGCCTTAGGCATTGAAGCTATTTTTGGGCAACACTCGTCGCTATCAAAAATAGCTGTCGTGATCCTGACAGTTTTCGCTATAGGTGTATTAGTACGCGGCTCTTACAAAGACATAGAGAAAGTTTTGGTTGGCCTTGTTGTAATTATGGGCTTGGCGTTTGTGCTCACTTTTTTCGTTGTGCAACCGCAACTTCTAGACATACTTGGTGGCATGTTCGCTCCCAGCGCTCCCGATGGCAGCCTTCTTACCGTAATTGCATTAATCGGGACTACAGTTGTGCCCTATAACTTGTTTTTACATGCCTCTGCAGCAAAAAATCGATGGCGTGGTGAGCAAAACCTCAGCGCCGCCAGAACAGATACGATTGTCTCGATTGGGCTTGGCGGGTTAATAGCAATACTGATTTGCTCTACGGCCGCAGCCAGTATCTACAGCAATGCACTTAGTGTGCAAAGCGCCGCAGATATGGCCGTGCAATTTGAGCCCTTATTTGGTGCACTGTCTAAATATTTGCTAGGTATTGGACTGCTAGCAGCAGGCCTTAGTAGTGCAATTACTGCGCCTTTGGCGACCGGTTTCGCATTAACAGAAATACTGCGCATTAAAGGTGGTGAACAATCATTTTACTTTAAAGCCATTAGTATCAGCATTTTATTGATCGGGGGCGCTTTAGCTCTTTATGGAATTAAACCGATCAAGCTTATTTTATTGGCTCAATTCGCAAACGGCTTATTATTGCCAATTATCGCCTGCTTTCTGTTATATGCTCTGAATCGCAAAAAGCTCTTAGGCAAACATGTAAATGGTAAGCTTGCCAACATCCTTGCATGCGCCGTGATTCTCTTTACTAGCGGCTTGGGCCTACGCCTTATCGTTAAGTCTCTCGGAGTAATTTAAACGCTAAATCGATTAACTTAATCACACTTCAATCTAAGTTAACATTCGCGTAATTGATCAAAACTTTTCTGATCTTATTAATTCAATGAACAGTAAAATCGACTCTATAAACAAAAAAATACTACTGGCTGTGCAAACCAATGCCAAACTGCCTATATCAACAGTAGCGGAAACGGCGAACATATCTACTAGCCCATGCCACAAAAGAATCAAGCAGCTCGAACAAGACAAAGTGATTTTGAACTACGCGGCTAACATTGACCTAAGCAAAGTATGTGATCACGTCATGTTTTTAGCCGAAATCAGTTTAACCTCGCATTCAACCTCTGTATTTAAGGAATTCGAACAGGCCGTAAGCGACGAACAAACGATTATCGAATGCTATGAAGTATCAGGAGCATTTGATTATCTTGCGCGATTTATCTGTCGTGATGTCGACGATTATAAAGAGGTAACCGACCGTCTTATGCACAACGCTTCGATTAAAAACATATCAAGCACCTGCATACTTTCAAAAATTAAAAAATTTACGGGCTTTCCCTTAGCCCACTTACTTGAACAAGACAGTTAGTCGTTAAATCTAAAAAGAGGGCCGACAGCGTCGTTAAGCATAAACTGTACGTCGTCAGAACCTTTTGGACAGATCTGGCTCTAGTCTAAGGGAGTATCCCGCCCATCAATTGCCGTTATCCTGAATACGCAGTTTGGTTTTGACGTCGACTTTGGCTCTATGGGACTTGTAGGCAATTACACTGCGTTCTTATTAGTTAGTGCGCTTATTTTCTTCAGCCTAAGACGCTCATCTATTTTTGAGGGCGTGGAGTCGCGTGAGAGTGTTGATAAAGAAAATCAAAATGTAGAAAAAGTTGATGTAGACCCGATCCTCGTAAAGCGAATAACGGATCATATGGAAGAGAACAAACCGTATCTTGCAAAAATATTAACCCTCGAACATTTAGCTCGACAATTGGGCATGCCTAATCGCACCTTATCAACCACCATCAATAGACAGTTTAAACAGAACTTTTTCGAATTTGTAAATCACTATCGAGTTGAAGAGGCAAAGCTACAGTTAGCGGACCCATTACACAAAGATAAAACCATGATTGATCTAATGGCCGACTGCGGCTTCAATAGCAAAGCCACGTTTAATACCTTCTTTAAAAAACTAGTTGGCCGAACTCCGAGTCAATATCGCGAAGACAATTTGAAAGAGACTGCCTAAATCACCGATTTAAAACTAAGTCAATCCGGCAAGCGCGTCTTTACAAAGTTGTGAAATAGCGTCCCAGTCTCCTGCGCGAGCCGCTTGCTTAGGCGCTAACCAGCTTCCACCAACGCACATCACGTTATCTAGCGCTAAGAACTCTAGATAATTGTCTTTATTAACGCCTCCGGTAGGACAAAATTTAAAATCAAGAAACGGGCCCGAAAAAGCTTTTAAGGCGCTCACGCCTCCTGCAATATCAGCCGGAAATAACTTGAACTCGGTTAAACCATATTGGCTCGCTAAGAGGGCTTCAGAAGCCGTTGCTACCCCCGGCAAATATGGCACATCTAATTTTTGAGCTTGCTTGGCGAGCGCCTCAGTAAAACCTGGGCTGATAATACCTTCCGCGCCGGCTTGCACAGCAGCGATCATTTGTTCAGCAGAACATACGGTCCCGGCTAAGATCATCATTTCAGGAAATTCTTTTTTGATTTTAGCAATTGCAATCAATGCATAATCACTGCGAAGGGTAATTTCAATGACCCTTACGCCACCGTCGAGCAATGCCTTCGGCAAACCTAATGCTTGTGACTCATCTTCAATAACCGCCACCGGAACAACTTTTTGCCCACCGAGTAAGTCGCTTAGTTTTTTCTGTTTTTGCATAGTTTTTAATAGAAATAATATTAATCGATAATTGATGCACCAAAAGTAGAATCACTTACGGCTTCGCGCATTGTATTAAATAAACCTCGCCCTAGAGTTTGAGATGTTTGGGCTTGGCTAGCTGGCTGACGCTTACGAAGGTCACTGTCACTGATCTCGCTTTTGAGTTGCCCAGTTTTGCAATCAATGGTGAGCCTATCGCCATCTTTTAGATAAGCAATCAGTCCTCCCTTTTTTGCTTCTGGGCTAAGATGTATGGCCGCCAACACCTTACCCGACGCACCAGACATTCGGCCATCTGTTACTAGTGCCACCCTATAACCCTTATCTTGCAAAATACCTAAATACGGGGTCAATTTGTGAAGCTCTGGCATCCCATTTGCAGCAGGGCCTTGAAATCTCAGAACAGCAATATGGTCACAATTTAAATCATCGGCTTCAAAAGCCATTTTAAAAGCATCTTGAGTTTCGAAAATTTTACACGGCGCGGTGATCGTTTGATAGCATTCATCGACCGCTGAAACCTTAACCACAGCTTGGCCGAGATTGCCTTGGAGCAACGATATACCACCTTCTTGCGCAAATGGTGTATCAAAACTGGTTAAAATTTCTGCATCAGCGGATTGGGCAATCGGCTCGCCCCAGGTCAATTTTTTCTGCTCATCAAATAACGGCTTTCGCGTATAAGAGTCTAATCCCTGCCCCATCACATTAACCACATCTTCATTGAGCATCTCTACATTACGAAGTTGATGGACTAAGAATGCGAGCCCACCAGCTTGTTCAAAGTGATTTACGTCGGCTTCGCCATTTGGGTAGACTTTAGCAAGCAACGGCGTAAGTTTTGAAATCTCATCCATGTCTTGCCAGCTTATTTTTATACCCGCTGCATTTGCCATCGCGATCAGATGCAAAGTCAAATTTGTTGAGCCTCCGGTAACCATCATCATCACCATGGCATTGACCACCGATTGCTCAGTAACTACCTCAGCAATGGGGGTATATTGACTGCCCTTTTTGGTTTGATTCAATAGACGAGTAACCGATTCTTTAGTTAGCGCTTTTCTGAGTTCAGTACCAGGGTTTATAAATGAAGTTCCAGCTAACTGTAGACCTAAGGCTTCCATCAAAGTTTGATTGGTGTTTGCCGTACCATAAAAGGTACATGTCCCCGCACTATGATAAGAAGCAGATTCGGTTTCCAGCAAAGCTTCCTTATCAATCTCACCGCTAGCATATTTTTGCCGCGCTATAGCCTTTTCTTTATTAGGAATACCCGATGGCATAGGACCAGCGGGAACAAACATGACTGGTAAATGACCAAACTGCAAAGCACCAATAACTAGACCAGGTACAATTTTATCGCATACGCCGAGACACATAACACCGTCATAAACGTCATGAGACAATGAAACAGCCGTCGCCATAGCAATGACATCACGACTAAATAAACTTAATTCCATTCCTGGCTGTCCTTGAGTTACGCCGTCACACATCGCCGGCACTCCACCTGCCACTTGCGCCGTCGCGCCGAGACTTCGGGCGGTCAACTTAATGCTAGCGGGATAATTAGCAAATGGTTGGTGTGCTGACAACATATCATTGTAAGCAGTAACGATACCGATATTAGCACCTTGCCCAGCAGGGATTGCTTTCTTGTCTTGCTTAGATTCGGCAGCCACAACATGTGCCCAATTGCTGCACGAAAGACGATCAGGAGCCGGTGGTTGATTGCGCATCTCATCAACCAACTTTAAATACATAGCACGCGAATCCTTACTACGCTCAATGACTCGTTGAGTTATCTGCTTGAGTTTCATCATCAGTCCGCGTAATAGACGTTAAGTGGTACATGATCTTGAAAAATCACGCTGCGAATTGGAAGCTCCGTATGACTACCGGCCGTCTTTGCTCTATCAAAGACCTGTTTTTTTTCTTGGCCGGTATAGTGCAAGACTAAAAAGGACGAGTTTAACAACATTTTAATACTCCAAGTGATACGTTGCACTTGCGTAGTCGGAGAATGACAAGCGTGCAGAGGCCGATTATTTTTTATATCAACAAGTTCATTGATATTATCTGCGTCCGGAAAAAATGAAGCCGTGTGACCATCCTTACCCATACCCAATACCACAACATCAAAGTTTCTTGGGGCTTGAGTAGTCGACTCAGTAGCTTCGCAATAATTTTTAAGCACCATGTCATATGATTCTTCTACTTTTCCCAGAGAAAAATATAACGGCACAAAGCGTACTCTTGGATTAAGTGCATTCAATAAATGACGACGCATAAATGCGGCATTAGAAAGCTCATGGGTTTCATCAACCCAACGTTCATCAACCAAGGTAATAATCACCCGTGACCAATCAATGTCTTTTTTAGCAAGCGCGGCAAAAAACGGTTTAGGAGTGCTGCCCCCAGATAAAGCTACTACAGCACGGCCATTGCGAGCAATGCTCTTGTTAATACGATCTGAAACATCATTTGCTAAGTGTTCAGCGAGCTGTAAGGGGTCGTTACGTGTATTGAATATGACATTCATAATCTCAATCCTCAGCGAAAGCGGCCCATTTACGGCCATCTTTAATCATTAAACCGAGCGAACCATCTGGCCCGGATGACCCCGCCTTATATTGTTCTGGTTTTTGGCCTGTTGTTGCCCAGCCGTCTAAAATTCCATCAACCCATTGCCAAGCACCCTTGAGTTCGTCAGAGCGCATAAAAAGTGTCTGGTCATCACGGGTAACATCTAACAATAATCGCTCATATGCACTAGGACTGCGGTGATCTTCAAACGCCTCTTCAAAGGACAAATTTAAATTAACATTTTGAATTCGAGTTTGTTCGCTTAAGCCTGGTACTTTATTCATCAATTTCATTTGAATACCCTCGTTAGGCTGCAAGCGAATTACCAATTGGTTAGCGTGACTTGTATGGCTAGCTATAAACTTAAATGCCACAGGTTTGAACTGAATGACAATTTCAGAGTATCGACGTTCCATGCACTTACCGGTTCGAATGTAAAATGGAACACCCTGCCAACGATTATTTTCTATTTCGGCTTTAATTGCCACAAACGTTTCGGTATCAGATTCATTGGCATTTGCATCTTGTTCCTCAAGGTAACTTGGTACCAAGTTACTATCAATAACGCCTCGAGCATATTGTCCACGAACTGTTCTTAAACCCACGTCTTTATCATCGATTTTCTTGAGGCTGCGAATCACTTTTAGCTTTTCATCGCGAATATCATCAGCTTTATTACGCGCGGGAAACTCCATCGCTACCATGCATACTAATTGCAATAAATGGTTCTGAACCATATCTCGCAAAGCGCCCGATTCATTGTAATAATTCCACCGCCCGGAAACGCTAACGCTTTCTGCCACAGTGATCTGCACATGATCTATATAATTACGATTCCACAAGGGTTCTAAAAAGATGTTAGCAAAACGTAAAGCTAATAAATTCTGAACCGTTTCTTTGCCTAGGTAATGGTCGATTCGATAAATCTGGCGCTCTTCAAAAACTTGATAAAGCGTTTCATTGATAGAATTAAACGACTTGAGTGAATTTCCCAAAGGCTTCTCAACCACAACCCTAGTTCCTTTGGTCACTACTTTGGCTTTACTCATCGCTTCGCATATTGGCGCAAAAATTGATGGCGGAGTAGATAAGTAAAATATCATATCTTCGCATTCAAGCTCCTGGTGCAGTCGCATCAAGTCATCAGGGCTGGTTGCGTCACCGATAAATTGGATGACTCTTTGGCTAAAACTCTTCCAAGTCGATGGGTCAACACTTTCTATGTAATCACTCGCTTGCGTCCATGTATGCATTTGATTAATAAACTCTTCAAGCTCATATCTGCCGCGACCAAAACCTACAATTTTGGTACTTTCTGCCAACAAATTTTCTTTATGTAAACTGTAAAGCGCAGGGTATAACTTACGGAATGCTAAATCCCCTTCGCCGCCAACGATAACAATATTGCAGATTTCAAGCATAGCTTTCTTTAAAGCACCTATGATGTACTAATAGCGGTGTATTAATGCTGATAGAATGTACCATAATTTATGTAATTAAGTTACAATATTTGCATAAATCATCATGTTTTCTCAATTAAATGTTTATTTATTACATTTAGTTGGCTAAGAAAAAATAATTTTTAAATCGTTATGAAACGATGTTTTTAAGTTAGTAAGAGACTTTAATGGCTAAATATCCGACTTTAATTGCCGACATAGGTGGAACTAATGCGCGTTTTGCCTTATCACAAAGTGCGCCTCCATTCTTTTTTAAGGCGCGCACACTACAATGTGGTGAGTTTGAAGATATTTACCAAGCGCTTGATCTTTATCTTCAAACCGAGAAGATCGAGCAGTTATCCGGAATTTGTTTCGCCGTCGCTGGTCCTGTGGTTAGGCAAACCGTAACGTTCCCCAATAGCCATTGGCACATCGATGCGCCGAACCTCGCGCAACGATATGACTGCCATCAAACACATATTCTTAATGACTTCGAAGCAATCGCCTTGAGTCTTGCTAGTTTAACGGATGACGATCTATTAGGGCTTGATACCCAAAACCAGGTCAACTTAAGAAATAAGGTCGATGACTTTACTATTGGTGTTATTGGCCCCGGCAGTGGGCTTGGCATAGCCGGTCTATGTCGTAGAAATGGAGTTACGTTTCCCTTAGTCACGGAAGCGGGACACGTTGGCTTTGCACCTGAAAGTGTTTTACAAAACCAGGTTCTAAATTATTTGCATAAAGAGTTCGACAACCGCATATCGAGAGAGCGCCTCTTATCAGGCCCTGGCTTAGTTAACATTTACAATGCTTTATGTGAAATTCATGCACACCAGAATTCTCAATTAACAGCAGCCGATATCGCCATTGGCGGAACCAAAAAAACAGATAAAATATGCCAACAAGCCATCGATTTATTTTTTGAAATTTTAGGCCAAATCGCCGGTGATGTGGTACTTTCCCTCGGCGCGCTAGACGGCATTTATATTGCAGGCGGCATTGCTCAACGCTATCCCACAGAACTCAAAAATAGTTCGTTTCGAGCCGGCTTTGAAAATAAGGGCCGGCACCGATCAATGTTAGAGAAGACACCAAGCTGGTTAATCACACATAACAACCCGGGGCTTGTTGGTGCAAGCATTTACGCACAAGAAAAAATCAAATTATGAACTAGAAATACGTCGTGCTCTGTCTTTCAGACGGTCATAGGCTTTTGACGTTTTTCTAGATTTTCGGTCCCGCTGGACTAAACCCTTTGAGTCCATAGAAAAGAATATAAAGATAGCAAATTAGCGGTAAACAAAACGAGAGCTGTAAGCCAACCGAGTCAGCCAGAACTCCCTGCGACAATGGAATTAATGCGCCGCCCACAATAGCCATGCATAACACACCCGAACCCCGACTTGCCAAGGGTCCAAGTTTTGTAATGGCAAGACTGAAAATGGTCGGGAACATCAAAGAATTAAATATTCCAACCCCGATCAATGCAATCCAAGCGATTGTCCCCTGACTCATTATCGCAAACAAAAGCAAAATCACAGCGCCAACCGAATTAAACGCCAACATGGTATTGGCCGCAAAGCGATACATCAAAGCAACTCCCACAAAGCGCCCGATCATAGCCCCAAGCCAATAATAGGATACATACTTCGCAGCCTCGGCTTCTTCTATTCCGGCTATGTGCTCTTGACCCATGAAGTTGATCAAAAAACTTCCAATTGACACTTCAGCACCAACGTATAAAAAGATAGCTAATGCGCCCAATGTAAGGTGTCTATATTGAATCACTGAGTGATTACTTTGCTCATCTTGCTGACGTTGTACGGTGGGTAACTTTAAAAACATAAAAACAACCGCCAGCACAATAAGAGCGACAGCCAAGGCCGCATAAGGCACTCTAACCGCTCCCGCACCACCGCCGGCCGATGCAACCGCTGAAAGAATAAGCGCGCCACCGATGAGCGGCCCGAGCACGGTACCAAGTGAATTAAACGCTTGCGTTAAAGTCAAACGACGCGACGCGGTGCTTTCAGGCCCAAGTAATGTGACGTATGGATTTGCCGAGACTTGCAAAAGTGTAATACCAGATGCCAATACAAAAAGTGCGGCAAGAAATATCGGATAAGAAGTTAGGTTAGCAGCTGGCAAAAACAAAAGACAACCGAACGCGGCAAGCAATAATCCAAACACAATACCACGTTGATAGCCTATTTTTTTCACCAACACGCCGGCTGGAAGAGAACAAAAAAAGTACGCAGTAAAAAAACAAAACTGAATTAAAATCGCTTGCGTATAGGACAAGTCGAAGACG
>CAYSUU010000002.1:0-45434 GCA_964434375.1 uncultured Gammaproteobacteria bacterium | reverse complement strand
AGTAAAAAAACAAAACTGAATTAAAATCGCTTGCGTATAGGACAAGTCGAAGACGTTTTTTAAAAACGGGATAAGTATGTCATTTAGGACCGTTAGGAAGCCCCACATAAAAAATAAAGTGGTTAAAATGACAAGCGGAATGGTGTGATTTTGCGGCGAACGCGGCGAATAGGCAGAACCATCGGGCGCGTTATTAGCCATAGTTTTGGTAGTTTGGAGCGGAGTTTGAGCCATGATTTTGTCTCTTTGTTTAACACGTTTCGAAAGGCTAAGGTCTTACAAAAATAATCCTTAGCGGATTGGGGGCTATGCCCTATTTCTCTCTTTTTTGCATTTCGGTATCTCTTAGTTACCGCAATACAAATAACGCATTCTTTGGTTCGCAATTAATGCTTACCGACAAAATTCGTTTCTCCGAGTCTTGAGTAAACCTCACGTTTTAAGTGAGATTTCAAGATTCAGTTCCGCTTTCTCCGAGTAAGATTCTAGTCTTTAGACTTCAAACATACAAGTGCTCACAACTGAACTTAGGCGTGGTTTATACAGTGACAATTCACCTTACAAACGACCACCATAATAAAAATAGTAGCTTACTAATTTGTAAATACAACAACGTTAATCAAGGCGCATAAAACGTCAATAGAAAGGAGCGTCCTTGCTATTCAAGCTTCCCTTCCACGAATTTTTCAGCCTACTTAAGCAGACTTACGATAACAACTACCGCTACTTGCCTTGTTTTCAAAGCTAAGCATGACACTTGCTGTATCTAACATGCGATTAGAAAAACCCCATTCATTGTCGTACCAAGCTAATACTTTAACCATGTTGCCAAAAACCCGAGTCTGAGTTAAATCAGCAATACTTGAGGCTGGATTGTGATTAAAGTCACTAGAAACCAACGGCAATTCGTTCACTTCAAAAATTGAATTTTTGCTCTGTTTAGCGGCGTTATGCAGAATACTATTCACTTCTTCCACACTAGTATCACGCGCAACATTAACGGTTAAATCAAGCAAAGAAACGTTCAATGTCGGAACACGAACCGATAGCCCATCTAAACGTCCTTCGAGCTCAGGCACTACAAGGCCTATTGCCGCAGCAGCACCAGTTTTAGAAGGAATCATCGAATGTGCGGCAGCTCGCGCACGGCGCAAGTCAGTATGATAAACATCGTTGAGTCGTTGATCGTTAGTGTAAGCATGCACAGTATTGGCCAAACCTTTCTCTAACCCTAAAGTGTCATTAAGAGCTTTCGCGATAGGTGCTAAACAATTCGTTGTACAAGAGGCATTAGACACTAACTTATCCGCATGACTAAGCACCTGATCATTAACTCCATAAACCACCGTTGCATCTAAACCTTTACCAGGTGCAGAAACCAATACCTTAGACGCACCAGCCGACAAATGGGCACCCGCAGTTTCTTTACTAGTAAACAAGCCTGTGCACTCTAACACTAGGTCAATTTCCATATCTGCCCATGGCAGCTTAGCCGGGTTTCGCTCAGCCAATACTTGAATTTGGTCACCGTTAATATTTATAACGCCGTCTTCGACCTGTACTTGGTGCATAAAGCGCCCATGTACAGTATCAAACTGAAGCAAATGCGCATTAATCGAGGCTTCACCTAAATCATTAATAGCAACAATTTTGAGCTGCTTTGACTTCTGACCTTCATAAAGAGCCCTAAGAACATTACGCCCAATTCTTCCAAAACCATTAATAGCGATACGGTACATAAGCAACCACGTTGTAGTTAAATTTCAAAACTCGTTAAAAACGACGATATTTAGCGATTAGTATGACGTTATTATATATCAAGAATGTAGTTTAATTACATTAAATAATAAAAAATTGCTTAAAATGTAATGTTAATACATTTAGATAAAGAGAATATGCGGGTTTAATGGTTTATAGAAATCCATATATCCGATCAACGGAGTGCGTTATTATTGAAACTTAGTTACATAATTATGAAGACTTAGCTTTCTTACACAACAAACAATGAACGTTCAAACATCCTTGTTACAACTAATGAACGACGATTCACTGCGTCTGAGCAAGTCTGATAAGAAACTTGCCAGCATTGTTCTAGATAATCCGAGTTCGGTTATACACCAATCCATTGCCACGCTTGCAAGCTCGGCACAGGTTAGCGAACCAACCGTCAATCGTTTTTGCCATAAACTAGGGTGTGATGGTTATCCCGACTTTAAACTTCGACTAGCACAGGAAATTTCTTCTGGAAGTCGACTTTTTTTGGAGAATATGGATCGTGCCGACGACAGCGTAATCGTGATCGAGAAAGTTCTTAAATCGATTCAGAGCAGCGTGCAATCGCTCGGCAATAGCATCGATCCGACTAAGCTTAATGACGCCGCAAGCTCTATCGCTAAGTGCAAAACGGTTAATTTTTTTGGTATGGGTGCGTCAAGTTCTGTTGCCTTGGATGCGCAACACAAATTTTTTCGCCTAGGTATGCCTGTGATTGCACATACCGACTTTATCAATCAAAGAATGATGTGCTCTATGATGAGCGAGCGTGACGTTGCTGTGTTTATCTCATACACGGGCCGCACCGAACCAATGATTGTTAATGCGGAGTTAGCCAAACAGTGCAAGGCTCAGGTAATTGGTATCACCTCGCAGTCGTCGCCATTGGCAACGTTATGCGACATAGTCCTAAACGCCACAACAGCAGAAGACACCGACCTTTTTACGCCGATGACATCAAGAATAATACATTTGGCGGTAATCGATATGCTTGCCACCTCAGTGGCTTTAAAGCTTGGCGGATCGGTCGAACAAAATATAAAATCGATTAAAAAAAATCTTGCGGCAACCCGCATAGATCAAATCTCCTAGAACATCTCGATTTTAATCTTTTATAAAGCGAGTACCCACTTTCGATCTTTTGTCAGTTAGCGCAACAAAGTTGCCAGCTTGATTAGCGTTTACTATTGCGATAGATCTGACGCCTTGGTCAAGCAAAGATAATGCCTCGTTTACTTTTGGAATCATGCCTTCAGTAATTATCTTATTTTCAATCAATTTTTTTGCCAGGTTTGATGTAATCTCAGGTATACGTGAATTGGGATTGTTAATATCTTCAAAAACTCCCCCCACTTTGGTACATAAAATAAGCAATTGAGCATTAATCGCTTTAGCAAGCGCAGCAGCCGTGGTATCGGCGTTTATATTGAAAACCTGCCCGCTTTGGTCAACACCTAAAGAAGCTATAACAGGTGTCAGCTCAAGCGCTAGGAGTTCGTCAATTAGCGCTGAATTAACCTTAACGACATCACCCACTTCACCCAAGTCAACCAGCCCTATATTCTCAAATTCCATAGGCGGTCGTTTGTTTGCTTGAAGAAGTAAGGCCGAAGCGCCATGGCAACCAAATGCATTTACTTTTTGAGCTAGGAGCGCTGCAACAAGATCTACGTTTACTTGGCCACACAAACCTTGTTTAACAACATTTAAATCGGCTTCACTTGTGATTCGTCGCCCTTCTATTTTCTCGGGCGTTAACCCTTGTAGTTTTTGTAGATGATTTATCTGCGGACCACCACCATGCAAAACTACACAACTCCAACCGTGGCTTATCAGCTGGTTTAAGTTTTCAGCAAAGGCATATCGATCACTTTTCTCTAATAGCATGTCACCACCCACTTTTACTACGGCGACTTTTTTTGATTGCGAGCTCATTACAATTTAGGGCCACATTCCGGGGTTTAATAGGCCAAAACTATTGTCATGACCGGTCATTAAATTAAAGTTCTGAATAGCTTGCCCAGCACCACCTTTAATTAAATTGTCGAGTGCCGCAATTGCGCACAAAGTACGTCGACCGGATTCATCGACCTTAAGATCCAAACCTATTTCTATCCGCGATGTATTTTTAACCGAAACCACCTCTGGCGTCATCCCTTTATCGAGCACAGTAATAAGTGGAAAGTTCGCGAAATAATTTTGATAACTTTTTCGCAAGTCATCCTCATTAACACTCTCCGTTATATCGATTTGAGCGATAGACATCATGCCTCGACTTAAAGGCGCTGATACGGGCACGAAATCTAGCTTTAAACTAGTCGCTCCGGCCGCCTTGAGCGTTTGAACGATTTCTGGTTCATGTTGGTGATTAAAGACTTTGTACGCTTTTATATTATTACTTCGGATCGCATGATGATTGCCCGCTTGGGGATGCACCCCTGAACCGCTCGAACCTGTCATAGCGACAACACTCACGTTTTTATTCGCCAAATACCCTAGTTGTGCCAAGGGCAACAATGACGAAGCAATACAAGTCGCGAAACAACCTGGGTTGGCGACATATTGCGCTTCAGTAATTTGCTCAGCATAGAGCTCAGGCATACCATAAACAAAGGTGCCAAGACGATCAGGGCAAGGATGTTCAGGCGCGTATACTTTTTGGTAATCGCTTAACTCTTTTAAACGAAAGTCACCTGACAAATCGATCAGCTTTACCCCAGTTTCAAAGAGTTCCATTGCCACCTTAGCGGTGATGATATGCGGCATAGCAAGAAACGCGACATCAGCACCCTTTACGCATTCGGTTGGCGGTATATCTTCTAAAACTAGATCGCTGAGCCCGTACATACTTCGATGAACTTGACCTATATTTTGACCTATATGGTCTTTGCTAGACACTCGAAGAATTTCTACATCATCTCGCGGCAAGAGATTTCTAAATAGTTCCGCAGATAAAAAGCCTGAACCACCTATGATGGAAACTTTAGTTTTCATTGTCATAATTAATCAAAGTTTAGTGGGCGCCACAACCAACATTGCTCGCTGACCGATTGGCACATTGATAATAGGAAAAACGAATCGTTCTCCGTCTTGTTTAGTTCGATATTCATAAGCGTCATCGGAAGCTAAAAGAGCGCCTTTTTTGAATTCGCTAAAGTTCTTGGCATCGTCAGTGAAATGAAGTTTAAAGTTTTCACTACGCTTAATGACCTCTTCAACCACGCGAAATACCTTCATATTTTTAAGGGTGTTGGAAAATTTTTCTTGTCCATTAATCAATGCTCTTAACCCCTTGATCGCATCTTCAAAATCGGCCAGCTTGTTTTCTCCAAATTTTCTAGCCTTGCCTAGCTCAACAGTAAAAGCATGAGCGCCGAAGGTATGACTGGTAAAATGAGAAAAAGTATTGGCGGGCTGATTTGACAATAACACCGCTTGTATTCCGCAATGTTCTAAAAATGCAAGTTGCGGTTCAGACCATCGACGTTTATGCAGAAACGGATATACACAGAACTTAGTAAACTCGGAGCCGCGAATAGCGGTATGCAAATCATAGTGCAATCGTTGCTCAGACTCACGATTATTTTCTACATAAAACGCTTCAACATAAGACTCTAACTTAGCGGCTCTGATCGACTCTAGTGAAGTCGAATCATCATGTTTACCAGAAAATAGGCGATTCAGGTTTTCTTCAACAAAACGCGTTTCACTATTCACGGCCGGTGGATTTCCCAAGATAAACAACAGTTCTTGTTTAACAAGCAAATCACCATTTTCTATTTCCATAAGTAGTTGGTCTACAATTTCTATCGGCGCGGTTTCATTACCGTGAACCCCACAGGAAATAACAACTCGTAAACCCTCAGAAACGGGCGGCGATACACGCAAAACACCAGTATCTATTAACTCTAATTGGGTTCCATCGTGTAGGACACGAGAAAAGGTGTTGCTTGAGATAGGATTAGCTAAGGAATGTTCAATAAAGTTCATCGTTGAAACTCATAAAAAGCACCTAGGTCGAAAATCTGGGTCAGTTCATCTAGTGCAGTAAAATTCTCTTGTGCAAGATCAGGATCTACCAAATCTTCAGGCGCTATATGTTCACGGTAATGGCGATTCACCCACTTTTCTAATTTATGTAACATTGTATCGTTTAACATAAATTTAGGATTTATAGCGGATAGCTCTTCATCATTAACAGCGACTCGTAAGCGTAAACAAGCAGGACCACCACCATTTTTCATGCTCTGACGCACATCGACATATCTCACGTCGTTGATCGAGTTGGCTTGCCCTTTAAGCCAATTCAAATAGGAATATACTTGATCATTTTCTTTACTTTCTATTGGCACGATGAGTGTCATACCATCTTGATTTGGCAATTTAAGCAACTGCGAATTAAACAAATAGGATTTGACAGCGGCGTCTAAAGACACTTTCGAAGTGGGTACTTCGATCAACTTCATTGACTGCTTGTCGAACTTTGTTTGCAACTCAGTGAGCATCGATTCTTTATTGAGAAAGGCTTCTTCATGATAGAAAAAGGTATCCAGATTGGAGACGCTCACCACGTCATTATGAAAGGCACCAGCATCAATAATTTTGGGGTTTTGCTGTACAAACACGAGTCGACTTTCGTCTAATTGGTGTAAACGACTGATTGCCAAGGAAGCTTCGTAAGTTTGTCGGCTGGGAAACTTTGCCGAGCCAACTTTATTAGCTCGAAATGCATAACGTCCAAATACAAAAAGCTGCACGCCGGCCTCACCATAAGTGTTTGCAAATCGATTGTGATTAGCCGCACCTTCATCACTAAAATGACGGCCGGAAGCTAAAGCTGGGTGATGACAAAAGTAGCGTTTATCGGCAAAAATATGCTCCAAAAGCTTAGTCGTTGTTTTATGCTCAATGGAGCGATGAAACATGCTTGAGAGGTTAGCCGCGGTAAAGTGGATTCGGCCATCTCGAGAGTCAGCACTCGGACAAATGGTGCACGCATTAGCGGTCCACATCGCTGACGCCGAATAACAAGAGGCTAGGAGTTCTGGTGCTAAGTTAGAGGCTTTTTCAATTATATTTTTATCGGTGCCGGTGAAACCCAAAGACCTTAGAGTAGGTAAATGCGGCCGCTGCTGCGGTAAAAGAATACCTTGCTTTAAACCTAGAGCTTTTAGATAACGCATTTTTTGCAAACCCTGCAACGCGGCTTTTTTAGGCGCAGATATTTTTAAAGCATTACTCTTTGAGGCAATGTTACCGTGTGACAGACCTCCATAGTTATGACTTGGACCGATCAAACCATCAAAATTAACTTCGTACGCAGACATAACCTACCTCAACAAATAACGGAGTTGGTCATTAGTATTTTTACTCATACAGTCAATCACCTCAGTCGGTAACCACACACCGTGACGTTCATTATCGATAACAAGTTCAGTCGAGGTGACCATAAAATTCTCTAGGTCGTTGCTCGCTACCAACGCTGTTTGACTCAAGGCATTATCTAGGTTCTTTTTATCAATATCCTCTATCGACCCAAGTAGTCTAGAAGTTTGGCTAGTACGGATAGAGTCAATATCGTCTATTTTAGTATCAACGCTCGGAGCCGCATCAAATATATCGATGTAACCATGCCAGGCAAAACCTTCAGCTTCCAACATCTTCAAAGCCGCTTCACCAGCTACGTTTGGCTTACCAATAACTTGCTGAGCGGCATGCGGCAACATGTTTACATAGATTGGATATTTAGGCATTAAGTCAGATATAAACTGATTGCCGTTAGTGCCGCTATACAAATCTGCTTCAGCATAATCCATATCAAAAAACTTACTACCCAGCGCGTCCCAAAATGGCGAACGGCCATGTTCATCAAAACAACCCCGCAAGTCTGCCATCACATCGCTTGGAAAGCGCTCACGAAACTGCGCCATAAACAAATATCGACTCTGCGCTAAAAACTTGCCATTGCCATTCTTACGAAAGTCCTCATTTAGATAGAGAGTCGCGACTTCTGCAAAGCCTTGGAAGTGATTTGACAAAGATAGGGTTTGAAAAACATTACGTTTATCAAGTTCCCGACAACGATGAGCAACTTGATCAATTTTGTAAGAATAAAAATCGTCTTTGGCGCCTAAGCAAGCAATGATCGCGGCCGTTCCAATAATCGTCTTTGATTTAATATCTTCCATCACCAAAAAGTAGGTCGCATCATTTTCGTCCAGCAGGCGATCATTAATACTGCGCACCGAATTTTCGATTTTAGCTTCAAGAACATCTCGCTCTGGTGGCAGAGTCGTCATACCAGGGTAGGCCTGTTTAGCCAACTCAAGCACCTCATTTATATCCGAAGTTTGTACCGGTCTTACTATGATCATAAGATTAACAAAATAACTTATTCCGCTGAGTATGTTAACGTCACTGTACGGAATCATTTCTCTATATCTGGCCTTCAGATGCAATAATTGATCGATTTTGTAGAGCTAATCAATAAAATATTTTTTCTTACTTAGTTAATATGATTGGGAGGAGCTTATCCGTATTAATTTACTTAATGCTTACCTATTATCCATTACCACTAATACAAAACTATGACCATAAATAGCGAGCAATTAAAAGAAATTGATGCACAGAGCATTTTGCATCCCGCCACTAACGCTAATGAATTTGCCAACACCGGCTCAAGAATCATGGATAAAGGTAATGGCATCTACCTACAAGACACGGACGGCAATAAGGTAATCGATGGTGTCGCCGGCCTCTGGTGCGTCAATGTAGGTTACGGTCGTAAAGAGCTCGCAGACGCTATGCATGCTGCGGCCTGCAATATGGGCTATTACCACACCTTCACTGGCATGTCGAACGTACCTCAGATAGAGCTCGCAGAGCGACTTTTGAAAATCGCGCCAAAAAATATGTCTAAGGTTTTTTTCGGAAGCGGTGGTTCCGATGGTAATGACTCACTAATGAAATTAGTTTGGTATTATCACAACCTAATAGGTAAGCCTGAAAAACGTAAGATAATTTCGAGATGGCAGTCATATCATGGAACCTCAATCGCAACCGCAAGTTTGACTGGCTTAGCGTCATTTCATAAAGACTTTAATCTACCGCTCGAGGATGTTTTACACACGGAATCCCCGGACTATTTCAGACATAGCTTAGAAGGAGAAACTGAACTCGAATTTTCAAAGCGTCGAGCGCATAAATTTGAAGAGTTAATTTTACAACATGGCCCAGAAACCATCGGTGCATTTATAGCTGAACCTATCTTAGGTGCAGGCGGTGTCGTACCGCCACCACAGGGCTATTTTGAAGAAATGCAAAAGGTTACAAAAAAGTACAAGATCCTTTTTATTGCTGATGAGGTGGTATGTGGTTTTGGTCGTTTAGGCTCATGGTTCGGCAGTGATGTATATAACATTGAGCCGGATATGATCACCACAGCGAAAGGTATTACAAGCGGTTACTTTCCCTTATCCGCGTCGTTCATAACAGAACAAATATGGGAGGTAATTAAACAAGGTTCGGCCAAGTATGGCAACTTTGCGCATGGCTACACCTATGCAGGCCACCCTATTGGTGCCGCCGTTGCATTGGCAAATTTGGACATTATAGAAAACGATAATTTGGTGCAGCTATCTGCTACCAATGGAGCGTACTTTCAAGAACAACTCCTTAAGCGCTTCAAAGATGATAATTTCGTTGGTGAGGTGCGCGGCAAAGGTATGTTGGTCGCTGTTCAATTGATGAAAGATGCTCGGAATAAGACATTTTTAGATAGCACGTTAAAGACGGCCGCGAAAGTAACCAAACAATGCTATGAAAATGGTTTAATCGCACGTCCTCTCCCAAGCGTAGACTCAGTGGCTTTTTCTCCTCCACTGGTTACCACCACCACAGAGATTGATCAAATAGTAGATATTTTTGAGAAGTCCGTTCGAGCCGTTTTAGAGCACTAAGCTTTAACCTGCAACGAAACTAACGAGTATCAACGACACGCTGTGCTTTTCCTTGCGAACGTGGGATAGCGTTCGGGCCAAGCACATTTACGTCTGCCGAAACACCAACCATATCTTTGATTCGTTTTTGCAGTTGTTTGGCAATGGTTGCCGTATCAGCAACATCGTTAGTTACTTCACAGTTAACCGTGATCGAATCTAAATTACCCTTTTTGTGTAATTCGATTTGATAATGTGGACTTAAGCCTTCGACCGCTAAAATTTGTTCTTCGAGTTGAGTTGGAAACACGTTAACACCGCGAATGATCATCATGTCGTCGGAGCGGCCAGTGATTTTTTCAATACGTCGCATCGGCCTAGAGGTGCCCGGCAATAGTCGAGTAAGGTCGCGGGTGCGGTAACGAATAATCGGCATGGCTTCTTTAATTAATGATGTAAAGACCAATTCACCCAACTCACCATCAGGCAATACCTCACCTGTGTTTGGATCAATGATTTCAGGATAAAACATGTCCTCCCACACGCTAGGTCCATCTTTACGGTCTAGACATTCTTGCGCAACACCAGGTCCTATCACCTCTGACAAACCGTAAATATCTACTGCATCAATACCTAAACGTTCTTCAATTTCAGCGCGCATTTCATTAGTCCATGGCTCAGCACCAAAAATACCAATTTCAAGTGAACAGCTCTTTGGATCAATGCTTTGATTTTCAAACTCATCAATTAGATTTAAACAATAGGACGGTGTCACGGTAATAATGCGCGGCTTAAAATCTTGAATGAGTTGCACTTGTTTGGCCGTTTGGCCGCCTGACATCGGCACCACGGTACAACCTAAACGCTCGGCGCCGTAGTGCGCGCCTAAGCCACCGGTAAATAAACCGTAACCATAAGCATTGTGCAAAATATCGCCAGGTCGCCCCCCTGCCGCGCGCAGTGTTCTTGCCACCACATTCGCCCACGCATCAATGTCATCGCGCGTATAACCCACCACCGTGGGCTTGCCAGTAGTACCGCTCGACGCATGTATGCGAACTACCTTTTCACGGGGTACGGCGAACATTCCAAAAGGATAGTTATCGCGCAAATCATTTTTTACAGTAAAAGGAAACTTATCAAGATCATCCAAAGTATCAAGATCGTTTGGATGAACCCCAGCCTCGTCAAAAGTTTTTTTGTAAAAGGGAACATTATCGTACGCGTGTTGCAAAGACCATTTTAAGCGTATCATTTGAAGTGCGCGCAACTCATCAATAGTGGCTTTCTCTATCGGCTCGAGCTCACCGAGATCTTGATTATTGTGTGTCAAATGTACCGTCATTAAAATTCCTCTATCGCGCGTTCTACCACCATATTACTTAAACACGCTCGATAATCGCGGCAATCCCCTGCCCTACACCAATACACATTGTGCACAAGGCATAACGTCCGTTAGTTCTATGCAATTGATTAATAGCAGTGCTAACAAGACGCGCACCAGACATACCCAACGGGTGCCCTAAGGCGATAGCTCCACCATATGGGTTCACTCGAGCGTCATCATCATCCAAACCTAAATTTCGAGTCACGGCCAAGGCCTGAGAAGCAAAGGCTTCGTTTAATTCAATAACATCCATTTGCTCTAACGATAAACCACTCAGAGTAAGAACTTTTTTGACAGCCGGCGCCGGCCCGAAGCCCATAATGCGTGGTTCTAAACCTACTACCGCAGAAGCGACCACTCGCGCTCTGGGTTTTAAAGCGTGAGACTTAATAGCGCCCTGCGAAGCCAATAACATAGCGCAAGCGCCATCATTCAAACCGGAAGAATTCCCAGCGGTCACCGTACCGTTTTCTCGAAATGGGGTAGATAACTTCGACAGACCTTCAAGACTAGTGTTGCCTCTCGGGTGTTCATCTTGCTCAAAAGTGAGAGGGGCTTTTTTTCCTTGAGGAACGGAAACCGAGATAATTTCTTCATCGAAAAAGCCATTCGCTTGAGCAGCTGCAGTTTTTTGCTGGCTCGCCAAAGCGAATTTATCTTGGTCTTCGCGACTAATCGAAAATTGTTCAGCCACGTTTTCAGCCGTTTCCGGCATGGTATCAACACCAAACCTTTGCTTGAACTGCTTATTAATAAAACGCCAACCCAAAGTGGTATCAAACATGGTTTGCGAACGGTCAAAAGCTAGATTGGACTTGCCCATCACAAACGGCGCACGCGACATACTTTCTACGCCACCGGCAATCATTAGTTCGGCCTCGCCAACTTTAATACAACGAGCTGCAAGACTCATCGCATCCAGTCCCGAGCCACACAAACGGTTTACCGTTAAGCCTGCTACATTTTGCGGCAAGCCTGCCAAGAGTAATGACATTCTCGCTACATTTCGATTATCTTCTCCTGACTGATTAGAGCAACCAAAAATAACGTCGTCCACCGCTTGCCAGTCGACATTCTCATTACGCTGCATAAGTGCGCTTATGGGTATCGCCCCTAAGTCATCGGTTCTAATACTAGACAAACTACCGCCGTATCGTCCAATAGGTGTTCTGATCGCGTCACATATATAGGCTTGATTCATTGTTCTTTTAACGTTCTTTTTTAAAACTATTAATACAAAACTGCGCTGCAAATTACCCTTCTAGAAACCAGCCAGATAGTTAATTTGGACGTTGGAAATTTAGAGGCGAAGCGCTCATATTAACGACCTGAGTATTTAGGGGCGCGCTTGTTAATAAATGCATCAACGCCTTCTCGATAATCATCACTGCGCCCAGCCATACCTTGAAACTTGCATTCGAGTTCGAGCTGTTGTTCAAAACTATTATTGGCCGATGCTTGAATTGCTTGCTTAATTAGGCCTAAACCATAAGTCGGAGCTTTGGCTAGTTGTCTTGCTAGTTCCGTTGCCTCTGTAAGTAACTCTTCATCCTCATGGACTTGCGCAATCATTCCCATTTCAAGGGCTAGGTCGGCGCTCACTTTTTCACCTAATAGGCATAAACGCATGGCACGAGCATGGCCAACTAGTTTAGGTAGCATCCAAGTTCCGCCTGAATCAGGCACTAAGCCTAGTTTATTAAATGATTGGATAAAACTTGCTGACTTCGCGGCCAGAACCAAATCACACGCCAAAGCTATGTTTGCACCAGCGCCGGCTGCCACCCCATTTACTGCGCATACGACAGGCATTGCGAGGCCGGTAATGTTTCGTACAAGCGGATTGTAATTTTTTTCAATAGATATACTAAGATCGGGAGCTTGATCACCGACACTTACGGCTCGATCGCTAAGATCTTGGCCTGCACAAAAACCGCGCCCATTAGCTGTTATTAAAAGACAACGAAGGTCTGTATTTTGCTTAATAAGCTCAAATGCTTGTTTCACTTCAAGATGCATTTCAGCATTAAAACTATTGAGCCTATCGGGGCGGTTTAGAGTTAGGGTCGCTAAACCATCGTCAACAGAAAATTGGATGTGCTTATAAATAGTGTCATTCATAACTTTTCGTTTCTATTTATTGTTAGTTTATTTGTCTAAACGAAATCAATACAAAGGCGACGAAGTTCTACGGAAAAAGACTTATATGGCGCCTCAAGCCTAGTACAAAAGTATATCTGAGTTCGGGTTTTTATGATACTTAATTTTGACTTTTTATGAAAATTTTGTATCATATGTTGCTTAATGAAAAGCGCCAGACTATCGTTTAATAAACATGCCAATTTACTCACTCAATGGGGTTACTCCAGTTGTCGAAGACGGTGCCTTTGTGCATCCAGAAGCAATATTGATAGGTGATGTTTTTGTATTAAAAGGCGCGTTCGTTGCACCTATGGCCACCATGCGCGGAGATTTTGGGCGCTTGATATTAGGCGCGGGTGCAAACCTTCAAGAACATTGTTGCATGCATGGCTTTCCTGGCACAGATACCCAAGTAGAAGAAAATGGTCATATCGGTCATGGATCTATCTTGCACGGCTGCACCATAAAAAAGAACGCAATGGTCGGCATAAACAGCACGATTTTAGACAAGGCCATTATCGGTCAAAACACCATTGTAGGCGCTGGCTCTTTGGTCACAGCAAACACTGAAATCGAGCCTAACTGTTTAGCCTTAGGCAATCCAGCAAAAGTAAAACGAGCACTAAGGCCAGAAGAACTCGAATGGAAAGCGCAGGGCACGGCTCACTATCAAATGCTAAGCCGAATATACCCAAGCAATATGAAAGAAACGAGTGCCGAAAAAAATGTGAACTTAGAACGACCTGGATTAAAACTCGCCGACTATCAACATAAACCCTAGGCGAACTATTAAGCCTTACTAAGCCTCGTGCAAATAAAGAGATAAATAAGATGAATTCACAAGCTTACAAGCTACAAAGCTATGCAGCTGGTCAATGGTATACATCAAGTAACGATGGAACCATTCTACGCAGTTCGATTTCAGGTGATGTCGTTGCTCAAATATCAAGTGATGGTCTCGACTTCGCGGATATGCTCCAATACGCCCGCTCAGTGGGTGGCCCAGCACTGCGAAAATATACTTTCCATGAGCGCGCGATAATGCTTAAGGAGTTGGCCGCATACTTGCTACAAAGAAAGGAAGTTTTTTACCAATCATCAAAAGCAACTGGCGCGACAAGAAGTGATTCATGGGTCGATATCGAAGGAGGGATTGGCACGCTGTTTTCTATTTCAAGTAAAGCTCGTATCGGCATGCCAAATAGTCAAGTCTATATCGACGGTAACCATGAAGCTCTATCCCGCAACGGCACGTTTATCGGTCAACATATTTATACGCCCTTGCGTGGAGTTGCAGTACAAATTAATGCTTTTAATTTTCCATGCTGGGGCATGTTGGAAAAGCTCGCGCCGGCTATCGTAGCCGGTGTACCGAGCATTGTGAAACCTGGCAGTCAAACTGCTTTTTTGACCGAGCTTATGGTGCGCCACATTATAGAGTCGGACATTCTTCCGCCTGGGACTATTCAACTCGTGTGCGGCAGTGCAGGCGATCTACTCGACCATATGACCTATGAAGATGTGGTTGGCTTTACAGGATCGGCTGCCACCGGTTTGAAACTAAAACAACACCCTGTTATCGCACAACAAAACACTCGCTTCGTGATGGAGGCTGATTCTCTGAATTGTTCTATTCTGGGTAGCGATGTAGAACCAGATTCTGCGGAATTTGATCTTTATATCAAAGAAGTTGTTAAGGAAATGACCGGTAAAGCCGGACAAAAATGTACCGCTATAAGACGTGCACTTGTACCGCAAAACAGAATTGAAGCCGTGGCAGATGCCCTAGCCGCGAAATTAGCCAAAATAAGAGTAGGCGATCCAGATAATGAGGCCGTACGTATGGGTGCCCTCGCAGGCCTTGAGCAACGCGAGGATGTTCGAGCTGCGGTTGATCAATTAAGCGCCAGCAATGAACTCGTATACGGTGACCCAGACAACGTAGAAGCAATAGGCGCAGACGCTGACACGGGAGCTTTTATCTCGCCATTAGTAATGGTCAGCCAAGACCCGAATAACACCAACGCTCACGACATTGAAGCGTTTGGTCCAGTAACTACATTGATTCCTTTTACTGACACAGCACATGCCATCGAAGTTGCCGCGCGTGGCAAAGGCAGTTTGGTCGGCTCGCTAATTACTAAGGATTCCAATATCGCACGCGACACCGCCTTAGGCATAGCCCCACACCATGGACGTATTCTAGTGCTGAACGAAAGCTGTGCTAAAGAGTCAACAGGACACGGTGCGCCACTACCTCAATTAGTGCACGGTGGGCCCGGGCGAGCGGGCGGTGGTGAAGAACAAGGCGGTGTTAGAGGCGTTAAACACTTTATGCAGCGCACTGCATTACAAGGTTCACCCGACATGTTAAGTGCAATTACCGGCACTTATATGCCAGGTGCGAGCCGCAATACGCAGACAATTCATCCATTTAAGAAAATGTTTGAAGACATAGAAATTGGTGACACAGTAATCAGCGAAACGCGTCGCATTACGACCGAGCTTATTGAAGAATTTGCGGCGCTTTCAGGTGATGTGTTCTATGCACATATGGATGAAGAAGCTGCCAAACGTAATCCATTTTTTGATGGGCGCGTCGCGCATGGCTACTTACTCATTTCGGCCGCCGCAGGTTTATTCGTATGGCCAGGAGAAGGCCCAGTGCTAGCTAATACTGGATTGGAGAATCTATCGTTCCAAAAACCGGTCTATCCAGGCGACACAATTCAAGTTCAGTTCACTTGTAAACAGAAAAAAGACCGCCTCACTGAAGAGTGGGGGGAAGTGAGATGGGACACCACCATCATCAACCAAGACGGTGAAGTATGCGCTAATTATGACGTTTTAACTGGCGTAGCAAATAAAAAATAGACGAGGTTTTGTCCATGAATACTAAAAACATTAATAGTCAAAGCGATGCTGAGCCGACACCTCAATTAAGCGCTGAAGAAGCTAAGTTTGAGCAATTGCTTAGCGACGATGCGCGAGTTGAACCGCGCGACTGGATGCCCGACAGCTATCGTCAAACACTGATACGACAAATAGGACAACACGCGCATTCAGAAATAATAGGCATGCAACCGGAAGGCAATTGGATTACCAGAGCCCCGAGCCTACGCCGCAAAGCAATTTTGATGTCCAAGGTTCAAGATGAAGCAGGACACGGTTTATACCTTTATAGTGCAGCTGAAACACTCGGAGCTGACCGAACCGACTTGTTGGAAAAATTGAATGCTGGAAAAATGAAATACTCCAGCATCTTCAATTACCCAACACCAACTTGGGCTGATATGGGCGCTATTGGCTGGTTAGTCGATGGTGCGGCGATTTGCAATCAAGTTCCGCTTTGCCGCACCTCCTATGGCCCTTACGCAAGAGCCATGGTTCGGGTTTGTAAAGAAGAGAGCTTTCATCAACGTCAAGGCTTTGAAATCATGTTGGCGTTATGCAACGGCAGTGAACAACAAAAAGAAATGGCGCAAGATGCACTAAACCGCTGGTGGTGGCCGTCGATCATGATGTTTGGCCCAAAGGACGAAGATTCGCCCAACTCTGAGTTGTCGATGAAATGGAAAATAAAATTATTCTCGAACGATAATCTGCGTCAAAAATTTGTCGATATGACCGTACCACAGGCTGAAATTTTAGGCTTAAGCGTTCCTGACCCAGACCTTAAATGGAATGAAGAACGTGGCCACTATGATTATGGCGAACCCGATTGGAAGGAGTTCTTTAATGTGGTTAAGGGCAATGGCCCATGCAATAAACTTAGAGTAGAGAGCCGCCGCGCTGCCCACGAAGGCGGCGAATGGGTTCGTGAAGCGGCCATGGCTTATGCAAATAAGCAAAACCGAAAACAAACAAAAGCAGCATAGAAACAGACATCATTATGAGCACTAAAAATAATTACCCTTTATGGGAAGTATTCATCCGTAACAACCGTGGCATCGATCATAAGCACGCGGGTAGCTTACGCGCGGCTGATGCGGAAATGGCCATTCAAAATGCGCGTGACTTGTATACTAGGCGCCAAGAAGGCGTGAGTATTTGGGTGGTCCCTTCTAGCCAAATCGTTGCATCTGATGCTGATGAAAAAGGCGCCTTATTTGACCCTGCAGAAGACAAAATTTATCGTCATCCAACGTTTTATAAGTTGCCAGACGAACTCGAGCATATGTAAACATGGAGCATTACTATGATTGATAATCAAGATTTATATACCTACGTATTACGCCAAGCTGACAACGCAATGATTTTGTGTCAACGCCTATGTCAGTGGGCCGCTAAAGCGCCTGAGCTTGAAGAAGACATTGCGCTTACCAACATCGGCTTAGATATGATCGGTCAAGCCCGATCTCTCTATCAGTACGCGGCCGAACTATCGGATATACCGACAAATGAAGATGAGCTTGTGTTTATGCGCGATGAACGCCAATGGAGTAATTTTCTTTTGGTAGAGCAACCCAATGGTAACTTTGCGGACACCATGGCGCGCCAATATTTTTACGATGTATGGCATCTCGAATATCTACAACAGCTATTAAGCTCTAAAGATCAACGCTTAGCAGACATTGCGGCTAAATCCGTTAAGGAAGCCAAATATCATGTGCGCCATAGTTCTACATGGATTAAACGTTTGGGTGACGGTACACAATTGAGCCACGAACGTATGCAAACTGCTGTAAACAACATGTGGTTGTTTACTCCAGAGATGTTTGCCGCCGACGAACTCGATGAAAAGTTGTTAAAGGCCAACATTGGAGTAAACCTAGAGCTCGTGAAAAATGCTTGGGAAACTCAAGTGCATGCCACTCTTGTAGACGCAACACTTAACATACCTGAGCAGGCGTTTTTGCAACTCGGTGGCCGCGAAGGCATGCATTCACAGCACATGGGATACCTATTAGCTGAGATGCAAATCCTACCACGCAGTATGCCTGGACTGACTTGGTAGTGATGCAAAACACAGATTTACAACATTTGCGTAACATACTCGCAAATGTTACCGACCCCGAAATCCCGGTGCTGAGCATCGATGAAATGGGGATCCTGCGTGACGTAAAAGTCGAGGATGACACGGTGGTGGTGTCTATTACGCCAACCTACTCTGGTTGCCCAGCAATGGACCAAATTACCCAAGACGTGAACGCAGCTTTGAGTGCGCAGGGCTATAAAAAGTCCGCTGTGAAACTAGTACTCTCACCAGCATGGACAACCGATTGGATGGGTGATGAGGCTAAAGAAAAACTAAGAAACTATGGTATTGCGCCACCATGCAGAACCGGTGAGTTTGAAGCTCTTAACGAGCAGGAAATAACCTTCACTGCGGCATGCCCTTTATGCCGTTCCCTAAACACAGAAAAGGTTAGCGAGTTTGGCTCTACCGCCTGCAAGGCGTTGTGGAAATGCAAAGACTGTCTAGAACCTTTTGATTACTTTAAACCGATTTAAAAAATGTTTGACCAAGCTATTGTCACTAAACTAAGTAAAGAAACGCAAGACTCTGTCGTAGTCACACTTTCGCCGAACGGGTCGGCATTAAACAAATACCACTATAAGCAAGGCCAGAATCTAACCCTGATTAAAGAGCTTAATGGTGCGGAAGTTCGTCGTTGTTATTCCATTTGCTCAAGCGTGGCTGATGCAGAGCTTCGAGTGGGTATCAAAAAGATCGAAGGTGGTGTTTTTTCAAGCTGGGCTAATGACGAACTAAAGGTTGGAGACACGATCGACATACTGCCTCCCGCCGGTCATTTCTTCGCTGAACTTAATGCAAACAAACAAGGCCGCTATATTGGTATCGCTGCGGGCAGCGGCATTACGCCTATTTTGTCGATCTTAAAGACAACCTTGGAGACTGAACCGCGCAGCGACTTCACCTTGATATACGGCAATAAGCGTATCGATTCAATAATGTTTCTAGAAGACATTGAGGCACTTAAGAACAAATACCCTGAACGCTTTAGGGTTTTCAATGTACTAAGCCAAGAGATGCAAAATGCTGAATTGCTTAACGGCCGCATAGATGCAAAAAAAATAGATCATTTTTTGAGTTCACTCATTAATGCCGACAACATAGATGATGTTTTCTTATGCGGCCCATTCGAGATGGTCACGGCGGCGCAAAAAACATTACTCGAACACGGCGTTAAAGACGCTAATATTCACACAGAGTTATTCGGTACACCTGAAGACCTTAGAGCCATCGAAAGCTCAAAACGAACTAAAGAACTTTCAAGCGAAGAACTTGCCCATAGCAGTGAGTTAACCGTTATTATTGACGGCAAGGCGAGCAAGCTTCGCTTACATCGGGGTGGGGATAACATTCTCGACGCCGCATTAAAGGTACGAAGCGATTTACCTTTTGCCTGCAAAGGTGGCGTGTGCGCAACGTGTAAAGCCAAGGTTATAGAAGGCGAAGTCGAAATGGATGTTAATTACTCTTTAAGCCAAGAGGAAGTTGATCAAGGCTTCGTACTCAGTTGCCAAGCACATCCCGTGAGTGACAAAGTTATCATCGATTATGACCAAAAATAAAGCCGACTAACTAATTCATCTTAGTTTCTTGGTATGGAAAACCTGGCTTCAAAACGTCGTTTTTCGCTGTCTATAGATAATTCACTCACAGAATTAATCAAACTAATAAATTGGCTATCTGAAGCAGATTTAACTTGTGCATAAATGTTTGCTGAGATGTTAAAGGCGAGAGCACCATCCCAAATTTTTGGCAACAACTCAGGTGGTAAACCTGGATCACTTAGGGCGATCTTACGATACTGATCAATAATCAAGATTCGAAGCGTTAGCTGCTCTTGGCTATTTAGGTTATCTATGCCGACGTTAAACACTTTAAAGCGCTCAATAAAACGATGGTATTGAGCTTGCACCTCGTCAATCGGCATACAACGTTTAGCCAATTCACGATCACCTATTTTAAAGCCGTGGTTTGATTCTTGGATGTTAGAACAACGCATACAAACCACTTTGTCTAACATATCTAACTCGCGAACCCGTTCTAGAACCGCATCGCTGTTAACTAAAGGGTGAGCCCACACGTGATTGGATACTTTACCAAAACCCATCCACTGCAATTCTTGTTCCAATTGACTACGTGCCTGAAGGCTTACCGGCTTAATCACAAGAAAAACCAACGTCCAATGGCCATCCCATTTGCTGTCGATTGGGTGATAGATAATGCTCTCGGCTAATCTCGTTTGACTGGCACCTAAAGCCCCAAGCTGGTAATAACTATGTCTGCCCGAGCGCGTACCATCTAGCCAACCGTCTTCCACCAAACGAAACAAAGAGGTACGAACCAAGCGTTCCTTAACTTGAAAAGGCTCAAGCATTTCTATTAAGCTTTTTGTCCAAACCGCCCCTCCATGGGGCATACCACAGTCACCAAAAATAGTAGAAATCAAAGACTTTGTTTTGATCTCTTTATTCTCAATAAGAGAATCTATGAGCTGACTAAGTGCAGAGCTTGTTACAGAATTAGTCAAAGCGGAAATTTAGTTAGTTAGTGATTCGCTAAAGCATAATCGATTAATCAACCCCAGTTCAAAATTACTTTACCGCTTTGACCAGATTCCATAAGTTCAAAGCCTTGTAGATAATCATCCACTTCAAATTGATGAGTTAACATCGGACTAAGATCGAGGCCTGACTGAATTAGACTGGCCATTTTGTACCAAGTCTCAAACATCTCACGGCCATATACGCCTTTGATTTCGAGACCCTTAAAAATTACTTGCGTCCAGTCGATCAACATATCGTCAGGCGGTATCCCTAGCATGGCGATTTTTCCGCCATGATTTATACTCTCTAACATTGAAGAAAAAGCCGCGGGCACGCCTGACATTTCCATACCCACATCAAAACCTTCGGCCATGCCTAGTTCCTGCATTGTATCTTCGATACTCTGATGAACCACATTTATTGTCTTACTGGCCCCCATAGTACGCGCCAAGTCTAAGCGATAATCGTTAACGTCAGTGACAACAACATGACGAGCGCCTATATGTCTCGCCACTGCGACAGCCATAATACCAATCGGCCCAGCTCCGGTAATAAGCACATCTTCGCCGGTGAGATTAAATGACAAGGCAGTATGTACAGCGTTACCAAAGGGATCGAATATAGCGGCTATATCATCGCTAATGTTTTCCGGAATCTTAAATGCATTGAAAGCCGGTATAACAAGGTATTCAGCGAATGCTCCTTGACGATTAACGCCGACGCCAATTGTGTTACGGCATAAATGACGACGCCCTGCACGACAATTGCGACAGTGCCCACACGTGATATGTCCTTCTCCAGAAACGCGATCACCCACCTCAAAACCACGCACTTCTTGCCCAATTTCGACCACTTCTCCAACATATTCGTGACCAACAATCATCGGCACTGGTATGGTTTTTTGTGACCAATCGTCCCAACCATAAATGTGCATGTCAGTACCACAAATTGCAGTTTTACGAATCTTAATTAATAAATCATTGGGGCCCGCGACAGGTATTTCCGCCTCGGTCATCCACAAACCCTTTTTAGGGTGTAGTTTAGAAAGTGCCTTCACGCGACAACTCCCATGGTTTGACCAACTTCAATAAATGCATCAACGGTCGCATCAATTTGCTCGAGAGTGTGCGCGGCTGACATTTGCGTGCGGATACGTGCCTTGTCACGCGCAACTACCGGAAAAGAAAAACCAACCACATAAATACCTTTATCAAGCATTCTAGCAGCCATCTCTGCGGCGAGTTTAGCGTCACCCAACATGACCGGAATAATCGCGTGGTCTGCGCCTGCGAGAGTAAAGCCTGCAGCGCTCATACGTTGGCGAAAATGATCACTATTTCGCCTTAACTGCGCACGTAATTCATCGCCCTCGGCAAGTAAATCAAGTACTCGAATCGACGCGTTAACGATCGCGGGTGCTAAAGAATTCGAAAATAAATATGGGCGCGAACGCTGACGTAACCATTCTACCACTTCGGACTTTGCTGCGGTAAAACCACCCGAGGCACCTCCAAGCGCTTTACCTAAGGTGCCAGTAATAATATCGACACGCCCCATAACATCGCAATACTCATGCGTACCACGACCATTGTCACCAACAAAGCCCACCGCGTGTGAATCATCAACCATGACCATAGCTTGGTACTTATCGGCTAGATCACAAATGGATTTTAAATCTGCAATAACACCATCCATAGAAAAAACACCATCGGTGGCTATAAGCTTAAAGCGCGCTCCTGCATCAGTGGCAGCTTGAAGTTGTTTTTCAAGTTCAAGCATATCGTTATTAGCATAACGATAACGTTTGGCCTTACACAAGCGAACGCCATCGATAATACTGGCGTGATTTAGAGCATCAGAAATAATTGCATCTTGCGCGTCCAATAAAGTTTCAAACAGACCTGCATTCGCATCAAAACACGAGGAATAAAGAATCGTGTCTTCCATACCCAGAAATTCGCTAAGCTTACCCTCAAGTTCTTTATGAATATCTTGCGTTCCGCATATAAATCGTACAGAAGCCATTCCAAAACCATGCGCATCCAATCCTTCTTTAGCCGCAACGACCAAATCAGATCGGTTTGCTAAACCAAGGTAATTATTAGCGCAAAAATTCAATACTTGAGCGCCACCTTGTAAGGCCACTTCAGCTTGTTGAGCTGAGCTAATAAGTCGCTCGTCTTTATAAAGACCAGCGTCTCTTACCGCTGTAATCTCTGTTTCTAGGTGGTCACTAAACGCCTGAGTCATAATCTATTGTGTGTTACAGTTGGATTGGTTGAATAATGATTAAAGCACCTCATCACTGTATCGACGGTGCATGTCAGCATAAACTTCTTTTGCCATTTTACGTGCTTCTTCGAGCGACATAAATTGCGAAGAAAATTCAGGAATAGCCTTATCGATTGAGAGTTTTGTGGCACTCATTACGTGGGTTATCAAGTCTATCGGGTTCTCTATACCCATGGCAAACCGAATTGTAGTCGGGAAAATTTGTGCCTCTTGTTGTTGTTCATGGCTAAGCTCGGAATGAGTCGTCAAACCCGGGCAACTAACAATGCTATTGGTTTGCCCAAGGCTAATCATATGTGAAAAGGCGGGCTCTAAGGAATCAAAGAAACGCTGAAATGCCTGTTCTGGTATTTCTTTTCCCATGTCTACCGTAAACAGGCCTGATGGAAAACCTAAAAACAGATTCTTTTGTGCGAGTTCGTGATTTTTATTGCTTGCTAAACCATTACAATTGACCTTAATCATCGGATGAGAATCCATAAAGGTTGCAAATATCTGCGTGGTAATGCACTTTTTCAACATACGCACTTCTAGGGTACGCATACCCGCCATCACTTCAAAGGCCGTATCGGCGTTTAAAAATGCGCCCTTAATATAATAGACGTTCCAAAACATAGTGTTATCCCAACCATCCATACCTTTAGGAATAAACATGTCTTCGTTGCGCGCTATAACACAACCAGCAATAACTGATCCTGATCCGGTAAGGTCTTTGGTGTAACTGTGAATAACAAAGTCTGGCCGCTCTTCACTTTTTTCGCGTTGCAATGGTTGTGCCAAAAATGGAGTGCCCACGGTCGCATCTAAAATTACACGTACACCGGCTTCATGAGCCAAGCGGCAAAGCTCTGGCACATCCAATACGTAACCATGCGGATTGCAAGGCGACTCTATATAGAGATAGATTTGTTTGCCAGCGCCTAAACGATCGGCGTAAGTCTCTTTTACTTCAGCAAGTGCATCTATAAAACCTTGAGTTTCCTCACCGCCAAATTGTTTGACTGCGACGTTCAAATTAGAGGGTTTAGCAAACCAATCATGAATAAGTTGGTGTGCACCACCGTAGATATTTTGGCTAGCGATGAGAATGTCTTCATGACCCAAGACGTGCGATAGAGTTGCATCAATAGCCGCCATACCACTATTAAAGTTCCACGCAAGATACTCCCCCGTATACGGCCCAGCTTCTAAGTCGACAATATGGTTGGCTAGAGAAATAGAAGTTGGGTTTAACAGTCGAGAATAAATATCGAGCATCATCTCTTTGCCTTCAAAGGCATCACCTATCCATTCAGCACAGGCGTAAATATAGGTAGCAGTGCGTGTAATGGCCGGCGTCGCTGAGAATATCGCATTAACGTTATCAAACACTGGATACGAGGATTTTGCACTCAGGGTCGACTGACTATAACCAAGGCTTTGATAGCTACTTCGGAACGGGTTTTGCAGCGTATCTAACACTTTTGCAAGCTGGAATGACAAGAATTTTTTAGCATTAAAAAGTGCCGCCTTCTCATCGTGCTCAAGTGCATGCATACTCGCCTGCGCCTCTTGCCACATGAGCTCTATATCGCCATGGCACTGATAGACTCGCTCAACCGAACTTAACAAAGCCCGACCTAAATCACCGTCGACATCAATATTAAAATGCGCTAACTGCTCGGCGGCTAAGGCTTGAATAGTTTCGGCTTCAGTACTATTTCTTTTCGGTGATAGCTTTTTGGCAGAGGCGAGTAGTTTTTGCTTTTGGCTTGTCATGATTACCAATACTTATTATTCGTTAATTCAATCTATATGATATAGAAAATTTCAATATAATAGTCATCACCAAATTTAATTCGTCAGATAGCTAAAATGAGCGGCATAGACCAAATAGACTTCGAAATTATTCGTACCTTAAGGAACAATGCTCGGATCAGTAATAAGGAGCTCGCCGGAAAGGTCGGATTAGCGCCGTCTTCGTGTTTAGAGCGAGTACGATACCTACGAGCGCGAAACTATATCCGCGGAGCACACATAGAAGTTGATCTTTCGGCTCTGGGCATTGGCCTGCAAGCAATGGTCGCCATTCGTCTAGCACAACATTCGCGTGTCGGACTAGAAGCGTTTCAAAAATATGTCCTTAGCTTCAGCGAAGTGCTACAGGTTTATCATTTAAGCGGTGCTAATGACTTTATGGTGCATATTGCAGTTAAGGACGCACAAACCTTACGTGACTTTGTACTCGATTCCTTTGCAGAACGGCCCGAGGTGGCTCATATTGAAACAGCCGTAATCTATGAAGAAGTAAAGAACTGGCAACTCAAAAATTAGTGGCTCGACTTTGTATTGGAGATTTACACCGAGCACGAGTCTTTTTCCACTCATGCTCGGTGTATAAAATTAAGCCAAAGCGGCCTTAATTTTTTCGTGCTGATTTCTTAGTTCAGCGGGCAAACGATCACCATAACTATCGAGATACCTACCAAACTCATCCATTTCTTTGCGCCATTGCTCATCATTAATAGAAGTCAGTGACTTCCATACTTCGGGCTGAATATCGAGATCAGTAATATCAACGCCATCGCTTTCGGGCAAATAGCCAATTGCAGTTTCATGCGCACCAACTTCACCTTTGCATCGTTGAATTATCCATTGTAAAACGCGTAGATTCTCTCCAAAACCAGGCCACAAAAACTCTCCGTTTTCATTTTGACGAAACCAATTAACGTGAAATATGTCTGGTAAGTTGTCAGTGCGCTCGCTAAAGCTCAGCCAATGCGACCAATAATCAGCAAAGTTATAGCCACAAAAAGGTTTCATCGCCATGGGATCGCGTCGAACCACGCCGACTTCACCGGTCGCAGCAGCCGTTGTTTCTGAGGCAACACCAGCACCTATAAGCACACCATGATTCCACGACTTAGCTTGATAAACCAAAGGGGCCAATTCACGACGACGACCGCCAAAGACAATCGCTGAAATTGCCACACCTTGCGGCGCTTCAGCCAAACTAGAGTAAGCTCGATTTTCAGTGGCGGATACAGTAAAACGAGAATTAGGATGAGCCGCAGGACCATTGGACTCATCATAGGATTGGCCCTTCCAATCTTTACTTGGACTACCTACTTTTTTATCTTCCCACCAAGGTTGGTTGTCGTCTGTAGTGCCAACATTAGTAAAGATAGTATTCTGTTGAATCATATCGAAGGCGTTGCGATTCGTTTTACTATTAGTACCGGGAACAACGCCGAAATATCCTGCCTCTGGGTTTATTGCACGAAGTTGACCTTGATCATCTAAATGAAGCCAAGCGATATCGTCGCCTAGGGTCCAAATCTTCCAGTCAGCGTATTTTTCAGGTGGAATAAGCATGGCTAAATTGGTCTTACCACAGGCTGATGGGAAGGCTGCAGCGATATAATGCGTTTCGCCTTCAGGACTTTCTAAGCCAAGAATCAACATGTGTTCGGCCAGCCAACCTTCTTGCCGCGCTTGCCAACTGGCTATCCTTAGGGCATGACATTTTTTACCTAACAGAGCATTACCGCCATAACCGGAACCATAGCTCATAATGCTTAACTCTTCAGGAAAATGCATAATAAAACGGCGTTCTGGATCAAGCTCGCCAGTGGAATGTAAGCCTTTAACGAAGGAGCCTTCTTGTTCTATTCGAGTCAATGCCGCACTCCCCATACGCGTCATCAACTTCATATTAATAACCACATAAGGGCTGTCGGTAATTTCCACTCCGCAGCGTGAGAAAGGCGAGTTTATCGGCCCCATACAATAAGGCACTACGTACATGGTACGTCCTTGCATACAACCTTGATAAAGGTCGTGCATCTTGGCTTTGGCTTGATCGATGGCCATCCAATTATTGTTGCTGCCTGCATCTGATTCGTTTTCCGTACAGATGAAGGTTAAGTGCTCAACGCGGGCCACATCTTGCGAATCAGACAAGTGCAGATAACAATTCGGATGCGTTTCGGAATTCAACTTGCTCAAACTACCATCGGCCAACATAAGGTCGATCATGCGCTGGTTTTCTTGCTCGCTACCATCGCACCAAACAACCTCTGCTGGGAGAGTCAGTTCTGCTACTTCGTTGATCCAAGTCGCTAGTTCTTGATTTTTCGTGGTCATACTAGTTTATTGGCTATTAAATTGACGACAACTACTTAGACTTTTCTAAGCCAAACTTTTTGAACTCAGAACGAGTAATAGAAACAAAAAGTCGGTCGCATTCGTGGTGCGAGGCATTCTAACAATGAGAACAAAATATGCCTACTGAAAAACACAGATCTTTTACATTCATGAGGCGAATTTTATGGCTTAGTCAACTTCGGCCAATACTTCACAGGCATTTGACACTAAAACCAAGATTTTTAAAAGATATCACCCTTAGGGGTGACGTTAGCGACCTATAAATAAACTATTATTTATCTGTGCTCTACAATGCAATAAAACCAGCATTGAGATTTGCCAACATGGAGTTAGCGAATGAGTGTCACTTTCGATACGAGCAAATAACAAATAAAAGGACCTTATATGAGTTATTCAAATACAGTTGAAGGCGACGCGCTAATTTATAGCATAGCCGATGGAAAAGAGGTTGAGCTTAGTTATGTAATCCTTGATGGAGAAGACATTTACTATGAACAAGATAGCAAAGAGCTTAAGGCGGCTATTTTGGAAGCGCTGCAAATACTTGCTAGGTAAACTCTTGCACAACTGGGCACAGGTTACTAGCCTGCTTCGCCAAACCCTTTTTTGCATTAACCACAATCGCTGCATTGGCATCTTTCCAAACACTCAAATCGACATCAGCATTACCGCAGTAGTCAAAACCTTGCCATCCATATCGATCAACTAACAATGCCGCTTTACGTTCACCTGAAAGATTAGCGTAAGCATCACTGCCGATCACATCATCAAAAAGATCGATATGCTGAGCGATAATATCGGCTACCTGCTGGCTCGAGGCGGTACACAGCACAACACGTCGACCGAGAGCTCTTTGTTGTTTGAGCCATGCAATAAGGTCCTCATGAAAGCGTAAACGACTTGGGTCAAGCTCAAGCACACCGCTCATGTAGTGTTTCATTGCCGCCTTACCTTTAATCAGATGGATTGGAAGCATTAGGCAGGCATGCGGTTTTTTGATCAGCATTTGCCAAGCAAGAACGTACAGAGTGTCGTCGCGAACCAGCGTTCCGTCTAGGTCAACAATAATCGGACATTGTTCGCTCACTTACCGCTCCTCTGGTTTTCGTAATGCGAGAAGACTAAACAGTCGCTGGGAACAGTTCATACAACCATGGCAAATCAACAATTACCAAGCAAATCATGATAATAAAAACGGCAAGGGTAAAGCCGAAAAAGTAACTTTCTTTATAGAGCTTCTCAGGATATTGAACGGGGCTATCTTCCTTACAAGCTAAATGAAAATACCAAGCCGTAAAGCCAGCAATCAAAGGGATTGATAAAATCAACTCCATTCTATAACGAATAAGAAATATCCCAAAAAATAGGCCAAAACCACCAAGGTAATAAATCAAACTCCCTATTAAACGTTCTTCATTGTAATACTTGAAAGAATTACGATAGTCGCCCGCCACCTTCTTATCGCCAATCATTCGATACTCACCAAAGCGTTTCGCAGCCATAAAGTAGGCACCAATCATCCAATAAGCAAAAACTAAGGAAATCGGTGGTACTAGGCTTATGCCTGTCGCGTACCAACCGAGTAACAAACGAATCGGGTTATTAACCGCTTCTGACAACACGTCAATATAGGGCTTATCCTTACTGCGTACTGGCGGGATATTATAAATGCAGCCCATCACCCACAATAAAAGGGCAATCCAGAAAAATGCGCTTCCAAAATAAGAGGCAAAACCCAAACCGATCAACAAAAACACGATCCAAAGCACGTAGCCGATTTTTATATTAATCTGTCCACTAGGTACCGGGCGAAATTTTTTGACCGGATGTAGGGCGTCTTTCGGGGCATCTAGAATTTCATTAATAATATAGTTACTCGAGGCAATAAAACCGGTTGCCAATAAAGCAATTAATAAATCTAAAATCAATGATGATTTTAATAATGAGCCATCGAGGTAGACTGCAACGATCACACCAGGCAAAACGAATACATTTTTAAACCAATGGTCGAAACGAGCAATTTTTAGATAGGGAGTAATCACAGAAAATTCTAACGCTGGATATTCAGTCAAATGGCTGCGAAAGTTCTTCTTTCTTTCAAAAGAAGGGTTGTCGAAGATGGCGCAAATAAGTAGGCATTTCCCACATCATAATCGACCATGCTCTTTATTTCACGTAGCAAATACACGAGAGCGAAAAACTTTTTAGTTCTTCAAGCAAACCACCAGACACTAATGTCTAAGCTCGAAGCGATACGACTTTACTTATAGGTCCAATTTTTGTGCAGAGTGTAACTAATCACGGGGGTCACGGTTACCACCATCAAAACCCCAATGAGATAATGCAGCTTTAGGTACTCTGCAATACTTGAAATAGTAATCGCCAAGCACAGGCCCAGTAGAGCTACACCCCAAAATCGCAATATTATAGTTCGGCTAATTTCGGCATCGAAACTCCAATATGTATTAGCGATACTGGAAAAAATGGTCGCCAAAATAAAAGCCAATGCATTCGCAATACTTGGAGAGAAATTCCTAAACTCAATAACCGCAACGACAATCAAAACATGCAGTAGCACTGCGATGCCCCCGATCAAATAATATTTGACGAGTGACATAGGAAAATAGCGCTCTAAAAATTTTAAAATGGGCGGCATATCTCTAGTTAGAAGAATGACGGCTTCCAAAAAATGGACGCTCAATATAAGAATAAGTCAATAAAGCCAACGGATACGTGACTATAAAAGCACCCAAAACGCCCCACCACGTGCGCTCGGCAAATTCACTATGTCCAAGGTATTGAACGGAAAATTCCTGATAAAAACTAATGCCGAATCCATGCAAGAGATAAAAACTAAAACCGATAACGCCAATGCTTCTCAAAATAGGATTAGCAAGCAGTTTATTGAAAAAAGTGTTCGGTGTATTGACGACAAGAAAAATCAATAAGAAACAAGCCAAACACTTAACAAAAAATTGTGACAAATAAGGCTCGATAAATGACGGAGGCTGAACAGGCCCAGACCATAAAATAAAGGCAATAGTGAAAATCAGTCCACACCACGCAAGTAATTGCCTGCCTAACGAAGGTGTATCGGTTGCTTTAAAGTAACGTTGTATTTCACCGTATTGGATATACGCAGCCAGCACGCCCATGAGAAAAGCGTATAAGTAAAAAGTATGAAAATATTGCCCGTTAAAAAACGGTTGCCAATCTTCGAATAATACAAACCATAAAATGACGGCTAGCGTCAGTAGTACAATAGGCAAAAAGCGGGATATTTTGGCCGACAAGCAAGTTACAAAAAGCACAAACGGCAGAATCATATAGAACACAAAGATCTGCGTCATCGGCCATAAATGCCCGCCTGCTTGAATAAACAAAAAATGACGAACCAAGGCATCAAAATCAAAGGTTAATCCGTAACTTAGAAAAACAAATACGAAATACATTGGCAAAATACGCTTTATCCGCTTCAACCAAAATATTTCCACGTTAGCCCAAGAGAATATTTTTTCAGCGTCGAGCACAAATGGCTTGGTCAGCAAATAACCGCTGATAACAAACAAAATGCCTATTCCTACCTGTAAGTTCTCCCAATCCGGCGCACTATGACTAAACAACACCATTAAGGCCGCCAAACCGCGCAGACCATTAATGGCATTAAACTCATTTTCACTTGATATATGCGGACCTAACTTCATATCTCGGATCGCTGGAATTGCTCGCCAATCAAAATAACGAACAACACAAAAAACGATAACAAAGATAAATAGCGATATTAAGATTACAAACGTTGGATTCGTCGGGATTACCGTTACTTGAGAAATATAGGAAGCTATCTCTCCTGGTTCCAGCTCATAATAATTACCGGAATGCTTGTCTCGAGACCCTACCTCAAACTTCTCATTAATAAACTGAGAGTTCAGATAGACCTCGCCTCGTGAATAAGAGGTGTACAAAAACAGATCATGCAAAATAACCGCGGTCGCCTTACTTGGGTCAACGGGCACCAAGTCTACCTGCAGTCGACGCACCGGCTTATTAAAATACGGGCTACTAACAAATTGTGTCGTTGTAGATTGACCACCAAGAAAAGACACTCGTCCCAATTCTGTGGATTTACCGTCTGCGGCAATATCGCTCACTATCGCCACAACCTCTTCTTGGGTTTGCGCGTGCACGGTAAATTGCACGACATTGAACTGAAGCGTGGTATAGAGATGAGTTGCTACAAGCAATGCAAATACTAGAGCAATAAATGCTGAGATTTTGAATCCGGAAAACGCCTTTATCATGTGTAGTTTTAGGACGCTATAAAGACCGCAAGTATACTCAAAAAGCCCTTCAGACCCCATATTAGTAAGTAATAGTTAGGGGTAAAAGTTCGTTTTTTTATAAAACCTTAGGCTTATGCACAAAAGGCTGTCTTGGTTTAGTTGATTTAGCCTATACGCACCTGTATATTTCCGCCGAAATGCGGGTTTTACAACCCCAAAGATCATCATAAATAACTGGCTATCATTATGACCAAAACCGCCTTTGGCGTGTTCTGTATTGCGCTCGCTTCTTTATTATTAGAAATAAATCTTATTCGTGTATTTGACGTACTTTGGTACCCAAATATGGCATACATGGTCATCACCCTTGCGGTGTTTTCATTTGGTCTAGCTGGGGTTTTTCTAGCCATAAAACCCATTAAAAACAGCGATAATCTATGGATTATTTTATCGGTCACCACGGCATCAATGGCCGTTTGGGTACTGCATATGCATTGGGCCATCGACCGCCTTCCGTTTGACTACAATTTACTAAATACGGATCAGTTTGCCGAAATGGCAAGCAATTTCATGTTGATCTACGTAGTAATCTGCGTGCCATTCTTTTTAGCCGGACTGGTTTTATCTATTGTCTTCACACACTATGCAAAACAAATCCGTAAGCTTTATTTCTGGGACTTAATCGGCGCAGCATTGGGCAGCGTATTACTGATTCCATTGCTACCTAAAGTAGGCACGACAGGAATTTTAACGATAGTTGCAGGGCTAAGTATTCTGTCTGCCGCCTGTTTCGTCTCAAGCCGCAAAGCCATCGGAGGTCTAGTTATTGCCGGACTTGCCGCAGCTATCGTATTCGTCCCCTTTACACGCGATCAGATTGATACGTTTGAACCACATATGCACAAACGCGCGTTCAAACCATTGGTAAAAGATATCAATGAAGGTACTTGGTGGGACCCAATCTCAAAGATTAACGTACTCAATACCAGTGGCCTAACAAATCGCAAATGGATTGCTTACGACGGCGGCACGCAATCCAGTTATTTTTACCCCTTCGATGGCGACTTTGCAAAACTAAGAGCCAGCCTACCGCAATCAGCTTCCAGCCATTTTTGGAATTCTTATGTGGCTGTTTCTCACTATATAAAAGCCGATACCGATGCCAGAGTATTGATAATTGGCAGCGCTGGCGGACAAGAGCTAAAAGCCGCTCTCACCTATGAAGCTGCTGAGGTTGACGCCATTGAACTGGTCGGCACAGTGGTCGCATTGGGCAAGACACGCTACGCCGACTATACCGGCAATATCATGAATGATCCTCGCGCCAATGTGCAGCGTGGAGAAGGCCGTAGTTATTTACGTCAAACCAATAAAGAATACGACATTATTCAAATGTTTAGTAACCATACAAGCTCGTCTATTGCTGCAGGGTCGGGCGCGATGCAATCGGTGTATTTACAGACCGTAGAAGCTTACAAAGAGTACTTCACGCACCTCTCAGATGATGGCATCTTGCACATCAATCACCACATTTATCCAAAGATGGTGGCAACCGCATCTAAAGCTTGGAAAGAACTAGGTAGAGACAATTTTAGGGCGCACGTATTTGTTGCTGAAAATTCTAGCACTCGTGATGATTTACCAACCATGATGATTAAAATGTCGCCATGGACAGCTAAGGAAATCAGTGATATCAAAACTTATCTGCGGTACTTCCAGTTCCCAGTCGACCCTATGGAGCCTGAAGCTTCGTTCTTAAGCGATGATTTTTTTGTAGGTGCGCTGCCACAGAGTTTAATCGATTCAGTCCCATACCGCATCGAAGAGCCCACTGACAATAAACCATTTTTCACCTCTTTACGTAAGAGCCTCGATATCCTCCCCGAAATTGATCCGTCGACTTTCGTCAACGTGGGTGTATCAGGGTTTATGAACTCACAAAAATCCAGTGGCTATCCGATTGACGTTATGCACTTGATCGTCAGTGCCGGTGCCGCGCTATTATTCGCCTTAGTGTTTACCTTTGGACCACTTGCATTTGCACGAACAGGCCGCGAGAAATGGGCTGGAAAAGGCGCTTTTATGACCTATTTTGCCTGTTTAGGGCTCGGTTTCATCATGCTCGAATTGGTCTTTATACAAATTTTCATGAAGGTTATTGGCTTCCCTTTATACACCTATACCGTGGTGTTATTTACCTTTTTGTTTGGCGCTGGCCTAGGAAGTTTGGCATCAGAAAAACTGCGCTTACGTGAACGCAACATGATTTGGGTACCTTTTGCTGGCATTATCCTATCGGCACTCTTGGTGGTTTTAGCGAAAGTAGTGGTGTTCGATCATTTACTCGAATTGAGAACCATCTTGAGAATCTTAGCCTCAACTATATTGATCTTCCCCCTCGCTTTCTTTTTAGGTATGCCTTTTCCTTTGGGTATTCTTACAGTAGAAGACAAGCCAGAAGGTACCGTAGCTTGGGCTTGGGCGCTTAACGGCTTATTCACTGTTACCGGTGGAATATTCTGCGCGATATTCTCAGTGTTTTATGGATTCGTTGCCACCATGGCTGTCGCTGTTGGCGCTTATATGCTTGCCTACGTCTCTATCAAACGTCTAGAAGCGGCGAGTTAAATAATGGTCGCTTTTAACTAGCGGCTAACAGCTTTAGAACAAAAAACCGTCATTAAGGCTCGACCAATCTGTCGAGCCTTTTTATTGCTCATAAATCTAAAATCTATACGCCACTTTCCGAGATTGCGGTCTTTTATCGTACAACTACGTTAATAAGACGAATACCGGTCAGCGTTGAACGCCCGATTTACTTAGCGTGATCGATTGATTCTCGATCAAAACCTAAAAACACTCTTATGGGGTGTTTTTTTGCTGGCGATACGAATCGCTTAAATCAGATAATAGCTAACTGAAGAGCTTAGTTAGCGGCTCTATACTAAATCTGTGTATGCCTCAACTTGCGTATGCCTCGACTAAGAAGCCTTTATGTATTTATATCTAAATTCAATAAGGCCAACAGTCACAAGGCGTTACGTTTGCTTTGTTTTAAACCATAAAAAAGGCCAGCAACAATGCTGGCCTTTAAGTAAAACAATACTAAATAAAGGTTATTTAGCTGACACACCCAATGCTTGAAGTGTGGCTATGTTTAGATATTTATCAACTGGCAGGTTATTAGCTCGTTGGAATGCATTTACTGCAGTGATGGTGTCAGAACCAATCACGCCATCAACGCCACCAGGGCCAATATCATGACCAGCTTGTTGCAGTGCTCGTTGAATATCAGCAATACGATTAGTCGTCATATTGGTTTCGCATAAAATCGAACGCCAAGCCATATAACCATCACGTACCAACTCTCTTTTTTCAACGTTACGATACTCGGCTGGAATCTCGGTAACTTCTTCACGAGCCGCCGAAACCAATTTAGTAACTTCTACTTGGCCAAACTTAGCAGGAATTTCAATTGAGCGCGTTTGAGCAGCCTGTGTTACCACCGTCCTTTCAACCGTTCGGTACTCAGCTGGAATTTCGGTTAAACAGATTTGATTACCTGTTTTAGTCGTCGCTGGGTGATCGGTGTTGCTTACTTCATGCCACGCGAAACCCGCTTCAACATCAACAACTTGACGATCAACACTATTGTAGACCGCTTCGATCGGCGTACGTTCTTCGCGCGCTGCGCTAACTAATTGAGTCACTTGTACGGTTTCATACTCGGCTGGAATTTCAACAGTTTGAGTCGATGCAGGCGACAACAAGACCGTGCGCTTAACTGTTTTAAACGTAGCAGGTACTTCGACCAAACACATGATCTCACCAGTCGCTTCATCAATACGTTGAATTGGGCCTCGGCCTTTCTTCCAAATAGTATGAGCAGGCTTATCAATGATTTGCTCTTCTTCCTCACCATATTCAGCAGGTACAGTCACTAACTTAGTTGAAGCCTCACGCACTAAAACTCGTTTCTCAACCGTTTCATACTGAGCAGGGATAATGTTTACCTGTTCAGTAGCCGCTTTGACTAAAACGTTTTCTGACTCAGTACGATAACTAGCTGGTACATAATGCTCATGAAAACACATGCCTACTGTTGCACTGGCCAAATCAACCCCATGGGTGGTTGCGGCCGTCAAAAGCGCGTCACTCGCTGGTGCATCGTCATTTTTTCGCCCTACACGCCATAGACGACGACTATCGCGTACTAGGACTTGCTCGCTTTCGGTACCATATACCGCAGGCGTAGTTTCTAAACGTGTAGACGCCGCGCTTATTTCAACCGTTTCGGTTACCGTTTCGTATTGCGCCGGAATGACGTTAATACTATTACTGGCTTGGCTCACTAACACTTGTTCTTCGCGTGTTTCATATTCAGCATCAACCCATACACGCGCATAACATTCACCAGGGGCGGCGTTAGGTGGCAATAGATCACCGCCTAATGCAGCGTCACTTGGTAGATCAGTGGCCTCAGCAGAGACAGCTGTGCGAGCGTTTAGTGCTTGCTCACGCGCATCTAGCTCTGCGGCACGACGATCGAGCTCGGCTAAGCGATCTCCTTCAGATCCTGTTTTTGAATGGCTTCCACCGGTGGTGCAAGCACTTAATATTAGTACTGATGCTAAAGCGCAGCTCAGTCCTGACTTTCGTAAAAGTGGTTTCATAGTGTGTTTCCCGTTAGGTTTAGATGTAGTTTTTATTGTGCCCGTAGATTACATAAGTTTAAGCTACTGGAAAGGTAAGTTACCACCAATTTGCATCAAATTTCCTAAATAAAAAGTAAAACTCTGTAACACTTTAAGTGTTGAACAATATAAAGCCGCTTGTTGAACTGATTAATGGAGCTTACTATTGATAGCTCACACACTACTTTAGAGAATTATGGATCTAAATAACAAAGCGGTTTCTACTTCACTAATAACGCTCGCAACCATTAGCGTTTTCTATGTGTTAGTAGTAGGTAAGGCATTTTTGGTTCCACTCGCGGTTGCTGTGATGATTTGGTATGTAATTAACGCTCTAAGCCGCAATTTCGTGCGCGTGGTTCCGTGGGTCACTAAACCTAATTGGTTAACCAAAACCTTGTCTATTTTGAGTATTGGACTGTTTATTGCCTTAACTGTAGACATGATTCAGACGAATGTAGCAGACGTTCGAGCGGCGATTCCAGACTACTCAGAGAACTTTGCCAAGCTATTAGACAAAATTGAGCATATGGTTTCGCCCGCAATTTTAGAATTGATTCCTAATCCAAAGGACTTGTTAACCAAACTTGATTTCGCGCACATAGCGAGCGGTTTGACGGGCACGCTTAAAGCGATGATAGAAGATATTTCGCTCGTTTTAATTTACGTGCCGTTTTTACTTGCTGAACAAGGGACGTTTAAACGCAAAATCAGTGAGATATTCCCGGAGCAGCGAAAACACGACTCAGTAATGAGCATTTTGACGCATACCCAAGAAGACATCGAAAAATATCTGTGGATCAAGACGCTAACCAGTGCACTCACGGGGCTCGTTAGCTACTTTGTACTGCGCTTGGTTGGTGTTGATTTCGCTGTATTTTGGGCGTTTACAATATTCATGCTCAATTATATCCCCACGGTGGGATCAATTATTGGCACGCTGTTCCCGGCACTTTTGGTATTGATTCAGTTCGACACTTTCGGGCCATTTTTTATCGTTCTTTTTGGAGTCGGTGCGATTCAAGTCTTAGTAGGCAACGTTCTCGAACCCAAGCTAATGGGTAATTCATTAAACATTAGTCCACTGATGGTAATGCTCAGCCTTACGCTCTGGGGTAGCATATGGGGCATTGCTGGGGCACTCCTTAGTGTGCCAATCACGGTGATGCTACTCATTATTTTCGCGCACTTTGAACCAACACGATATATCGCTATTTTGCTCTCCGGAGACGGAAGCTTGAAATTCGCTCAGCACTCCGAGAATAAAATCACTAAGAATAAGAATGACTTAGACAAAAATGACTTAGACAAAAATGAAACTTCGTAAACAAATAGGATTGTCAGCTTGCTTTAATCAAACAACATAACAACCCCAGAGCCCTAAGTAATAGCGTCTTATTTAAATACCAGCGGCGGCGCGCAAAGCGTCTGCTTTATCTGTAGCTTCCCACTTATATTCAGGCTCGGTACGCCCAAAATGACCATAGGCAGCAGTATTTCGATAAATAGGCCGCAACAAATCAAGATCCCGAATAATCGCCTTGGGCCGTAAATCAAAATGCTCAGCGACTAAAGCTTCGATCTTTGATTCATCAATTTTAGCCGTGCCAAAAGTATTAACCATAAGGCTGACAGGCTTGGCTACACCAATGGCGTAAGCAACTTGTACTTCACATCGTTCAGCCAAACCAGCCGCTACCACATTCTTGGCAACATAACGACCTGCATACGCGGCAGAGCGATCAACCTTAGATGGGTCTTTGCCTGAGAAGGCACCACCACCATGATGCGCCGCGCCCCCATAAGTATCTACAATAATCTTACGACCAGTGATACCACAGTCTCCCACCGGGCCACCAATCACAAATCGCCCGGTCGGGTTGACCAGGTATTGAGTATCAGCAGTAATCATATCCTTAGGTAAGGTAGGTTTAATCACCTCTTCAATCACGGCTTCAACAAGATCTTTATGCTCAATAGTTTCGTCATGCTGAGTAGACAGAACAACGGTATCAATAAACTTAGGTTGATCACCCTCATAACGCACAGTGACCTGAGACTTTGCATCTGGGCGCAACCAAGGAAGTTGTCCATTTTTTCGAACTTGAGCTTGTTTTTTTACCAAACGATGTGAATATTCGATCGGCATAGGCATTAATACATCGGTCTCGGAACAGGCATAACCAAACATAAGGCCTTGGTCGCCCGCTCCTTGATCTAAATCAATACCCTGACCTTCATTAACACCTTGTGCGATATCCTGCGATTGCCGATCAAGCGACACCATTACCGCACAACTTCGATGATCAAAACCCATCTCAGAACCGGTGTAACCGATTTCTTCAATCGTTTTTCTTACCCGTTCGGTAACACCATCAAGGCTTCGATTGGATGTGATTTCGCCAGATAAAACAACCAAACCTGTATTCACTAAGGTCTCACACGCCACTCGTGAGTTTGGGTCTTCTTCAAATAAATAATCCAAAACCGTGTCTGAAATTTGGTCAGCTACTTTATCTGGATGACCTTCTGATACCGACTCAGAAGTGAATAAAAAATCGCGCATAGATATACCTTTTAATTTGCTAAGGGTATTAGATCAATAAAGTCGCGCGAGTGTATCACTAACTATGGTCTAATACATGTTCTCAATAGCAGTCTTCGCAACTTTTTTGTTTTATTTTTAAGATGGTAAATCGCCTTCCAAATTGGCTCTTTCTAGGGCTTGCAATGCTCTTGATGGGCTTTGCACTATTTCCGGTCATTCGTTGGCTGATTGGCATCGACAAAGAAATAGGCATTCAGTTCTTGACAGTGGTGTATTTTCTCATTGGCGGCCTCATGTGTGGACTAACTGCGATGATTTTAATGCTGCGCCGACAACCAACTATCTCAAGACATCAAGGCGATCAGATTGAAGGGTCCGCCGCCGCCGCAATGCATGCCACTGGCTTACTTATTTTCACAGGCATTCCATTGGCTAACTTCCTTGCTTGCTACGCGCTATGGTTGAGACTTCGGGGGCGTTCCGCTTGGCTCGACTACCAAGGTCGCGAAGCCTTGTGCTTTCAAATCACGAGTTATCTTTATCTTTTACTGGCACTTCTTATGGTTCTTGCAATCGTGGGTGTTTTTGCTATCCCTTTACTCTTGCTCTTTCACTTGATAGTGACGCTTTTAGCTATCGGGGTAAGCTTTAAAGGCAAATGGTTTCGCTACCCCGCTAATATAAGCATCATCGATCGACAAGCGACGCCCGAAAGCCACAGCAAGGAATCAAACTAAGCCTCTTACTGTCTGCGATTTGAAGTCTCAATCAAGATCACATCTTGTTTAGCACTGCGCTCGCATGCTCTATGGTATCCGCTATGTCGTTCTCATTATGCGCAATAGAGACAAAGCCGGCCTCAAAAGATGAAGGCGCTAGATACACACCTCGTTCAAGCATACCGTGAAAAAAAGTATTAAAGCGCTCAACATCACAAGCCATCGACTCGTCAAAACTTTGCACCGACTCTTTGTCAGTAAAGAAAAACCCGAACATACCACCGACACCAGCCGTAGATAAGGGCACATCAGCCGCTTGCGCAGCATTTTTAAAGCCAAGCAATAAGCTCTTTACTTTGACCGTCAGATTTTGGTAAAAATTCGGAGCGCTAATCAACTCTAAGGTCTTTTGTCCCGCGGCCATTGCCACAGGATTGCCAGACAAAGTACCAGCTTGATAGACTGGCCCATCTGGGGAGATAAAATTCATGATCTCGGCCTTGCCTCCAAACGCTCCTACGGGCATGCCGCCGCCAATAACTTTTCCGAAACACGTTAAATCTGGGGCAATACCATAGAGGCCTTGTGCGCCTTGTAAACCGACTCGAAACCCTGTCATTACTTCATCGAAGATCAAAACAATGCCATACTGGTCACACAGAACTCGCAAACCTTCAAGATAACCAGCTTTTGGTAAAATAAGGTTCATATTGCCAGCAATAGGCTCAATAATAATGGCGGCAACGTCTTCACCGACTTCACGCAACACATCTTCCACTTGTTCAAGATTATTAAATTGCAGAGTTAATGTCTGCTCTGCAAGCGCCGCGGGCACGCCTGGAGATGTTGGCACACCAAATGTTAACGCACCCGAACCAGCCTTAACCAACAAACTATCAGAATGACCGTGGTAACACCCCTCAAACTTTATAATTTTATCGCGTCCAGTAAAACCTCGCGCCAAACGCAAAGCACTCATTGTCGCCTCAGTCCCTGAACTGGTAAAACGTAACTTGTCGACACTTGGAATAAGGTCGCAAATCATTTTTGCAAGCGTCGTTTCAGACTCTGTAGGCGCTCCAAAACTTAAGCTATTTTCAGCCGCTTTTTGTACCGCCTCAACTACCTCAGGATGCGCGTGACCAAGAATCATGGGGCCCCATGAACCAACGTAATCAATATATTGCTTTTCATCGGCATCCCAAAGATAAGAGCCTTTGGCTTTCTCGATAAATACCGGTGCGCCACCAACACTTTTGAATGCTCGGACCGGTGAGTTAACACCGCCGGCAATATAACGTTGAGCTTGCTCGAATCTAGATTGACTCATTATTACTCTTATACCTAGTAAGTGGACAAGTAAATTAGGGTGTTGGAGAGTGCCATGACAGTGCCTCACTCGCAATGCGCTTCATGTAAAAATAGCACTTGACATTTGCATATTTAAACGTCTCGAAGCACCATAAAAAAAGGCGCCAGAGGCGCCTTTTTCCAATCTTTTTTGCAAAGACTATTTTTTACCGTAACGACTCTTGAAGCGACCTACTCGTCCTTCAGTGTCCATTACTTTCTGCTTACCTGTGTAAAACGGGTGGCAATCAGAACAAATTTCGACGTGCAAATCACTGCTCAACGTTGAGCCAGTGCTAAAAGTATTACCGCATGCACAAGTTACTTTTATTTCGTTGTAATTCGGGTGGATGTCTGCTTTCATGGTTTTCTCCAAAAATGAGGTTCTCGGATTCGTGATTTTGCGCGAATCCCTACTCAGGAAGGCGGAATATAGGGTCAAAGCGAACAAATTTCAAGCTGTTTCAAGTAATAGAGTGTATCGGTTTGAAAGTGCAACAAATTGTTCTACATCGAGCGTTTCCGCTCGAGCAGAAGGATCAATGCCTAGCTCCTCAATTAGCTGACTCTCCATTATACCCTTTAGGTTATTTCGCAAAGTCTTACGACGCATACTGAACGCCTGTTTTACTATGTTTGAAAAGTCCAACTCACTTCCAAGCTGGTAAGTTGAAGAACTTAGAGGCGTCATGGCTACAACCGCCGAATCAACCTTGGGCGGCGGGTTAAACGACTTAGGTGACACATTAAATTGTCGTTCAAGCGAATATCGCTGCTGCATCATCACCGACAGTCTCCCATATTGTTTATTCCCCGGTGAACTAATTAAACGATCGACGACTTCTTTTTGCAACATCACAACTTGACGACTGATCCGTTCAGCATAAGCCGATAAACGAAACAATACCGGGCTAGATACGTTATACGGCAGATTACCTATAGTCTTAATTGGTTTTTGTGTAGCACAAAACACCTTATCTAAATCAAAATCAAGAATGTCACTACCATGCACTACCAGGCGAGCTCGCCCAGAGACTTGCTTAATCGCTCGTGATTGCCAATATTCAATTAGATCTTTATCGAATTCGACCACATGCAATTGAGCACATTGCTCTAACAACAATTCTGTTAAAGCCCCGCGTCCTGGACCAATCTCGAGTACAACATCATCCGCTGAGAGATGTAAGCTAGACACTATTTTTCGAATAACATTGTTATCCTCCAAAAAATTTTGTCCCAGCGCTTTACGCGGTCTGGCAAATTCACTCATTACTTGCCCCCCTCGTAAATGTCACCATCTCGCGAGCAACATTCAAGGCAGTCTCAAAACCACCGATATTTGCTTTGCCGGAACCCGCTAAATCGAACGCCGTACCGTGATCAACAGAAGTACGAATAATTGGCAGGCCTAGTGTGATATTCGCAGCTTCACCAAAACCCTGTGCTTTAAGGGTAGGCAAACCTTGATCATGATACATCGCCAAAATAACATCGGCGCTTTCTCTGACAGATAAAGTAAAGGCCGTATCTGCGGGCACCGGCCCTATTAAATTAATACCTTGATCGCGCAAAGTATTGAGTGTCGGCACAATTACCTCTATTTCTTCGCGGCCCAAATGGCCACCTTCACCGGCATGGGGGTTCAAACCACACACCAAAATACGTGGTTCGCTGATAGCGAACTTACTTTTCATATCTGCATTCAAAACACAGATAATCGAAGTCAACGTTTCCTCTGTAATAGCATCGCTCACCTCTCGCAAAGCTAAATGCGTCGTCACCAAAGCAACTCTAAGACTAGGTGTTGCCAATAACATCACTGGCAAATCTATAGTACAGCGCTGCGCGAGATACTCCGTGTGACCAGAAAACGGTGTACCTGCATCATTAATGATCGACTTACTTAGGGGGCCAGTGAGCATCGCGGAAAACTCATTATTTAGACAGCCGTCGATGGCAACATCTAGCATATCGAGAATTCCAGCGGCATTCTCGGCCTTTGCTTCACCGCAGACTGTTGGAGAATTTACTGAACATTGATAAATGCGACAATTTGGCATCGAGAGACCAAGCATTTTTGCTCGCGCAGCTAAACAACGTTCGTCACCGACGACAACCAGATCATCCACCGGGTGATGGCTTGCGTACTGCAAAAAAATATCGGCGCCTATACCAGCCGGGTCACCAAGCGTATAAGCAATTGGTTTCAAAGGTTTCTCTGAAGAAATTATAAAAGACTTAGAACTCATAATGAAATTATAGTTCACAGCCACGATTAAACCTCGCTAAATTTACATCTTCACCGCGGTGTTTGTTAACATCGCCTTTTAAAGATGCGACAATGCTCGTGCTGTTACACTGTGGTCTCAAGAGCATGGCTATAAAGCGCGGTCGATAGAGACAAAATTAGAACGCGCTACTACACTTTCTCGATACTTTTATGAACGTGAAACCTCTCCATATCGTTATCCTTGCTGCTGGCAAAGGTAGTCGCATGCACTCAGAGCAAGCCAAGGTTTTGCATAAAATCGGCGGACAATCATTATTAAGCCATGTTATCCGTTCCGCCGAAAAACTTGCTCCAGCGCAAATTCATGTCGTAATCGGGCATGGCAAAGAGCAAATTCAAACAGCATTTTCTCACCACACGAACCTAAACTGGGTTATTCAAGAGCGCCAGCTTGGAACAGGTCACGCAGTCGCGCAAACCTTGCCGTATATAAAAGGCCCTTCAAATATCCTCATGCTTACGGCAGATGTACCTTTGCTGAAAACGGCAACCCTAGAGTTAATGTGCAATGCCATGACAGCAACATCGCTGGTTTTACTAACCGCAGATGTAAAAGACCCTAGCGGCCTAGGTCGCATACAGCGAGACCATAGCAACGCGGTGGTCGGTATCGTTGAACATAAAGATGCAAGTGCTGAACAAATAAAAATAACTGAAATAAACTCAGGCATTATTTGTGCCGATAGCGACCACTTAAAAAAATGGCTCGGTGAAATAGGTAATTCGAATGCGCAAGGCGAATACTACTTAACAGACATCGTTGAGATAGCCGCCAATGAAGGCCAACCAATATTGGCAGTGCATCCACAAACCAATGCTGAAGTATTGGGTATTAATAGTCGCTCTCAACTAGCCATGGCGGAGCGAGAGTATCAGCATTTACGTGCACAACAGCTTATGGACGCTGGCGTTACAATTATCGACCCAGCACGAATTGATATCAGAGGCGAAGTGAGTGTAGAGCCAGACACGATCATCGACATCAATGTAGTGCTCCAAGGGCCAACCAGCATTGGCCGAAATTGTCGTATTGGTGCTAATTCCTTCATCAATGCTTGTGTGATTGACGACGATGTCAGTGTGCACCCAAATTGTGTCATTGAACAAAGCAAAATCTCAAGCGGAGCCAATATTGGCCCATTTGCACGTCTGCGCCCAGGCACCGAGCTCGCTGAGAATGTGCGCATTGGCAATTTCGTAGAAACAAAAAATGCGGTAATTGCAGCAGAGTCTAAAGTTAATCATCTAAGCTACGTTGGTGATGCTCAGGTCGGCAGAGATACCAACATTGGTGCAGGTGTTATTACCTGTAACTATGACGGTGCCAATAAACATAAAACCATTATTGGCAATGAAGTGTTCGTCGGTTCCGACTGCCAACTCATCGCACCGGTTGAAATCCAAGATGGCGCCACCGTTGGTGCGGGCTCAACGATCACGAGCAAGGTTGGCACTAAGCAGCTCGCTATCAGCCGAGCAAAACAGCGCCTAATCAATGGTTGGCAACGTCCAATAAAAAAACCGAAATAGAAATAAAATTATGTGTGGAATTGTGGGTGCCGTCGCCAAGCGCGATGTAACAAAAATCCTTATTGAAGGGCTTAAAAGACTGGAATACCGAGGTTACGATTCAGCAGGCTTAGCGCTCATTGACAATGACCAACGGCTAGCTCTTCGTCGCAGCGTCGGTCGCGTTGCAGCATTAGAAAAAATAAGTGGCGATGTCTGCGGCAAAAGTGGCATCGCCCATACACGCTGGGCTACTCACGGTCGACCGGCCGAACATAATGCACACCCTCATACTTCTTCGTCACAAGTCGCGGTCGTACATAATGGCATCATAGAAAACCATCAAGAATTACGTGAACAGCAAAAAGAGTTGGGCTTTACCTTTAGTTCAGAAACCGACACCGAAGTTATTGTTCATCAAATAGATTGGCACATGCAGCAAGGTGCTGATCTAATTAACGCGGTACTCAATACTGTTAATGAACTCGATGGTGCTTATGGCCTAGGCGTAGTGTCACGACAAGAACCGGGTACACTTATCGCTGCAAGATCAGGTTCGCCATTGTTGATCGCCTTAGGAGACAAAGAGAACTTTATCGCATCAGATATGTCTGCGCTAATACCTGTATCCAATAAATACATTGTTTTAGAAGATGGCGACCTAGCCAAAGTAAGTATCGATCGGGTTGAGATTTTCGATAAAAGCGGCAAAACGGTGGAGCGAGAGATTCTCACCAGCACGCTCAGTGACGAAGAAACTGAATTGCAGGGTTTTGCTCACTACATGAAAAAGGAAATTCATGAACAAACACGTGCCATCACCGAAACGCTCGAAGGCCGGCTCGG
>CAYSUU010000001.1:224212-229837 GCA_964434375.1 uncultured Gammaproteobacteria bacterium | reverse complement strand
ATGATATTCCGTTTACCGCTGAGAATTTTGTGCAGTCTTTTGCATTACCTAATTTGCAGTTTCATGCCGCTACGGCTTACGATATTTTGCGCGCTCAGGGCGTGCGCTTGGGTAAAGCGGATTTCCTTGGAAGAATGAGAATTGGAGTTTAAGGTTTAAATTATGTCTACATCATTATTTGATTTGAGCGGCAAGGTCGCTCTTGTTACTGGCGCTAGCCGCGGAATAGGCGAGTCTATTGCTAAGTTATTTGCAGAACAGGGTGCGCATGTCATTGTTTCTAGCCGTCGGGCAGAAAGCTGTGACGACGTGGTTGCCGCTATTGTCGATGCTGGTGGTTCGGCCGAGACTCTGGCCTGCCACATTGGCGATATGGACAATATTGCGGCTACTTTTAAAACGATCAAAGAAAAGCATGGCAAGCTCGATATATTGGTTAATAATGCGGCGGCGAATCCTTACTTTGGTCACATTTTAGATACCGATTTGGGTGCCTATAATAAGACGGTGGATGTCAACATTCGCGGTTATTTTTTCATGTCGATCGAGGCTGGAAAGTTAATGCGTGAGTCGTTTAAAAATGGCAATGGTGGCGGATGTATTATTAATACCGCCTCTATTAACGGCTTGCAACCCGGTTTTAAACAAGGCATCTATTCGATTACCAAGGCGGCGGTTATTAATATGACCAAGGCGTTTGCTAAGGAGTGTGCGCCTTATGATATTCGCGTTAATGCCTTGTTGCCTGGTTTAACTAAAACTAAATTCGCGGGCGCCCTGTTTGAAGATGAAAAAATGCATAAGGCGGCGATGTCAGTAATACCTATGCGCCGTCATGCTGAACCAGATGAAATGGCTGGCACGGTTTTATATTTGGCATCGGATGCTAGTAGTTACACCACAGGTGAATGCATTGTGGTTGACGGAGGGTTTACTGTTTAGTGCTTGCCTGTTTAAAAGTGGGTGGTGTTTTTCTATTCGGCTGTTTGGCCTACCTGTTGTTTTGGCCTGTGCCAATTCAACCTATGGCATGGCAAGCGCCTATTGCCACTGCTTATACAGGTGATTACCAAGTTAATAATGCTTTAGACGAGTTTGAGCGCATCAGCATGGGGTCACTTTCTGGCCCAGAAGCCGCATTAGAGTCGGCAAACGGTGTACTTTATGCCAGCAGTCATGAGGGTTGGATTGTTCGCGCTTCAGATGATTCTCAAACGTTGCAACCATGGGTGAATGTCGGCGGGCGTCCATTAGGAATTGATTTCGATCAAGCGGGCAATCTATGGGTGGCTAATGCTTTTAAAGGCCTGCAAAAAATAACGCCAGCGGGTGAGGTGTCTCTGGAGTTGGCTGAAGCGGATGGCAAGCCACTACTTTATGCCGACGATCTAGCCATTGCTTCGGATGGCAAAATTTACTTCAGTGATGCTTCCACGCGCTTTTCAGCCAAACAAGTAGGGGACACTTTGGAAGCGAGCTTGCTTGATATTATCGAGCACAGCAATAATGGCCGTATTATCGAGTTTGACCCAAGCACGGGTGAATCGACTACCTTGCTGGATGGCTTAAGCTTCGCTAATGGCGTTGCAATTGATCAAGCGGGTAAGTTTCTATTGGTAGTTGAAACTGGCGAATACCGTGTCCACAAAGTGTCTTTGCAAGGTAATAGTAAAGGTCAGTCTTCTCTTGTTTTAGATAAGCTTCCTGGTTTTCCTGACAATGTGCACATTGGTCAAGATGGTCGCTTTTGGATTGGTCTTACCGCGCCGCGTTCCAAGGTGATTGATGATCTCGCGGATCAGCCGTTTTGGCGCAAAGTAATACTGCGTCTACCAGAGTTTATGCGTCCCAAAGTGGTTCATTATGGAATGGTGTTGGCGATCGATGAAGATGGTCAAGTGCTGTTAAACTTGCAATCACCTAGTGGTATGGTGTTTGCTACCACTGGCGTGGCGGAAACGGATCAACATATTTATGTAACAAGTCTTAGTGCACCGTTTCTTGCTAAATACGATAAGAAAGCACTTGGTTTAAAGGTTGGGCTATAGTTTAGTATGGATCAGATATTTGCTTATGCAGTACCGTTTTTGTCTTTAGTGTATGCCGCACTGGCTCACCGGAGAATGATGCATAGTTTTTGGTTACCGTGTTTGATTGCGGCAACAGCTACCGGTGCGACCGCATTACTCTTTTATTTTTTTCTTAGTAAGGCTGGTGCGTCTTATCTCTATGTACTGCTTTATGCCACTACCACCGGCTTTATTTTGGCCTTGCTCGTGGGTTTTCTAATGAAGCATGCGAGCAAATGGTTCTGATTGTCTGCTTGTTAGATATTAGCTAACGAGCGTATAGCAAGGCGTATAGTCGCCTGAGAGTTTCATGCGTTTTTGTTCAACAAAGGAGCTCAGTAGGGCATCTAAGGCGCTCATGATTTCGGGGTCGCCTTTTAGCTCATACAAACCGTGTTGCTTAATCCGCTCGATACCATCGGGTTTCACATTGCCTGACACAATGCCTGAGAATGCTCTGCGTAAATCGGCCGCGAGTAACTCGGTACTTTGGTCTTTTGATAGACTTAAAGCGGCCATATTTTCATGGCTAGGATCGAACGCTTGTTGAAAAGGCTCAGCAATGTTTAGCGACCAGTTATAGAAAAAAGCATCTTCAAGTTCGCGTCTATTACTTGTAACGTCTTCCATACAGAGTTTCATCGAGCGTGCTACTTCAATTGGGTCATCAATAATGATGGTATAAAGTGATTGCGCTTTTTCGCCAAGTGTTAGGCCGATAAATTTGTCCATTTGTTCGAAATAAGCTTTGCTTGACTCTGGCCCAGTGAAAATAACAGGCACTTTAATATCTCTATTTTGGGGGTGTAGTAACACGCCTAAAATATATAGAATTTCCTCAGCAGTACCTGCACCGCCTGGGAAGACAATAATGCTATGACCCATACGCACAAAGGCCTCCAAGCGTTTTTCTATGTCCGGCATGATGATCAATTCATTAACCACTGCGTTAGGTGCTTCTGAGGCTATGATGCCCGGTTCCGTAATGCCAATATAACGCGCGTCGTCAACGCGCTGTTTAGCGTGCGCGATGGCCGCACCTTTCATTGGGCCTTTCATTGCGCCAATACCGCAGCCAGTGCAAATGTCAAAACCACGTAAGCCAAGCCGATAGCCGACTTCTTTGCTGTAATCGTACTCGACTTTGTTAATCGAATGACCGCCCCAACATACGACTAAGTTTGGTCTCTTACGAGGTCTTAGCGCTTTCGCATGGCGCAGGGTTTTAAAGACCATGTCTGTGGTGCTCTCATTGTTGCCTTGCCAAACCTCGACTTGCTCTTGAAGGTAAACAATATCGCGCAAAACAGAAAACAAATGCATGCGAATGCCTTCTATAATTTCACCATCCACGAAGGCATTCTCAGGTGCATTTTTGACCTTAATTTTAACCCCACGTGCGGCGCTCAGCAGGCTGAGTTCAAACGCTTCATGTTGTGATAATAGGGCATGTCCGTCATCTGAATTGGCGCCAGTACTTAGTACTGCAAGAGCACAATTTCTTAATAGGCTATGCAAACCGGAATCAGTGCTGGCTCGCAGTTTGGCGATTTCACTTTTAGAAAGTATATCGAGATGATCGCGGGGGGTAATAATGGCATTAACCATGAAACTTCCTATTATCTAAAGACGGTAATAAAATTATGATCAAAGAGTATAGTGGTTTTTAGGATTAATCGTCGAATTAGATCGGCTGACAACAGGTTTTATCGCGCATGATAAATACAAAAAAGGGCCGTCATAAAGACGGCCCTTTTTTTACCACTTGTGCTAACAAGTTTATCGTTCAGCAGCAGCTTTCTCAACCAGTTGATTGACTAGCGCGAATAGCTCGTCTGTTCCGCCAGCTAGGCTTTGGGACGTTACATATTTGCCATCGACAACAATAGTTGGTACGCCTGTCGCTTCTGCTTGACGCGTGGCTTTTTTGGCGGCACGTACTTGATTATCTACTGCGAAAGAGCCGAATGCATCTTCAACTTCTTTTTCAGTTTTATCATATGCAGCTAAGAAAGAACTAAGTTGTCCAACGCTTGATATGCTTTGACGTTTGACGTGAATAGTTTGAAAGAACTCGTCATACGCTTCGCTAGGTACACCTAAGGCTTTCATCGTGTAAAAAGCTTTGCCGTGGAATTCCCAAAGATTACTCGTGAAGATGGCAGGCATTTTCACAAATTCTGCATTCTCTGGTTTGTTATTAATCCAGTTTTTTATGCCAGGCTCTAAAGCAAAACAGTGGCCACAACCAAACCAAAAAAGCTCTAGAACTTCTATTTGATCACCGGTGCTTACCGTAAGTGGGTTTTTAACTTCTTTATATTTACTGCTATCAACGTCTTGGGCCCAAGCGGCGCTAGTTAAGCTCAAAGCCGCAAGTAAAATCATTAAACGAAAAGGTTTTAAGGTAAAAGACATAATATTTTCCTATGTTTTTAAAAAATCAGTTCTTGTAATAAGTATAACAAGTATAGATGAGTGTAAATTAACCTAAGATGAACAAGGTTAGCAATGCCACGCTACTTTTCTAGGGCGCTAATGATACGCTGATAAATTCCTTCAAAACCGCCATTACTCATAATTAATACATGCGTTTTGGATTTGTTTTTAGTCTCGTTAAGCGCGCTCATTATAGCATCCACGAGATTTTGTATCTTGGTGTAGGTCTGTGTTGAGCTATCTGCAATCTCTTGGATGTCCCAGTGCACGCCATCACCTGCGTATATCATAGACTGATCTGCATGACTTAAAGCGTCACGTAATAAATGTTTGTGTACGCCACGCTTCATGGTGTTTGAGCGTGGTTCTAATACCGCAATAATGTGTTCATCTCCGACTCGATTACGTAAACCACTTAAGGTCTCAGAAATAGCGGTGGGGTGATGTGCGAAATCGTCAACAATATGCACATGCTCATTGTCAAAAATAGTTTCCATGCGACGTTTGACCGACTTAAAGCGTTGCAGAGAGTCTATGCAATGCTCTACCTGTATGCCTACATGGTGAGCGGCAGCAATCGCCGCGACCGTATTAGCCATATTGTGGTCGCCGATAAGTGGTGAATCAACTTGAAATTCTTTACCTTGGTGAATAAGTGTGAACTTGCTCGCATCATCGCTTATCTTTTGCGCCTGCCAATCGCTATTATCACCATTAAAGCTTTGCCGCGGGGTCCAGCAACCCATATCTAATACCGCTTGGATGGCACTGGCCTGACTATTGTGAATGATGGCGCCGTTGGCGGGTACCGTTTTAAGTAAATGATGAAATTGAGTTTGGATCGCTGCCAGATCTGCAAAAATGTCAGCGTGGTCAAATTCAAGATTATTTAAAACCAGGGTTCGTGGCTGGTAATGCACAAATTTTGAGCGTTTATCGCAAAATGCGGTGTCATATTCGTCTGCCTCGATAACAAAAAATGGCGTGCTACCAAGTCGTGCTGAGAGTTTGAAGTTTTCAGCCACACCACCAATCATAAAACCCGGTTCAAGGCCGTTGTCTTCTAACAACCAAGCTAACAAACAACTGGTGGTGGTTTTGCCATGGGTGCCTGCAA
>CAYSUU010000001.1:198617-224112 GCA_964434375.1 uncultured Gammaproteobacteria bacterium | reverse complement strand
ATTGGTGACTGTGTGATGCGCATGTTAGCATCGACACACAATAATAATGAAAAGCAGTCACTAGCGTAATTGAATGAATACTCTGATTGAGCACGAGGCACAATTGGAACAATTAAGTTCCGAGCTTGAAAACCTCATTACTCACTCTGGTGTAGTGGGTGTGGATACTGAGTTTCTTCGAGAAAAAACCTATAGCGCTAAACTGTGTTTGGTTCAAATCGCGATTGGCGAGCGACAATATTGTGTCGATGTTTTGGCCTTAGAAAACTTAGATTGGTTGAGAAACCTAATGACCGCCACTAATGTGCTCAAAATTTTTCATGCGGCGCGCCAAGATATTGAAGTTATCTATCAAACTTTAGGCGTGATTCCTACGCCTATTTACGATACTCAACTTGCGGCTGCTTTTTGTGGCGGCGATCTACAACAAGGCTATGGTGGTATGGTTGATGAGCGTTTAAACGTTCAGCTTGCTAAATCACAATCACGAACTGATTGGTCGCGTCGTCCGTTAAGCGGCGAGCAAATCAAGTATGCAGCCGAAGACGTGATTTATCTAGAACGCCTACACGATCTAACGCTTGAACAATTAAAGGAAAATGGTCGTTTGCAATGGTATCAAAATGAGCTTGAAAGCTACTATGAGTTGGATAAGTACCAAACCGATCCACAAAAAGCTTGGCAACGATTATCCGGTGGCAATCTCAAAATAAAAAAACAATATTTATTACAAGCCTTGGCTGAATGGCGTGAGGTTACCGCGCAAGAGCGTGATATTCCTCGAACTTGGGTTGTACGTGACGACAAGCTCTATGACCTTGTGCATCACGAGCCTGACAATGTAAATAATATTCAGGATTTAGGTATATTTGGCCGCAAATCTTCTGCCTACTTAGCGCCCCAGGCGCTTAGTGTTATGAAAGAAGTTAAAGTAGGTGAAGATCGTATTTGGCGGCAAGTCGCAGCCCTAACGAAAAAGGAAAAATCGATTTGCAGTGCGGCTATGGGGGAATTAAAGGCGGTCGCGGAGCAATTAGGTATTGCTCAAGGTTTATTAGCCACCCGTAAAGATATAGAGAGTTTGTTTCGCTATCGTCAGTCTAAGAAACTTTTACGTGGCTGGCGTCTGCACGTGATTGGTCAAAAACTACTGGATTTTATTAAGGCGTGTGATAGTTAATAAAAAGTTTATTACGTTCAGTTAGCATTCAGGCGCTAGCTTGTATTGTTCAGGTATCAAATTACTAGCCTAATTACCAAACGGTAGGAGCTTAACAATGAAATACCTAAACAAAACTACTGTCACTAGAAATCTTATCGCGATTGCAGTTGCGGCCACTATTTCTCTTCCTGCGATGGCCGGCAAGAACTATGGACATAAGTCTAACTATAATTCAGGCCACCGTTCAGCTCATAGCGTTAGCTATCAAAATGCGGGCTACGATTATGCCAAGGTGATTCAAGTTAACCCAGTTTTCGAACACTACAAAGTCAATCAGCCGATCGAGCAGTGTTACCACAAAGAAGTGCCTGTTAGAAAGTCGCATTACCGCAATAAAAGCAAAACACCTGTGATAGTGGGTGCGATTGTCGGCGGACTAGTCGGTAACCAAGTAGGTAAAAACGGTGGTGGTAGGACTCGCGATGTAGCCACTATTGCTGGTGCTGTATTAGGCGGATCAATCGGAAATGATATAAAGAACAAAAATAGCCGACGCTATAATCAAGACCGATATAAGACGCAATACAAAACCGTGAAACATTGTGAGTTGCAAGATCATTATGTTACCGAGAAAAAATTGGTAGGATATGATGTAGCATACAAATATAATGGCAGTGTGTTTCACACGCAGTTGGATTATGACCCGGGCCATAAAATAAAGGTAAAGGTATCAGTAAATCCGGCTTAAAAGATTCGTTTGGAGCGTCGAATAATCCATAGTTAAAACGGCGTTAAATGAAAGCAGTCAATGACGGCTGATTCATTTAACGCCACGATTATGATCTGCACGCCTATCTAAATTGCGCTAAATTGGATTTAAAGACTTACATAAGGTCTTAATTTCTAAGCTAATTTAAGTATGTGAGGCGATAACAGGAATCAATTGAATAGATGATAAATAGAGCACGAAAAGTAACAGACAAAATTCAAGGGCTAAGGTTTCTTAGTGGTTTGTGCTTGGTGTTCATATTTGCTTTAATTTTTGTTGCCGATGTGAGCGCGGCATATACAAGTATTAAGTCATCTGAGGTCGGCGATCAGCATTGGTTGACCATACAAACAGATCGTGACGCTGGCGCTAGTAAAATTGTGCATCGCCAGTATGCACAATCTTCTAAACGTTCTAAGAGTGACGTGATAAAGGAAGTGAAAGGGCGTTATAAAGGTGCGAAAATACTACGAATAAAGCTCGATTCTTCTGGTGCACAATACAAAGTACGTGTTTTGTTGCCCAGCGGTAAAGTTCGCAACGTTAGCGTAAGTGCGCAAAAGTAGTAAAGCCGCGACATACAAATAAACAAACATGCGCATTTTAATTGTTGAAGACGAACCTCAATTGCAAGCCCAGTTAGCGCAAGCTTTGAGAGAACAAGACTATGTGGTAGACACCGCTAGCGATGGCGAAGAAGGGCTGTATTTCGCGCAAGAATACCCCATTGATCTGGCTATTATTGATCTTGGTTTACCTAAATTAGATGGCGTCGAGTTGATTCAGCGCGTTCGAGCCGAAGGTAAGGTGTATCCGATACTAATACTGACCGCAAGGAGTCGTTGGCAAGAGAAAGTAGAAGGGCTTGAATCAGGCGCCGATGATTATTTGACCAAACCTTTTCATCCAGAGGAATTATTAGCGCGCTTAAAGGTGTTATTACGACGTTCAGTCGGTTTGGCTGATAATTCGCTTATCTGTGGACCAGTTAAAATAGATACTTCGTCTAAACAAGTGTTTTTAGATGAGCAACCGTTGACCATCACGGCCTATGAATATCGTTTACTATCATATCTTATGATGCATACGGGTAAAGTGATTTCAAAACGTGAGTTGGTTGATCATATTTACGAAGAAGACGATGATCGAGACAGCAACACCATAGAAGTGTTTATTCGACGTTTGCGTAAAAAGCTTGATCCACAAGGAACGCTCGAGCCAATAGAAACACAACGCGGACGTGGCTATCGTTTTCGAATTCCTCGCAGTTCAACACCTTAGCCTTGCCTGTGTATTCCCTTCGGCGGAGATTATTGTGTTCGGCCATTGGTCTAATTGTCGTTTTCTTTGGTGTCTTGGGTATTGTACTTACCGCAACTTTTAAAGATACCGTATTAAGTAATTCTGAGGATGCTCTGCGTAATCAAATCCTTTTGTTGATGGCTGATATAGAGCTTGAAGAAGATGCCATTGTGATGCCAAGCCGGGTTGCCGAACCTCGATTAAGTCAAGCCGATTCAAGTTTGTATGCACAAATTAGCCGACCCAAAAAGGGTATAGTGTGGCGCTCTGATTCTCTACTGGAGGATGATCTTCAGATAAGTCAACCTGATTTAGGTGAATTTAGATTTGCCGATCGATCCGATGAAAAAAAATCTCTGTTACAGATGAGTTTTGGTGTGTCGTGGGAAACAGACCAAGGTGATGTTCCATTTGTGATTCACGTGGCCGAGTTAGCCGATTCTTATTTGAACCGCGTGCGGCGCTATGAACGAGCTTTGTGGATATGGCTTGGCGCACTTGGTGGTGCTTTGGTGATGTTGTTGTTGGCGGTGTTAGCTTGGGTGCTCAAACCGCTGCGTAAGGTAAGCACGCAAGTGGGAGAGATAGAGCAAGGTCAGCGTCAGCGTTTTGATGAAGATTATCCACTTGAAGTGTCGCAGTTAACGCAAAATTTAAATCAGTTACTGAGTTTTGAAGAGCAACGTATCACGCGCCACAAAGAAGTGTTAGGTAATTTGGCGCATAGTTTAAAAACCCCAATCGCGGTCATGTCTGGGCTCGATTATGACAATGTTGGTGGCAATCGAGTGCAAGTAAATGATCAGCTCGACACTATGCGAAACATTATTGAATATCAACTTCAGAGCGCTTCAGCGGTTGGTCGTAGGCGTTTCGCTAAGCCAATATTAATAGCCGAGCAGAGTCGGCAAGTGCTATCTAGTTTGAGCAAGTTACATAAAGATAAACAACTGGAGTTTGTCAGTGATATTCCAAGCGACCTGGTTTTTTACGGTGATAAGGGGGATTGGATGGAATTGCTCGGCAACCTGCTGGATAATGCCTGTAAGTGGGCCCAGTCAAGGGTCTATGTGCGCTTGTCAGCCTTACCTTTAGATGATCGGCAATCTAGCCGTGCGGGGATTTACTTGGTGGTTGAAGATGACGGTCCCGGTATTGATGCCTTAGTAAAGAAAACCGTACTTGAACGAGGTGTGCGGCTAGACTCGCAAACACCAGGTCATGGTTTAGGTTTGCATATTGTCAAAGGCATTGTAGAGGCCTATGAGGGTGATATTGAAATAGACCGATTAGACCAGGGCACACGCTTTAGCGTTAGCTTACGTTAAAGTTGTATTAGTTGTGGCGCCAAGCCACGTTAGATAGTCACACAAAGACAATAAGGTGTTGCTGTGTGAATATTGATTATTATGTTGTTTGTATAAACTTATGCGAACTTTTATGTATTCTATAGACAATCCTTTTTTTGAGCATTCTTTATGAGCCTACCACCTGTATTTAATAATTTACGTTTGCCGATTATTGCGGCGCCAATGTTTATCGTTTCATCCAAAGAGCTTGTGATCGAACAATGTAAAGCCGGCATTGTTGGGTCGTTTCCAGCCCTGAATGCTCGTGGTGAAGGCGAATTTGAGGCATGGTTAAAAGGCATTACTGAGGAGCTTGATCGTTACAATCAAGCCAACCCTGATAGCCCCGCAGCGCCGTTTGCGGTCAATCAAATAGTGTTTAAAACCAACCTGCGACTGCAACAAGATATGGAGCTCTGCGTAAAATACAAAGTGCCCATCACGATTACTTCATTGGGTGCGAACACAGACGTAAATGATGCCGCGCATTCTTATGGTGGTATTGTTCTGCATGACGTTATCAATCAACGCTTCGCGCGTAAAGCAATAGACAAAGGCGCTGATGGTTTGATCTTAGTTGCTAGTGGAGCCGGCGGTCATGCTGGATCATTGTCCCCCTTTGCATTAGTACAAGAAACCAGAGAATGGTTTCAAGGGCCAGTTGCATTGTCTGGTTGTATAGCGCGTGGAGACTCAGTGCTAGCGGCGCAAGCCATGGGTGCTGACTTTGGTTATATAGGTTCATCGTTTATCGCCACCAAAGAAGCAAACGCAGTGGATGATTATAAGCAAATGGTGGTCGATTGTGATGCCAATGACATTGTGTACTCAGATTATTTTACCGGCATTTCGGGTAACTATCTTAAGCCGAGCATTAGTGCATCAGGTTTGAATCCAGATGATCTTCCAGAGAGCGAGGGAGTTGCCTTGCAAAAACTTACTGACGAATCTAACGACAGCAAAGCATGGAAAGACATATGGGGATGTGGCCAAGGTATCGGCGCGGTGCAAAAAGTTGAACCCGTTGCCGATCGTGTAGCGCGGCTCGCGGCTGAATATGAAGCCGCTAAAGCTCGTCTTGGCGTTTAGTGGTGTTGTTGGTAGAGACCACGATTTATTAATATCTAGATTATAGGTATTATTTTTTGCACGCGGATTGTTTTGTTGATGCAATGACTTTAGCAAGCAATCGAGGCGGTTATAATGCAGTCAAATAAGCACTTAATGAATCGGAGAGCCACATGAAATTAGTGACCGCCATTATCAGGCCGTTTAAGTTAGATGATGTAAAAGACGCGTTGTCGTCGATTGGCATCATGGGTATGACTGTCTCAGAAGTAAAAGGATTTGGACGTCAGAAAGGACATACAGAAATTTATCGGGGCGCAGAATACGCCATTGATTTTATTCCAAAGACCAAGCTAGAGGTCGCCGTAGACGAGCAAATTCTTGATAAAGTGATTGAAACAATCCTTGAGTCTGCTCGAGGTAACAAAGTCGGAGACGGAAAGATTTTTGTCACCGACTTAGAAAACGTAATCCGAATTCGTACCGGAGAAGTTGGCGAAGACGCTCTATAGCTTACTTTATTTGAGGTTTAGACTGTCTAACGACCAGACAGTGATAGCCGCCACTTAAATGCCGACAAGAAAGTTTAGACGTGGTTCCGTTGAAGGAAACTGGCTATACTCCTCGCTTGGGTACATTGGGTAGTTAATTTCAACAAAAATTGGTTTGCTTATGCGTTCCATGCTTTTGTGAAAGGCTCGAATGTAAGAATTAAGCGATTCCACACCTAGTGCTTTGTTATTACTATGTTGTACACGTTCATTGTGGTGACGAGCGGGTGTTAGTCTGAATCTGTTGTAGAGAATAGAAGAGGGGAGTGAATCGATGCTAAATAGGTATCGATTCGTTTAACTCCATTTTGAAATTGATTAGATCATCATTGCATGGCTTTGGATTTGCGCTTCTTGTGTATTTTTGTAATGCAGTTGTTGCGTACGCAGATTATCAGCAAGGGCTGGATGCCTATCTTAAAGGTGACTTTCAAAACGCACAGGATTTGTGGAAGCAGGCGGCACAAGGTGAAGATGCTCGCTCTATGTTTAACTTAGGCTTGCTGCACCAACAAGAAAAAATTAGTGACGCCAGTTTAGAACAAGCAATTAAGTGGTATGAGCGTGCCGTGGAACATGGTTACCTGCCGGCCGCCTATCATTTAGGCGCCTTAATGATTGAACAAGGAAGTGGCGATGGCCTAAGGTGGGTCGAAAAAGCGAGCCAAGAAGGGTATTTACCAGCGCAACGATATTTAGCACGTACAGGTGTTTTAACCACAGATGTTGCAAGCGCAGTGCCAAGAGAATCGAGCTCGGACGTATCACAAGCAAATAAACCATCGATTCGATCTGAGGCCTGGATTACTAAACAACAATCTAATGGTTGGACGATCCAGTTGCGTGCTTTTAAGGAGCTTTCCGAAGTAGAAGCATTTGTCGCCGAACATAATCTATATCAAAGCGCTGCCTTTTTTCGAGAAGCGAGTCGCGATGTGGTGTTTTATAAAGTGATGTACGGATACTATGTGAGCAAAGATGCAGCCGAAAAAGCGCGTGAAGCCTTATCTTCAGAGTTACAAAGTCATGGGCCGTGGTTGCGTCGTATAGAGGAAGTTAAAGCATCTATCGCGAAAAGCGAAAAATAAGCCTATTGTTATGACCGATTGCTCACTAAAATGAGGTTCTAAAATACTTCTTAATCGGGTATCTTTCGCCCCATTATATCGGCATTTTTCTATCATGGAACTAAACCCACTATTTGAACAAGCAAAAGACCTTCAAGAGCGCGGCGACTTGCTCAGGGGGTACCTTTGACTACGATATTAAAGCTGAGCGTCTAGAGGAAGTATTGCGCCAAATGGAAGACCCCAAAATTTGGGAAGATCAGGCCGCGGCGCAAAAATTAGGGCAAGAAAAGGCCAAGTTAGAGACTATTGTTCAAACCTTAGATGCGGTTAGTAACGGTGTTAGCGATAGCCGCGACATGCTCGAGTTGGCGCAAGAGGAAGAAGATCAAGAGCTTGTTGATGAAGTGTCGGCGGACATGCAGGCGCTCGAGGTGGAACTTGCTAAACTCGAATTTCAACGCATGTTCTCAGGCCCGATGGATGCTAATAATGCCTTTATCGATATTCAGTCCGGTTCGGGTGGTACTGAAGCGCAGGATTGGGCTAATATGATTTTGCGCATGTATCTGCGTTGGGCTGAATCTCAAGGTTTTAAAGCTGAGCTGGTGGAGTTATCTGAAGGTGAAGTCGCAGGTATTAAGAGTGCGACGGTTAAGGTCAGTGGCGATTACGCATTTGGATTTTTACGAACCGAAACTGGCGTGCATCGCTTGGTACGTAAAAGCCCATTTGACTCCGGTAGTCGACGACATACCTCGTTTGCCTCTTTGTTCGCGTACCCTGAGATAGATGACAAGGTTGATGTTGAGATTAATCCGGCCGATTTACGTATCGATACCTACCGAGCTAGCGGAGCGGGCGGGCAGCACGTCAATAAAACCGATTCAGCGGTGCGAATCACACATGTGCCTACCGGAATCGTCGTACAATGTCAGAGTGACCGCTCGCAACATCGTAATAAAGATGCGGCTATGTCTATGCTGAAGGCACGATTGTATGAACATGAAATGCAAAAGCGTCGGTCTGATCAGCAAGCAGTAGAAGACGAAAAATCAGATATTGGTTGGGGTTCGCAAATACGTTCGTATGTATTGGATCAATCTCGAATCAAAGATTTACGTACCAACGTAGAAACAGGTAACACCCAAGCCGTATTAGACGGTGATTTAAATCAATTTATCGAAGCCAGCTTGAAGCAGGGCTTGTAAGCAACAAGAACAAACTTGAAATAAAAACAAAAGTGAGCGAAGAACAAACACCTAATGTTGATGAGAACGAGCTGATTCGTCAGCGTCGTGAAAAACTATCTCAATGGCGTAGCCAAGACAAAGCTTATCCAAATACATTTAAGCCGGAGCATTTGGCGGTTGATTTAATTGATGCTTATGGCGATATCGAAAAGCAAGATTTGGAAGATAAAGCGGTAGAGGTTTCAATCGCAGGGCGCATGATGAGTCGCCGAGTGATGGGGAAAGCGAGTTTTGCTCATTTGCAAGATCGAACCGAGCGCATACAAGTTTATGTAGCGCGCGATGCTTTGGCCGAAGGTCTTTATAACGATGAGTTTAAGAAGTGGGACATTGGCGACATCGTTGCCGCTCGTGGTACACTTTTTAAAACCAATAAAGGTGAATTAAGCGTCAAAGTTAATCACATTGAACTATTGGTAAAGTCCTTGCGACCATTACCTGAAAAGTTTCATGGTTTAAGTGATAAAGAAACCGCATATCGACAGCGTTATGTTGATTTAATTGTAAATGAACAAAGTAGAGACGTATTTAAAAAGCGATCGCAAATTGTTGGTTTTATTAGAAATTTCCTGCTTGATCAAGATTATCTTGAAGTCGAAACGCCGATGATGCAAACCATTCCGGGAGGCGCGGTAGCGCGTCCGTTTGTGACTCATCACAATGCCTTAGATATGCAATTGTTTTTACGTATTGCGCCAGAGCTTTATTTAAAGCGCTTAGTGGTCGGTGGTTTTGAACGGGTATTTGAGATCAATAGAAATTTCCGTAATGAGGGTTTAAGTACACGTCATAATCCTGAATTTACCATGCTAGAATTTTACCAAGCGTATGCCGACTATCACGACCTAATGGATATTAGCGAAGCGATGTTCCAAGGTTTGGCCAAAGCTTTAACACAAGATGGTGTGGTGACCTATCAGGATCAGCGTATAGACTTTAATGAACCGTTCAAGCGAATGAGCGTTGCCGAGTCGATCTTGCACTTTAATCCGAAACTATCAGTTGATGATTTATTAAATCGAGAGGCATTAACCGCGTATGCCGAGCAGTTAAAGGTACCGATTAAGGAAAGCTATGGGCTCGGTAAAATTCAAATCGAGATTTTTGAGAAAACAGTTGAGGATCGTTTACTCGAACCTACGTTTATTACCGCTTATCCGGTTGAAGTGTCGCCCTTGTCGCGCCGTAATGACGATGACGACTTCGTTACTGATCGTTTTGAATTGTTTATTGCTGGACGCGAAATTGCGAATGGTTTTTCGGAGCTAAATGACCCTGAAGACCAAGCGCAACGTTTTCAAGACCAAGTTGCAGAGAAAGACGCTGGTGACGATGAAGCCATGCACTTTGACGCAGATTATATTCGAGCACTCGAATACGGCATGCCGCCAACCGCGGGTGAGGGTATAGGAATTGACCGTTTGGTCATGTTGTTTACTGATAGTCCGTCAATTCGTGATGTGCTTTTGTTTCCCCACATGCGCCCCGAAACCGGCTCAAACTCTGATTCGGCGACTTAATGGCAAACGTTAATGTACCAATGTTGGTGGGCTCGCGTTATTCGCGCGCTAGGCGAAGAAATGGCTTTATTAGTTTTATCTCGTTCATTTCTATATTTGGTATTGCCATTGGCGTATGGGTATTAATTTCAGTTATTTCTATTTGGAATGGTTTTGGTAAAGAACTGCGCGGTCGTATTTTAGATGTTGCACCGCATGTAACTGTGACCGGCGCTGGCGGCTGGTTGCAAGAGTGGGAAAAGCTTAGGCCGCAACTTGAAGAGGACGAACAGATCATAGGCTCCGCGCCTTATGTCTACTCTCAAGGTTTAGCCTCACATAATGGTGTCGTCACCGGCATGCTGGTTAAAGGCATATTGCCAGATCAAGAACCAAAGGTTTCTTTCGTCTCTGAATATATTATTCAGGGCAGCTATGAATTAGAGGCGGGTAAATACGGCGTTGTATTAGGCGAGGGTTTGGCATATCGCTTAGGCGCTGGCGTGGGAGATAAAGTTACTTTTATTTCGCCACAAGGTCAGTCAACACCCGCTGGCTTGGTACCAAGGCTGCGTCGCTTTACCGTGATTGGCATCTTTGGCGGGCTTGGCCCAGACGAATTCGACTCAACGCTTGCACATATTCATATGAAGGATGCGCAGAAACTCTATAAAACTAAAGGTTCGGTGAGTGGCGTTAGGTTAAAACTAGAGGATCCCTTCGCGGCCATCCATATTTCACGTGAGCTTGCTGACAAATTTAGCTATCGACTCTTGGTTGATAACTGGACATCCCAATACAGCAGTTTTTTTCGTGCGGTTGATTTAGAGCGAAAAGTGGTTTTCATCACCTTGTTTTTGATCGTCGCGATTGCCGCTTTCAATATCGTTTCTACCTTGATTATGGTAGTGACCGATAAGCGAGCTGACATAGCTATTTTGCGAACCCTAGGTCTGTCTCCGGCAAAAGTAATGGGTATATTTTTTGTTCAAGGTGTTACATCCGGAGTGGTCGGTACTCTAATCGGTGCAATTGCAGGGGTGTTGACAGCTTTGAATGTACCGACCATTTTTAAGGCTATTGAGTACATTGTGGGTCATGAGTTGATGCCATCGAATGTCTATATCGTATCTGATTTCCCAGCAGATCTGCGTTGGTCAGATGTCACTATTATTGTTTGCGTGACCTTACTCATTAGTATGTTAGCAACTCTGTACCCAGCTTGGCGTGCGTCAAAAACACAGCCGGCCGAGGCACTTCGTTATGAGTGAAATAGCCATTCTTAAGTGCCAGCAGTTGGGCAAAACCTATACCGAAGGGCCCAATGATGTTGAAGTGCTGCAAAGCATTAATTTACACATCAAAGCGGGCGAACGTTTAGCCATTATTGGCGCCTCGGGTTCAGGTAAAAGTACTTTATTGCATTTGCTTGGCGGACTTGATCTTCCAAGCACTGGCAGTGTGTGGGTTGATGGCCAAGAGCTATCCAATATGTCGGATAAAAAACGCGGCACAATGCGAAACCGGTATCTTGGTTTCGTTTATCAGTTTCATCATTTATTGCCCGAATTTACCGCTTTAGAGAACGTGGCTATGCCGCTCTTTATTCGTGGTGTGGATAAAGATCAAGCGCACAACAAGGCACGCAGTTTACTGACCGATATAGGTTTGCAACATCGTTGTGATCACAGGCCTACTGAACTGTCTGGAGGTGAGCGCCAGCGTACCGCGATTGCTCGAGCTTTGGTGACCGAACCTAAAGTAATGCTTGCTGATGAGCCAACCGGAAATCTCGATGTTGAAACCGCAGCCGGCGTATTTGACATGATGATGGAGTTAAACCACAGAGTTGGCACAGCCTTGGTGATGGTCACTCACGATAATAGTTTAGCAGAACGTATGGACAGAGTGTTGCGTTTAGATCACGGCACCATCGTAGAGAGCTAAGGAGTATTGGCCATAATGTTACGGCGATAGCTATTCGCCTTTATTTGCCTTTTTAGTTTTGCGTTCTAAACGCAGCTCACGACGCTTACGCCACCGTTGCCTGATTTGCCCGCTCCAAAATAAGCTAATAGTGAAATGCGTGCCAAGCGCAATTATCGTTCCGACAATCAGGCAGCCAAGCCACAAAGCAACATAATGCAGACCTAGATCGAGAGCGTTTATATCCGACAAGCTAATAGCTTCGATCCCTAAAATTTTTGCGCCGAGCAAGTAAGGTGGGGTATACAAAGGTATCCATGTAACCGGGTTTGATATCCACACGCCGCCCACCGCAAGGGGTAGGTTACCGCGCATTATACAGCCGATAAAAATTGCCACCGCCATTTCAAATGGCATCGGTAAAAATGCGCAAAAAATACCGATTGCAACACCCTTAGCCACGCTTTGGCGCGTAAAGCGCCATAATTCTGGATGTTTAAGACTGTCACCAAAGATATGCAAATAGCGTATCTGTTGAATCTCTTGAGGGGTTGGGAGATAACGACGGATGTAGTTTAGAAGTTTCAACTGGGGCTAAATCATCCGGTTTTTTGGCTGCGCGATTAAGGCTCTTGTGCTAGTATTTTAATCGTATTTTCGGATGATTGTGTTAATTTTCCGATAAAATCGATCTATCAAAAGGAATTGATAATGATTTGTGTTAGTAAATACTCGATTCGCTCTCGTATGCCCAGTGGTGCTCTGTGTTTGTCGAGTTTGTTATTAGGCGCATCGAGTACCTTGCTTGTCTCAGGCTTACCGCCCCTAGTCCTATTGATAACGGTTTCGCTGCTGCTTGGCATATGTGCGCGCTATTATAGGTTTGCGCTCGTCATCTTGTTTTATTTGCTTGGCTTTAGTAACGCTGTTTGGCAATTTAGTGAGCACAAGTCACGCCTCTTACCGAGCGCGCACGAGTCAGTGGATTTGCTCGTAGTTGGCACCATCGATAGCTTGCCTACAAGTCAACAAGGAGACATTAAATTTCGTTTTTTGGTGGATCAATTTGAACAAACCGATCTGCTGCACTTAGCGGGTAGTTATTTACAATTAAGTTGTTATCGTTGCCCTTTAGAGTTTCATGCTGGCGAAAGATGGCAATTTACGGTGCGCTTAAAACGCCCTCACGGTTTTGCTAGTGCCGGAGCGTTTGATTACCAAAAGTACTTGTTTCGACACAAAATAATTGCGCGTGGAAGCGTTCGAACAAAGCAAGCGAATAAGTTGCAGGCCGTAGCAAGTTTTGGCGTTAATAAAATGCGAGAAAAGATACGCGATACGCTTGCTGAGCTTCAGAGCGAACACTTAGTTAATAAAAGTGTTGGTGATGTAAAGATTGGTCATCACTTGATTCAAGCGCTTGCAATAGGTGACAAGTCGCACATAAACACCGCGCAAAATAAGATATTGCAGAAAACTGGCATTAGCCATTTGATGGCGATTTCTGGTTTACATATCGGTTTGGTGTTCGCCGTCGTCTTGGCGTTAATGAATCTCGTTTTACGTCCCTTTACCCGCTTGTATGAAACGCGAGCTCGACAACATTTGGCGATTGTTCCTGCATTGTCTGCGGCTGTTTTTTACGCCGCTTTAGCCGGCTTTTCTATCTCCACTCAACGCGCATTAATTATGTTATTAATTTTTTGCGTGAGCCGGTTCTTGGCAAGGCCTTTGTCTTTATTACAAGTGCTTTTAAGCACGGCTGTTGTAGTGGTCTTGATCGACCCATTTTCGGTGTTAGATCATGGCTTTTGGTTGTCGTTTGGCGCTGTATTTGTGATCGCCGTAAGTGCGCTCGAACAGGGTCAACAAAAGGAGCGCAATGAGAAGTTAAACTTGTTCAACTTACAAGCGCGTTTGTGGTTCGGTTTAATGCCTCTCGCTGTTTTGCTGTTTGGGCAAGTTTCTTTAATTTCGCCGCTGGTGAATTTTATTCTGGTGCCGCTTTTTTGTTTATTACTTATACCGCTTACTTTAGCTGGTGTATTGCTGGCAAACATTGGTCTGAATGTTGTCGGTGAGTATCTGCTAAAAAAGTTAGCGTGGAGTTTTGCCTGGATATTTGAGCAACTCGAATACATCGCTGGTCTAAAGTTCGCCGTTGTTTTTACCCCGCAAGTTGCTTTTTGGCAACTTGTTGTATTTGTTTTCGCTGCGCTCGCTTATTTATATCGATGGCAATTTAAACACCTCATATTGGGTTTTTGTTTGGCCAGCCTTTTTTTGTCTAAGCCTATGCGCGAAAGTGATGAGTTGCGTATCAGCTTGCTAGATGTAGGGCAGGGCTTAGCCATGTTAATCACGGTCGGTGATTATGTGATGTTGTATGACACAGGCCCTCGCTATCGTTCTGGTTTTACCACCGCGGATGCGGTGGTACTGCCATACATGCGTCACCTAGGCATCACTAAAATAGATGACTTGATAATCAGTCATGCCGATAATGACCATATTGGTGGCTATCAAACTGTGGTTGATGGTATTCCGGTTATTCGAGTAATAAGTAGCCGGCAAGATAAGTTGCCTAATTCTCATCCATGTAGAGCTGGTATGACTTGGCAAATCAAGGCAACTCGTTTTGAGATTTTAAGCCCTCAAACGGCTACGCCGCAGGGCAGTAATAATTGGTCTTGTGTTCTAATGATTGAACACGCTGATAAAAAGGCATTGATTACTGGCGATATCGAAAAGCAGGTTGAGCGCTTTATGCTAAAAACGCAGCACGATCTTAATGCCGATTTAATGTTGGTACCGCATCAGGGCAGTAAAACATCATCTACTCAGGCTTTTATTGATGCGGTTCAACCAAGCCTGTGTTTGGTTGCCGCGGGTTATAAAAATCATTACGGTCACCCGCACCCACAGGTTATACAGCGATATAAACAAGCTGATATTGAAGTTTTATCGACGATAGAGCATGGAACCATCGAGGTGATAATTGAGCAAAAAGGCATGCATTGGAGATCGCGACGAACACACAAACCACGTTTTTGGCATTAACAAAAATTAGCCCATCGTGAGGCATACTTTGGTAGACTTTGGCTCATAATTAATCGCCACGGCAGCCGGTCATAAATTTAATGACTCGCCGGGCACCAATGTCATAGGTTTGTGTCTTATGTTTGAGTTGTTTCGAGCTGGCGGTCCACTAATGTGGGTAATTTTGCTTTGTTCTTTGGTTGCCCTAACCATTATTTTTGAACGTTTGCTAACATTACGGACCAAACAAGTTGCCCCGGCCAATTTGCATCAACAGGTGATGGATCTGGCTCGATCTAGCAAGGTGACGCACGAGAAAATCAATGTGGTGCGAGAGCATTCGCCACTAGGCAGCATGTTAGCCGCTGGTTTAGACAATCTCGACTACGGTCCTGAAGCAATGCGTGAGGCGCTTGAAGAGAGAGGCAAACAAATAGTGCATAAGCTTGGTCGATATCTAAACACCCTAGGTACCATTGCATCGATTACGCCTTTGGTTGGTTTGTTGGGCACAGTGATTGGTATGATTAAGGTGTTCACGGCCATCACAGCCAGTGGTGTAGGCGACCCAACTGTATTGTCTGGTGGTATTTCTGAAGCGCTGATCACCACCGCTGCAGGTTTGTCTGTAGGTATTCCATGTCTCATGTTTTATCGACATTTTCGTGGAAGAATTAGTGAGCTTTCAGTGATTCTTGAAGAACATGCTTTGGCCATGCTGGATACTCAAAAGAAATCATGAATTTTAATACTCAACAAGACCAAGATGAAACTGGTATTGAGTTAACGCCACTTATCGACGTGGTGTTTTTGTTGTTGATCTTTTTTATGATCTCGACCACTTTTACCAAAGAGACATCCTTGCAAATAAACCTGCCAGAATCGAGCGGTGAGCAAGCGGGTAGTGTACCTACCAGTGTCGAGGTACAAATTGGAGCGAATTCACAATATGCTATCTCATCTGAGACAGACGGAGCTGCGCAAGCGCTGGTTAATTCGGAACGAGACACGCTAAAACAAGCTTTAAGTCAGTATCAAAACTCAGAAGGCTTGTTGCTTATTATTCGAGCGGACAAAAAAGCGCCACATGAAGCGGTTATTCGAGTCATGGATGTTGCGCAAGAAATAGGCCTGCAAAATGTCACGTTTGCTACAAAACAGTTTGGTGAGTAGCTTTTTGCACTGATGCTTGATCGAAAAAACAGGGAAAAAGACGGACTAAAGGATGGACCAAATGACGATGATAAGTATACGGCGTCTGAATTCGATACCAAGACGGTATTTGTTCGATTAAATTTATACTTAAAACGCAGTCCACTTCTGTTGAAACTAGCAATCATATTTATGATTGTTACCGCGCTTATTGAGTCTTCATTCGCAGCGTTAATGAAATACATCGTTAATGACGCTTTCGTGAACGCAACACCTTTTTTTATTGCTTGGGCGCCAATGTTGTTATGCGGGGCACTTATTTTGCGTGCTATTTTTGGTTTTTTTGCCAACTACTCGATGCTGAGCCTTGGGCGTCACGTTATTTTTAATATTCGAAAAGACGTATTCGCTAACCTCATCAATTTGCCGACCAACTATTTTGATCAAAATAGCTCGGCCAAAAATGTATCTAAACTGATCTACGACGTAGAGACAACCGCAGTTGCTACTACCGACGCGCTTACCATTCTTTTTAAGGACGCGGTTCTTTCGATAGGCTTGATCTGCTGGTTAGTTTATTTGGATTGGCGGCTAACTCTAATTTTCATTATATCGATTCCTTTATTGGTGCTCATTACGCGCTATACAAATAAGCGTTTTCGTCGCACGAGTAAAGGTATTCAAGATTCTATTAGTGGAATCGCGGACACGGTTAAAGAAGCTTCGATTGGTCAGAAAGTTATCAAAGTGTATGGTGGCCAAAAGCAAGAGTTAGAAAATTTCAGTAAAGCCAACCAGTTTAATCTGCGCCAGAATCTAAAAAGATCCTTAATATCAGCGGCTTTATTGCCGGTTACGATTATCTCGGTTGCGATTCCTATCTCCTTAATTTTGTATGTCTTTCTTAATTACTTGCGTACAGGTCCAGAATCGGCCGGTGAATTTGTATCTTATTTAGTGGCTTGTATGATGCTAATGAGTCCCTTGCGTCGTTTAGCAAAGGTGAACGAAAAAATACAGGTAGGTATTACTGCCGCCAATTCAGTTTTCAGCGTGGTCGATGCCCAACCCGAAAAGGACGCTGGCACCTCTAGTCTAGACAACATCGACGGCAAGTTAGAATTTAAGCAAGTTAGTTTTCGCTATAATGGTGATGACGATCAAGCTGTGCTTGATAATATCTCCTTTAAGATAAAACCGGGTGATAGAGTCGCTTTGGTAGGACCGTCTGGGAGTGGTAAGTCGACTATTACGAGTTTAATTCTGCGTTTTTACCAACCGCAAAACGGGCTTATTTCTCTCGATGGTCTTAACATTAATGACATCCAGCTAAAAGATTTGCGCGATCAAGTGGCGTTGGTTAGCCAAGAAACCACCTTGTTTGACGACACCATCGCCCGCAATATAATGTATGGCATGCTCGATCAGCGCGATGAAGAACGTTTGCAAGCCGCTATTAAAGCAGCCCATGTTGATGAGTTTCTTAATGATCTTCCTAATGGGCTTGAAACCATAGTTGGAGAACATGGCTTAAGGTTGTCGGGCGGTCAACGTCAGCGTATCGCAATTGCCAGAGCAATTTATAAGGATGCGCCGATACTCATTTTAGATGAAGCAACCTCAGCTTTAGATAATAAGTCAGAACGGTTTGTACAAGAAGCTTTAGAAACGCTCATGCAAGGACGTGCTTCGCTGGTTATCGCGCACCGTTTATCGACTATAGAGAGTGCTGATAGAATTCTCGTGCTAGAGCGTGGAAAAATTGTAGAACAAGGCTCGCACAAAAAACTATTAAAGCGCGGAGGTGTTTATTCTGAGCTGCATGCTGCGCAACTAAAAGGTGGGCGCAAAGGTTTTTTTTCATGGGGCCGATAGCCTAGCCTTTGGTTCCGTTTAGTCACATGTTTCTAACAAAGCTAGTACTAAAAAGTTGGTCGCGCATTGGGCTAGTTAGTGTCCTATTGTTGCCTTTGAGCGCACTCTATTGGGTTTTGTTGAGTGTACATCGTGGAGTACATCACCTTGGTTTTTTGAAACGTCAAAAGGCCGTTCTACCAACGATTGTGGTTGGTAATTTGAGCGTCGGCGGCACAGGCAAAACGCCGCTGGTTATTCATATTGTAGAACATCTTAAAAACCAAGGTTTCAAGCCTGGTGTAGTGAGTCGAGGTTATAAAGCCGATAGTCAAGAGTCTATGCTTATAGATGCCAATACAGCGGTTTCGATTGCCGGCGACGAGCCATATTTGATTGCTCGACGAACCTGCGTGCCAATTGCGATTGGTTCTAAGCGACACGCCAGCATAGACTTATTACGCGAGATTTGTGACGTCATTGTTTGTGATGACGGCTTACAGCATTGGCCATTGCAGGCCGACGTTGAGGTTTGTATTAATGATAGTGGCGCTGGTTCGAATCCATTTTTATTGCCAGCTGGGCCGTGGCGTGAATCACAATCACGCTTAAAGACCATTGATATCATAGTAGAGCGTGATTGTGAAAGCGCGCAAGACAGTCAGTTTTCAATGACTTTGGAATCTTTTGAACCACGAAACCTATTGGAACTCGATCGTAGTTTTCCTGACGGCCAGATTATTCATGCGGTTGCCGGAATAGCAAAGCCAAAACGCTTTTTCGATACGTGTGAGTCACTTGGTTTGTCGATTGTTGAACATCCTTATTCTGATCATCATCAGTTTAGTGAAAGCGATTTAAATTTTGCTCAAGAGGAGGTGTTAATGACCGAGAAAGACGCGGTAAAATGCATCGAGTTTGCGAAACCAAATTACTGGTATTTGCCAGTAAGCGCAAAGTTATCGGCAGACTTCGATAGCGCCCTAATTAATAAGCTAAAACAAGCGATCAAACTAAGACTATGATTGATGCAAAACTCCTAGAAATGTTAGTGTGCCCAGTGACCAAAGGATCGCTCGAGTACGATAAAGATGGTGACCGTTTGATTTCACGCTCGGCTAAACTGATATACCCCATTATTGATGGCATTCCAGTGCTACTTGAAGAACAAGCCGAACCGTTGGTAGAGGATGAATGAGCTTTAAAGTTATCATTCCCGCGCGGTTTGCATCAACGCGCTTGCCTGGAAAAATGCTCGCTGAAATTGGTGGCATGACCATGATTGAACAAGTCGTTGCCAGAGCCAATGAGTCACACGCTGCCGAAGTTATTGTCGCGACTGACGACCAGCGAATTGCGCAGGCCTTAGACGGCAGCGCCTGCCGAGTATGTATGACGCGCAAAGATCACCAATCAGGCAGTGACCGCTTAACCGAAGTTGTTGAGCAGCTTAGTATGGCTGATACAGAGGTGGTGGTTAATGTCCAAGGTGACGAACCATTGTTACCGGGTGTACTTATTGACAATGTTGCGCAAGCCCTGATTAATGATGCCGATACACAAATGTCGACAGCGGCACATGCTGTAAAATCCTATGAAGATTATCAAAATCCGAATGCCGTTAAAGTCGTGATCAACCAAGCTGGGCGCGCTATGTATTTTTCACGCGCGAGCATCCCTGCTCAGTTTGGTGCTGATAGCCACTCTCAAGCTCTACCAACAGGTTTAGCGTGGCATCATCTTGGCATCTATGCTTATAGAGCCGCATTTTTAAAGAATTACCACGCTCTACCAAGCAGTGGGCTTGAGCAATGCGAATCCTTAGAGCAATTACGAGTGTTAGATAATGGTGGGTTAATAGCGGTTCATACCACCGATTTAGAGGTTGGTTTTGGAGTGGACACACCAGAAGACTTAGAGCGCGCGCGCGCAATTTTTGCTAAAGGTTAAGGCTTGTGAAAAAGTTATTATTCGTCTGTATGGGCAATATATGCCGTTCGCCAACCGCCCATGCAGTGATGCGACACAAGGTAACGCTTGCGCAACTCGAACAGCAAATAGAAATTGATTCGGCTGGCACACACGCTTATCACACGGGCGAAACTCCGGATCCTCGATCACAAGAAACCGCACAAAAACGAGGGGTAAGTACGGCCGACATTCGCGCGCGCGCGATTCATAAAGACGACTATTATAATTTCGATATCATTTTAGCGATGGATAGCGATAACCTCGACTTAATTCAACAAAATGCACCGAATGATGCGAGCGCCAAAATCCAGCTATTCTTAGAGTCGGCCTTAAGTCAAGGTGCTACTCAGCAGAGCCAAGTGCCTGATCCATACTATGGCGGCGCACAAGGTTTTGATCTGGTGTTTGATTTAGTAGAGCTAGGTTGTGAGTGTTTGTTAAAGGACATATTAAAGACATGAAGAAAGTGCGCGTTTTAGTTGATGTTGACGAGCAAAAACTGAGCGTAATTGGGTCGCAGGGCGAGCAACAAAACGTCATCTTTGAGACCCAGATATCAACAGCTAAAAACGGTGTAGGCCAGTTACAAGGAAGTGAATGCACGCCTTTAGGCTCGCATCGTATTCGTGCCAAGATTGGCCATGCTTGCGATGTAAATACTGTATTTGTGGGGCGCAGACCAACTGGTGAGATATACTCAGCAGAACTGGGTTCAAAATTTCCCCAGCGCGATTGGATTCTCACTCGAATTCTATGGCTGTGTGGCAATGAGGTGGGTTATAACAGAGGTGGTGAGGTCGATACGATGCGTCGCTATGTTTACATTCACGGTGCACCGGACGCCCATCCTATGGGTATACCCAGCTCACACGGTTGTATCAAAATGCGCAATAGCGATGTTCTTTCTTTGTACCCATTGGTTGATGTGGGTACTTCGGTAATTATTAACAAAGCCTCAGATGACTAAACAGCAAAATATGCCACTCAATATGTTACTTGGCCCGGTAATGCTCGACGTACAAGGTACGCAGTTGAGCGATGAAGAACGCGAAACCTTGTGCCACCCATTAGTGGGTGGAGTGATTATGTTTGCGCGTAACTACCAAAGTCGCGGTCAGATGTCCGCTTTAATTGCCGACATTAAAGCTCTGCGAACACCCCAGTTGTTAATCGCGGTAGACCAAGAAGGTGGTCGCGTGCAGCGCTTTAAAGACGAGTTTACTCGTCTGCCTGCGGCTGAACATTTTGGTCAGCGTTTTCAAGCCGATAAGCAACGCGCACCTATAGAAGCCTTTGAATCGGCACAAACTATGGCGCGCGAGCTGGTTGAAATTGGTATCGATTTTAGCTTTGCACCGGTGTTCGACGTTAACAGTCAAGACAGTGAAGTGATTGGTGATCGTTGTTTCCACCCAGACCCTAACATCGCCACCGAGCTATTAGGTGCCTATATAGATGGGATGCGCAGTGCCGGAATGGTGGCTATCGCTAAACATTTTCCTGGGCACGGTGGAGTGTCGGGTGATTCGCATCACTGCTTGCCTTGCGATCAACGAGAGTTAAGTGTCATTCAAGCACACGACATATTGCCGTATACCGAGCTAGGGCAAGACATACAAGGCGTTATGACTGCGCATGTGTTGTTTGAGCAATGCGATCAACACATCCCAACCTATTCAAAGTTTTGGTTAAAGACGGTGCTGCGCGAGCAAATTGGCTTTCAAGGCGTGGTGTTTAGTGACGACCTATGTATGCAAGGGGCGGTGGATATAGAAAGCTCAATTGTTGGTCGCGCTGAGCTGGCCATTGCTGCGGGATGTGAAATGTTACTGGTTTGCAATCGTCCAGACCTAGCCAAAGAACTATTGCAAGGGTTTGATTTTGAGCCTAAGGAACAACACTCTGCCAAACTCACTAGATTGAGCGCAAACCTAGCTAACTAGTCAACGGCGCAAATACAATTGATTCAAAACGAGGACAACAGCGAATGACGAAACTATTAAAACCACTAGCATGGCTTGCATTATTGGGGTTTCCAATTGCCTTAGTTTTATATCGTTTTGGACTAATTAACTTTGCACAAAGCTTTAAGCTTTTAATTGCAAGCGGCTTAACCGCGGCGGTCGTATTTATACTAAGTGTGTTATTTAGCGTGTTAAAACGCCAAGATCGAGTGGCAAGTAAGGCCGCTAGCACCGCCATGATTATCGCTTTAGTGCCTTTGCTTGGTTTAGGCAGTCAAGCTTTTAAAGGGCGTTCTTTGCCCGTGATTCACAATATTTCTACCGATCCAATCGACCCGCCGATGTTTAATAAAGTGGTCGCACTTCGAGGTGAGGGCACTAACCCACTCGAATACGATGCGCAAAAGCTAGCCACGCTACAACAACAGGCTTACCCCAATGTCGCTACCCTAAACCTAGCTGCACCGCCCTCGCAGGTGTTTACTAAGGTGGTCGATCTAGTCAAGGCCAGTGGTTGGGAAATGGTGAGTGCCGATCAAACAGGCTTGATCGTTGAAGCCACCGACACCACTCGTTTGTGGCAATTCAAAGACGATGTCGTCGTGCGTATTAGATCACGCGAGCAAGGCTCAATTGTTGATATGCGTTCGGTTTCTCGAATAGGACAAAGTGATCTAGGCGCTAATGCCAAGCGAATCGAAGCATTTATGAAGCGCCTCGCTAAATAATTACTATTATGGCTTTTGTTTGTATCACTTAGGCGGCTTTGCGTTAGTGAAGGGTGTTCGCTTCATATCGAACAAAGAGCGGAGCCACTTGCCGCGACGTATTAAATAATCATGTATGAGATAGCAACTCAAATAAGTCACTAGCCATTGTGTTCAAATGGCCTCATCATAAATAGCGCTAACTGTTATGCGTGTTCTATTAGGGTCTGTATTATTTCAAGACGCATTTTTAAAAGTGCGTTCTGGCGCAACTGACTATTGGCCTTCTTGCTCGGCTTTTGCGGCTTCCTCTTCTTCTTTCTTACGCTCTTTTTCCAGCTTCTTAATGCGCCGCGCTAATGGGTCGCGTTTTTTGATCAGGCCAAGGCGATTGAACAAGCCTTTTTCACGCTGAGTTGGCCTAGTTATAACCGTGCCACCGTTGTGTTGATCTTCCGCCGATGGTTCAAGCGTCTCAACGTTGCTTAAATCAACATCACCTTTTAGTTCAACTAAAGAGTCGCCATCAAAAATAGCCGTAATTAAGCGTTGTTCTGTTTCTTTACGATTTTGATTACGTCGCGAGAAAAAGTAATCCCAGCGTTGTTCATTGAATGGGTCAATAACCATCGGCGTGCCAAGAATGAATAAAACTTCTTGTTTGCTCATGCCATAGCGAATCTCGCGTAAATCACTATTATTAATGATGTTTCCTTGTTGGATATCTGCTTGAAACGGACGAATGCAGCCGGTTAAAACAAAGAGTGATACGGCTAAGCTTATAAGAAGTCGATAGGTCATTTTATTAGGGCAAATCAACGTGTGAATGGCTAAGTTACTGCTTATAGAGACCGTACTCAAGCCTTATTAAGTTCAAGTAATACAGCGATCTCATCGCAATTATGAAATTTGTAGCAGTTTACACAAATTCCCCACACTTTTTCCGGAAATATAGCCTTGTCGACCGTATGAAAGCCGAGTTTATGAAAAAACTCAGGAACGTAAGTAAGCGCCATGACTCGACCGACTTGTCTGTCTCTTGCGGTGTTGATCAAGTGCTCGACAATTTTTCGGCCTAAACCACCACGCTTAATGTCAGGCGCCACCATTAGACTTCGAACCTCGGCAAGTTCAGCGGTGAAATGCTCGAGGGAGCCACAAGCAACCACTTTTGCTTGTCGTGGGTCTTTGATAATACGAAAGTGCTCTAGGTTCTCGCTTATGTCTGCGCGCGTGCGTGGCAAGAGATCACCTTGTTTGGCATAATGGTTTAGCAAGACTTGAATGCCGGGAATGTCAGCTTCCTGCGCGACCGAAATTTCGCTATAAGAGATCGATTGATTGTTCATTTAGCTTTTCAAGTAAGTGCTAGGTGAGATTCAATGTCACAACGCAGGCGAGAATGCTTCAAGACTGAGTCTGAGAGTTCGACGAACCTAGCATTTCTTGCGCATGCGCTAGGGTGCGGTCAGTAATAACTTCGCCGCCTAACATGCGCGCTATTTCCGCAAGTCGTAACTCTTTATTGAGCGCGTGAATGGTCGAGAAGGTTTCATCTTGATTACTTACCTTATCTATTAGTAGGTGTTGCTGACCTTGAGATGCCACTTGGGCTTGATGCGTAATACAAATGACTTGCGCATTTCGGCCTAAGTTATTTAAGCGACTGCCTACTATTTGCGCCACTTTGCCACCAACGCCTACGTCGACCTCGTCGAACACTAATGTGGGGGTGTCCGATTTTTCGCTCGTAATAACCTGGATTGCGAGACTTATTCTTGAAAGTTCACCACCTGAGGCTGTTTTGTTTAAAGACTTAAGTGGCATGCCATAGTTGGTTGACACCATAAACTCAATTCGATCAATGCCGTGCTCCGTAATGATCAGTGAGTCACCAATCTGCGCTTCAACCTGAATTTTAAGCTTGCCGCCTTTCATGCCAAGGTCTTGCATTTGCTCGCTAATGGCGCTGGATAGATTCGCGGCCACCGCTTGCCTTTTTGTAGAGACAGCATGCGCAATGGTTTGATACTTTTCACTCAGGTCTTTTATCTCCTGATTTAGTTTTTCTGGTTTATCTTGTCGATCTTTTAATTCATTAAACTCAGTGTTTAATGTGCTAAAACGTTGTGTAAGTTCAGCTTCCGAGCAGCGATGTTTTCGCGCAAGATTAATGAGTAAATCGCGTCTTAATTCAACTTCGCGCAGACGTTCAGGGTTTTGCTCAACTTTACTTCTTGCTTGATTTAAAAGCGCGCTGGCTTCTTCCATTTGCGCGAGCGAAGAATTAAGCATGTCATTGGCTTGAGCAACAATTGGCTCGTACTCAGATGGCTTTGAAAGCTGTTGAGAAATTCGTCCTAAGTTGGTGATTATATTTACATTTTCATTTTGATTTAATTCGTCATTGGCATTGTCTATCGCATCTAACAAGTCTTGTGCATTGGCTAAGCGCGCATACTCTAGTTCCAGTTCTTCGAACTCGCCATCAACGATGTTTGCTTCTTCTAATTCGTTTAGTTGAAACGACATTAGGTCCATACGATCACGCGCATCGCCATGATTCTGAGAGGCTTGATTAAGCTCTCTTTTTAAGCGGTTTATCTTGGCAGACAACGTCGCGAGTGCTTTCAGTGAATCGGCGTGATTGGCAAATTGGTCGATAATACGACGTTGATCTGCCAGCCGTAACAGAGACTGATGCTCATGTTGGCCGTGAATATCTACCAGCATTAAACCAAGTTCTTTTAGACTGGCTAGGGTGGTTGGCTGATCATTGATATAGCACTTAGTTGGTTTACTGCGGCGAATAACACGGCGAATCAAACAATAGTTATTGCCATTATCTTCGGCACTTAAGTC
>CAYSUU010000001.1:135432-198517 GCA_964434375.1 uncultured Gammaproteobacteria bacterium | reverse complement strand
GAATAACACGGCGAATCAAACAATAGTTATTGCCATTATCTTCGGCACTTAAGTCTTGCTCACTTAAGTCGCGTTGCTGCAACCATTGTTGAACGTCGTTTAACTCAGCAATAGAAAAAAGCGCGGTAATTTCGCACTGATCTTCCTGATGGCGAATCTGTTCACTTTCGGCACGCGCACCTAGCAATAAGTTGAGCGCATCTAGAATGATTGATTTACCGGCACCGGTCTCGCCAGTGACCACGGTCAGACCGTCCTCAAGCTCTAACTCAAGGTGCTTGATGATTGCAAAATTACGAACGGATAATTCTATTAAGGCCATGGTCTAGAGTATAAAGCAGTTTATCCAGACTGCGCACCACCCCAGCCTAATTTCGCCCTTAGCATGGCGAAGTAATCATAGTTTTTGGTATGCACAAATTTAACGGTGTGATTTGAGCGTTTTATTCTAATTAACTCGTCGCCAATTAAATGGTAGCCAATCAAGCCATCGCCCGAGACGTGTGCGCAATTTTCCGTACGATTGTGAATGGTGAATTCGCACACTGAGCTAGCGGGTAAAGTGATAGGGCGGTTTGACAGCGTGTGAGGGGACACCGGCACCACGGAGATAACATCGGTGCCTGGGTGCATTATTCCGCCACCAGCAGAAAGAGCATAAGCGGTTGAACCGGTTGGTGTGCTTAAGATAACGCCGTCTGAACGCGCCGCTGTGACAAACTGTTTATCTACATGTACTTGCCAGGAAATTAGCTTTTCTAAGGAGTGACGACCAATGACCACATCGTTTAAGGCGGTTTGTTGAAACATTAGTTCATCGCCACGCAGAACTTCAACATCCAGCATCATGCGTTGTTCAATCGTAAAGTCGCCAGCAAGAATATTGTCCATTTCCGAAAGCATGTCGCTTTGGGCAATGTCGGTTAAAAATCCGAGTCGGCCAAGGTTGATACCAACTACCGGTACGTCGCTTTCGGCCATTTTGCGGGCGACATGTAACATGGTGCCATCGCCGCCAATGACCACGGCTAAATCAATATCAGAGCTGATGTCTTCGTGCATTACCTCTTGTGGTAAGTCGCGCGCAATTTCGGTGGCGGTCGTATACCCTAATTTCACATTTAAGTTTTTAGACTCAAGATGTGCGGTCAAACGTTTAAGTGGTTTTTTTACGCTTGGATCAAGATATTTACCGAACAGACCTACAGTTTTAAACATGCATAAATTCATTTATGATGGGATAGTAGGCATTGTCGCTAATTTACAATCGACTTGTCCAGCTAGATTGTTGTAGTAATTTCTAAATAAGCTTTGCATCTAATTGATTTAATGAGGTTTTGGTTAAAAAATGGCTTTAGACGGTAGAGCTGAAAATGTGTTAAAGAACCTGGTTGAGACTTATATCGATCAAGGTTTGCCAGTTGGTTCGCGTACGCTTTCTAAGTTACCGCAGCTCGGCGTTAGCTCAGCGACTGTAAGAAATGTCATGTCCGACCTAGAAGAATTAGGTTTAATTACAGCTCCGCACACCTCGGCTGGACGTATTCCAACCTCACAAGGCTATCGTTTATTCGTTGATAGTATGGTCAAAGCCTCGCCGCTTAACCGAAAAGTGGTCGAAAAGCTAAATAGCAAGTTTGAACACGAATCAGACCCTGAGGCTTTGCTTGCGCACGCCTCAGAAGTAGTCTCTGAATTAACCCAATTTGCAGGCGTGGTGGTACTCCCTAGTTTTTCGTCTACGCGTTTTCATCAACTAGAATTTATGCGCCTGTCTGAACAGCGCGTGTTAGCCATCTTAGTGACCGAAGATGGGCGCGTGCAAAACCGCGTATTGCACACTCCTGAGGGGTTCGGCGAATCAGAATTAGTGGAAGCGGCCAACTATTTTAATCAGCGTTACAAAGGTAATACGCTTGATGATGTGCGTCGTTTAGTGGTTGAGGACATGCAGAAAGATAATGACGACATGCACCAGCTGAATCAGTCAGCCATCCAGGCGGCCAGCACTATTATTTCTGAAGAAGATTTAGAATCAGGCTCGGAAGTGCGTCTAAGCGGCGAGCAAAAATTGCTCGACGTACCCGAGTTATGCCAAATCGAAACTCTGCAAAAATTGTTTGACGCCTTTAAAACCAAACGCGACTTGCTGGGTTTGTTGGACCGGTCTATGAAAGCCGACGGTGTGAGTGTCTTCATTGGTGAAGAATCAGGTTATAGCGCACTTGGAGAGTGCAGCGTCATCGCAAGTCCTTACGAAGTAGATGGCAATATTCTAGGTACGCTCGGCGTAATAGGCCCAACGCGCATGGCTTATGATGAAGTCATTTCTGTAGTCGACATTACCGCCAAGCTGCTAAGCCAAGCGCTAAGCAACAGCGCTTCAAATTAGTTACTAGAGTTTAGATTAATAAGGAAAACATTAATTTATTCAAAGCTTTAGTGGTGTTTTTTAGTCTGAAATATGACTGACTCAGCATGTTGTTAAAGCGCAGTGTTGTTTTATTTCTAAGCAAATCACTTGAGTACAATGTTTCAAAGATTGTTTGTTCTTCATTTAAGTTGAATAGAGCACAGACTGTGAGCGAATATAAGGTATGCCCTAAAAGACCTGGTTGTGGCGGGCATGTGGCGGTATTGTGGCGTGGTCGTTATTCGTTTTTCTGAGTAAACTTGGTATTCAGAATTTCATTACTATTTCACTAATAATATGCGATGCATGAAAGCAAAATCGGCACTTATTCGTAAGTATAGAACGCAGCGAATGTGGTCTCAGGAACAGCTTGCGCATGCATGTTCTTTGGGCTTGCGAACTGTACAGCGTGTTGAAGCACGCGGAAATGCCTCAGCAGAGACTATGCAGGCTTTAGCGGCCGTGCTCGAGACCAGTGTTGATGAATTAATTTGGAAGGACGGTGACTACAAAGTTTATCAACATAAGCAGTGGTCTGTTGTCGTTCTTACAGTATTGCCGATCGTGGGTATTTTGACTTTGTACTTCGGTCAAGGCCGCTTGCCTGCGGCTTTAATCGGGCTTGAATTTGGAGTTTTAACCATTGCGGCGCTTGCTTTTAGCTCCATGACCATTGAGGTAAATGAGAGCGATGTGCGCTGGTGTTTTGGCCCAGGTGTATTGCGCAAAAGCTTGCCACTAGAGGAAATCGCTTATGTTAAAACTGTAAAAAATCCATTGTGGATGGGTTTTGGAATCCACGGTTTCGGAACAGGTTGGATATATAACGTTTCAGGTCTGCTTGGGGTTGAAATTCAATTAAAGGGCGGAGCGTTCATTCGCTTAGGTAGTGATCAACCCAATTATTTGCGTGCAGCAATTGAAGACGCTCAAACCAATTTGGTTTAGTGTCGCTTTCAGTTGAAAGGGAAGTTACAAACACAAATATGAAAACAGGGATGTGATTATCAATGAATATTGAACAAAGTATAAGAGTTAGTAGTTATTTGTTTATCCTTGGTTTTCTTGGGGTAGTGTCTATCGTTCCACTAATTTCACAGCTGTTGGATCTTAGTCCTCAACCACTAGTGTTGCCTTTAATTGCAATTCAAATTATCTCAGTGCTACAGGGGGCCGTGTTTTTGCGGCTGATGATATGGCTTGGCTGCGTTTTTTCTAAAAAGGTAGGTTTAACGACTCCTGTTATCACTGCTTTAGCGCGCTCACAAGGTGTTTTGAAAGAGTTAAAGCCACAAATAATCCCAGCACTTATTGGCGGAATTGTGGGTGGTTTATTTTTGTCACTTTTGTTAAGCGCAGCTTCCCCCTATCTACCAGCTGAGTACTTAAGCGCGACAGAGACGGTCGCAGTATCTTGGTATGCAAAGATATTGTATGGCGGTATTACTGAAGAAATACTTATTCGCTGGGGTTTAATGTCTTTCTTGGTCTGGGCTATTTATCGCCTCAGCCAAACAAATGGCTCTAAGATTCACAGCCACAATTTTGTGATTGCTATTATTTTATCTTCTTTAGTGTTTGGCCTAGCTCATTTGCCTGCATTGTTTGCTTTAGTGCCAGAAGTGGTGCCGGACGTCACTATTGCCTTGCTCGCTTTTATTGTTTCAGGCAATGCTGTTTTTGGCTTTATAGCGGGTTATTTATATTGGAAGCGCGGTTTGGAATGCGCCATGGTCGCTCATATAGTGGCGCATACCACACTAATTATAATGGCAAACGTATAAGAATGGGTTCATAGCAAAGCAAACTGACTTGATATGTACTTAGTCAAATGAAAATGTGGTTTCTCACGATTAGGAGTATCTAGTGACCAAATTTGTGATCTTACTTATTGGTATCATAATAACTGTGAGCTAGGCTCATTTAGGCTTTGGCTCAATTCGCTATACTCATTCCATGGATTTTAAATTGAGGAAGACCGCGAATGAGCGATAAAACGTTCGATCTGATAATTTATGGTGCGTCTGGTTTTACTGGGCGTTTGGTGGCTGAATATATACAGAGCCAGTATGGTAATGGTGGCTCTTTAACTTGGGCTATGGCGGGTCGCAGCAAGTCTAAGCTTGAGTCTGTGCGTGAGGAGATGGCTTTGCCTGCGGATACACCAATATTAATTGCCGATACTAGCGATGCGCCTAGCTTGCAGGCGATGGTGGCGCAAACTCGTTGTATTCTAACCACCGTAGGGCCGTATCAGTTGTATGGCTCTGAATTGGTAGGTGCGTGCGCTAAGTTGGGCGTCGATTATGTTGATTTATGCGGCGAGTCAGTGTGGATGCGGCATATGATTGACGCCTACCAAGAAGACGCCAAGGCGTCGGGTGCGCGTATTGTGTTTTCGTGCGGCTTTGATTCTATCCCTTCTGATCTTGGTGTGATGAAGCTACAGCAAATAGCGCAGCAAAAATATGGCGTACCATGTAAGTCGATTGACTGTCGTGTTCGCGCGATGAAAGGTACGTTTTCTGGTGGCACAGCGGCGAGTTTAGGTGCTGCGATTAAAGCCGCTAAATCAGACCCTGAGGTTTATAAGCTGGCGGTCAATCCGTACAGCCTAACGCCGGGTTTTGAAGGCGTGCAGCAGCCAGATGGCGACACTATTAGTTATTCGCAGGCACTTAGTAGTTGGCAGGCGCCGTTTATTATGGCGGCGATTAATACGCGCAATGTGCATCGAAGCAATTATTTAAGTGGGTATGCTTACGGGCAAGACTTTGAATATTCGGAAATGATGCTTACCGGTGACGGTGAGAAAGGTGAGCAGATAGCCAAGGTCGTGGCCGGAGACAGAAGTCTTAGCTCTAAAGATGCGCCAAAACCGGGTGAGGGGCCAAGTAAAGAAGAGCGAGAGGCAGGCTTTTTCGATATTTTATATATCGGCCATGTTCATGGCGCTGAGCCGATTGTGGTCAACGTTAAAGGTGATAAAGACCCAGGTTACGGCTCTACTTCAAAAATGATTTCTGAGAGTGCGCTTTGTTTGCTTGAGGATGCCCAAGATTTAAAGGGAGGTATATGGACAACCGCACCGGCGATGGGGGATAAATTAATCGCTCGTCTTGAGGCGAATGCTGGCTTGAGCTTTACTAACGGCTTTTAGTTGTAATTAGCTTAAGCTTAGTAAACCAGTCGGACTCTATCCCATAGTGCAATAGGTACAAAAAAGCCTGCATATGCAGGCTTTTTTGTATTCCAGTGGTACCGAGGGCCGGAATCGAACCGGCACTCCCGAAGGAACCGGATTTTGAATCCGGCGCGTCTACCAGTTCCGCCACCCCGGCTCACTGGAGGCGGGATTATAAAGTGAGCGCGCTTGATGTTTCAATTGCTTTTTAGTGCGCAAGGCGAATAAACACAAGTATTTTCCATTTGTGTGCATCGTATAGATTTAATTTTCGCTTTAGGGCTTTGTTACGTGGGACTGCGTTTGGCTGTCTGCGTTGGGCTTGATGCTGGCAGCGTAGGCAAAAAAAACGCCGCAGTGAAAGCTGCGGCGTGTCAATAACAAAAAGAAGAGAGAGTTATGAAAATAAATACTTATTTAGTTTTCATGCATCTATTATGCTGGCAAGCTTGTCCTTATTTTGGGTGTTTTACTCAGCTGTAATTAAACTTATCATTGGTCGTGTTGTTTTTGTTGTTTATGCAACACAGTTGGTATTAATTGCAACAATAAAATCCTAAAAATATTATAAAACATAGACTTACAGTATATTTGTAAGATAGTTTATTATTGTTAAATCAATGCTCTCTATTATTATTCCAGCCTTTAATCGCGCCAAGACTCTGCCTCGGGCGCTCGATTCTGTGTTTTCACAAGCCTTAGAAAATAATAGCCAGATTGAGGTGTTGCTTATTGATGATGGCTCAAGTGACGAAACCGCAAAAATGATTGCTAAAGAGTATCCTCATGTGCGCTATTTTTATCAAGATAATGCTGGCGTTAGTGCGGCGCGTAATTTGGGTATTAAGCGTGCGCGAGGTGTGTGGTTGGCGTTTTTAGATTCTGATGATGAATGGCTTGTCGGGAAATTAGCAGCGCAACTCAAGGCACTGCAAGATAGCGGCTTGAAGGTATGCCATACGCAAGAGATATGGATTCGCAATGGCGTGCGCGTTAATCAGATGAATAAACATAAGAAGTCTGGTGGTTGGATTTACTTAAATTGTTTGCCTATGTGTGCGATGTCACCGTCGTCGATTCTGATTCATCGTTCAGTGTTTGAGGCGGTGGGTGACTTTGATGAATCATTGCCTGCCTGTGAAGACTATGATTTGTGGCTTAGGATTTGCGCTGAGTATGAGGTTTGTTATTTGCCGACGCCATTTCTAAACAAATACGGTGGTCATGAAGATCAATTATCAAGACAGCATTGGGGTATGGATCGCTTTAGGGTGATCGCTTTAGAAAAAATGCTTAACTCAGGTGGCTTGGATAAAGATAAGTTTGCAGCGACAAAAGCTGTGCTGCTGAGTAAGCTCGAAATTTTACTTAATGGTGCATTAAAGCGCGGAAATGCCAGCTTGGCTGAACAATGTCGAGTAAAATTAGCCGTCTATGAGTGAAAACACCAAATCTACAGCGATAGCGCCCAGAGTGATTGTGGTTGTGGCCTTGATGAGCGAGGCGCGACCGCTAATTGATTTTTATCGACTAAAGAAAAGTTGTGATGCGCCGTTTACCGTATTTTCCGCAGCAGATTGTTATGTGCAGGTCGTGATTTGTGGGATGGGCGCTATTTCGGCGGCGACTGCGGTTGGTTATATGAGTGAACGCAGCGGGGTTCACGATAAGGCTTGGTTAAATATTGGTATTGCCGGGCATCGTTTTTATGATGTGGGCACTAGTGTGCGCGTGTTAAGCCATCGTTTAGAGGGCAGTGCTCGCAAGCAATTTGTGTCGCAGGCGGTGGCGTGGCGAGGATCGGTAGCCGAACTTATAACGCTTGGTGAGGTGAGTTCGCATTACCCTGATACTGAATTAATTGATATGGAAGGAAACGGCTTCTTCGCAGCGGCGATGCATTTCAATAGTTCTGAATTGATTCAGTCGATTAAAGTTGTGTCTGATAATGCCGAGTACAGCGCTGAAAATTTGAATGCTCAAGCGATATCGAATCTTGTACTGGGGGCACGAGAGGAGATAGTTGGTTTTATCGAACGGTTGAGCGATTTTGTTGCGGTTCCAATCGCGCTCGATGAATGGGAGTCGTTAATTGAGTGGCCAATGAGCCATAGCCAACGGCAAATAGTTGGGCAAGGTATGCTTGCTGCTCGCGCATTAAATTTAAATGAAAAAGCATTTGAAATCATGGGCTTGTCAAATGATTTTAATGAGTTGTCTATGCGCATGAATAAGCTTTTAGCGAGTTATAGTCCTGAGCTGATGAAGGCTCCTGATTCGCTAGCGGCGCCTGCCAAGTAAGTTAATAAGATGGTCGACAACGTTTATATAGAAAAGTCGGTGTGGGAGAACCCACGCACGCAGAAGGTGTTGGCTAGATATCCTAAAGCTAATAAGGTGCTTATTGATCATTATGGAGAGATATTTAATACGCATAATCAGAACTTTCGTTTGCAGAAACGCAATCCTGCTTTGATTTTGGCGGCCAAACAAAACAAGCGAGTTTTGCCAACCCCAGCGCAATATGAAACTGGCGGCGGTGAACATTATTATTTTTCGCATATGCTGAACTGCGTTTACGACTGTCGCTATTGCTTTTTGCAAGGCATGTTGCGCTCGGCTAATTATTTGTTATTTGTGAATTACGAAGACTTTGCGCAGGACATTAGAGATATCGCTGATCAGCATAAGCTGGCAGATAAACCCACTTGGTTTTTTAGTGGTTATGATTGCGATAGCCTAGCCTATGAGCCTGTGAGTCAGTTTGCGCGGTTCTTTTTAGAGTCTTGTCAAAACTTGCCTAACTCGGTGTTAGAACTGCGTACGAAAAGTACCCAGATTCGCTCTTTGTTGGATTTGCGCGCGCGCGACAACGTGGTGGTGGCGTTTAGTCTTGCACCTGATGCCGTAGCTCGATCAATTGAACATGGTGCGCCGAGTTTTAAAAAGCGCTTAGAGGCTCTTAAAAAGTTACAGCAACAAGGTTGGCGTATTGGCCTAAGGTTTGACCCGATTATTTGGTACGAGACGTATTTGAGCGATTATGAGTGCATGGTTGAACAAGTATTTGAACAACTGAACGCGGCTAATATTGACAGTGTGACATTGGGTGGCTTCCGCTTGCCTAAACCGTTTTATAAAACCATGCGGAAGTTGTATCCTGAACATTGGTTGATGTACGCCGGTTTAAGCGAGGAGCAAGGTCAGGTGCAATATACGCGTGATATTGAATCCAGTGCATTGGAACATATTGCGGGCTACTGCCACCGTTATATGCCGCGCGACAAGGTGTTTTCTTATTCCTCTTATGGTGACGACGGTTAGGATGGCTGTCCAGATAAATTATAAATGTTCGAAGAATATGCTGCTTTATTACACAACTACATACACAACCAGTAGGGTAATGAGCGGATGAGTGAATCGAGTAAGCGCGCTTTAGTCACCGGTGCTAGTTCTGGAATCGGTAGCGCGATATGTAAAGAACTGCGCAAGCTCGGTTATAGAGTGACTGGCGTGGCTCGCGATTTCAGTAAGTTGGGATCATGTGATGAGGCTCAATTAGATTACCAATGGAGTTTGGACTTATCCGATTTGGATGCCTTGGAAACGGTTTTGCGCAATGATGACAAAGAGTTTGATTTGTTGGTGCTTGCGGCTGGCTATGGTGATTTTGGCGGGGTAGAGCAGTTTTCTTACTCGCAAATATCGCGTTTAATCAATACCAATTTAATCGCTAATCTATATTTGTGTAAACGCTATTTGCCGACAATGAAACAACAAAGTCTGGGCGATGTGGTGATTATCGGCAGCGAATCGGCGATTAACGGAGCACGTGCCGGTTCGGTATACTGTGCCAGTAAGTTTGCGTTGCGCGGGTTTGCGCAAAGCCTAAGGGCGGATTGCCGTAATGCTAATATCCGCATCATGCTGTGTAACCCGGGCCCGGTGGATACTCCGTTTTTTGACGAGCTCAACTTTGAACCTGTGAGAGCTAGGGAATTTGCGCTTGACGCTACAGATGTCGCGCTCGCGGTTGTTTCGGCCTTGAAGCAAGCACCGCATGTGGTCATAGAAGAAATTCAAATTCAGCCTCTTAAGCGCAGTTTCACTAAAAAATAGAGCTTAATTGGGTATTTTACAGGGCTGCGAAAAATCGTCACCCTAATAAACCGTGTTATTCTAGCTGTGTTATACGGGTTGGGTTTATTATGATTAGGGTTACAGTACAGGGCATTAATAACGAAACAACCCCGGCATTTCATTATGCGATTGCGGGGCAGCCGGTTGTAGTGCAACACAAAGTAGATGCTTTGGATGAGTATTCTAAGGGCGCGGCGAGCGCCGAATTTGCCAGACTTTTAGCTAAACACCGGCAGATAAAAATACTCTCCGCTAGCAATTCAGAACTGCGTTACCACGCTTCTACGCCACTTGCTGGAGGCTCGCATCGATTACGCTATTGGCGTAAAGGTCGGCGTGGCCAAATTGACATAGATGGGTCGCCATCGTGTTATATCGACTTTAAAGATCAGCACATTCATGTGCTTAATGGCGGCGATCTTAATGTTCAACTTAATTTAGAGGTAGTTATTGGGCCGGCGTTATTGGTTTTGATGGCCTACATGTCGCGGTATTGTTTGCATGCTAGCGCAGTAATGACGCCGGTAGGAACCATTGCTTTTTTAGCTGAGTCTGGCTTGGGTAAGTCAACTTTAGCGGAAAATCAAGGTCATGAGTGGGCGCAAGTCAGCGATGATGTATTGCCGATAAGAGTGCATCAATCTGTGCGCGTGGTCGAAGTGCGTTCTGACTTTCCGCAACTAAAGCTTAATGGTGCCAGTGTGCCGCAAAGCGTGCCCGACGCTCAGCCTTTAGATTATATGATTCGGTTGAAACCGACCCCGACTAAGCGCATTGAGTTCACTAAAGTTTCGGCCAAGGATCGTTTGATTCAGGTGGTGCGTCATACGGTGGCTGCTAAGTTGTATAGCAGGCCTATCATGCAAAGCCATGTGAGTTTTGCTCGGAAAGTCTCTCTTTATGTGCCTATGGCTGAACTCGAGTACCCACGAGATTGGGCTGAGTTGCCGGAGTTGCGTGAACGCATTACCGAATTTTGTGGTGAGCAGCGTGCCGCATTAAAACAGACTTAGTTTGGGTTCAACGTTTGTTTGCTTGCCGACTCTAATTACGAGAAAGTCTTCTAATTCCTTGTTTGAAGCGCTTAAAGTAAGCGATTACTAGCCACTGAGTACCCGTTTTTTGACGTAAATAGTCATGCGAAGGCAACATGGTTTCGCGCACAAAAGCAAATTTGGCTCTAAGACTATGAATAGATTTTACGTCGTGTAAAAAATAACGCCATTGCGGCAAGTCTCTTTGCAGTAAAAACTGGCTTGGTTCGAGAGCCGCGTTGCTGATTGTTTGTTGGAGGGTTTCTATTACTTTGTTTGGGACTCGGGTCGCGAACACTTGAGTGCATAGCCTGAGTGCATCAATAGTGATACTACACAGTTGTTTCGATTGTGCTCGCTCAGTAAGCGTGTGCCATTCGCTTGTATTAAGGCTTTGCGCTAGCAAGTGTATGTCATATAGCCAGGCAATGCGTTCTTCGCTAGCATGGTGACCAAGCCGATGTAAGCAGGCAATCAGTAAACTGTCGATCGCAGATGGTATGTTTGCACTTGAATGTATTTCTGTAAGTGATTGACTTGTAAGTAAAATATCCTCAACTTCATAGGTGTTGGCTAAGCATTGACGATTACTTATTCGCCAATGAAGGTCAATATTTAAAGTGCTATCACCGACTAATGGTCGGTTAAACGTTTGTTGATAAGAAACATAATTGCCTGATATTCCAAACTGCTGACTAAACCCCAGTTTCTCGAACATTTGTTTAAACGCGTTAAGGTCTTTAGAGTTAATGAGTAAGTCGCAATCCGAGCGTGGACGGAGCCACGCCTTGGGATACACGCTATAGGCGAGCGCGGTTCCTTTAAAGACGACAAAGCGTTTAAGGCCTGCTTTGGCACAGGCATCAAAGGTTTGCGCCAGCGCTTGCTTTAAAAGCGCTTCGTTTGAAATGGCCAATGCGCGGCGTTGCTTGAGCGTTATACTAAGAGGCGACGGCACGTCGTTATCTCTAATACAGTTTTTGACCAGTAGGGTGATGCCGTGATAATCGAGTGTATCTAGCTGATCAAGTTCTAAAGGCGGGCTTATTTGCTCGTTTTCACCAGCTAAGACAAGCGCGCCATAATGTTTCAGTTCTTCGACTTGAGGACGCAGCTGACGCGTTTGTTTTTTACATTGCTGAGGCTCTTTTTTGAACGATCGCTGTGACATTTATTCCGTTTCTAATAGGATATTCTGCGTCACTAATTGGTTTACCAGCTTGTGCGCGTCGTCAGCGACTAAACGATTGTGAGTTTGATAGCGTTGTGACACAGCCTCTATAGCTTGACCTAGACTATGCGCCTGTTGAAGTTCGTTCAGGAGTAGGGTGCCGACATGGTTGAGCCCATAATATGAGCCAGAGTTTAAGTCTAAAAGCACACTCTCATCTTCGATGTTGGTGATCGAAATATTTTCCGCAAGGCGAAATAATTGATCGAGCGAGTAAGACATAATTCCTCCAAGAACACTTATTAGTTTACTTCTTTTAACGACCTCGCGTGGCGCGGATTCGAAACTATTTACCAGCAGGCTTGAATAAGACTTTGCAATGGCGATTGAATCGCTTAGATAAGGGCACTTAGCTAGTTATGCTTACTGTATATGATTGCTGAATTAGAGCTATAAACGGTCGTGAAACGCTTTGCATTCATTGAGCTTTGCTATAGAATCGCGCCTCCGCAGTCGGCTAGAAGTTTGTTTTGTTGCTGTGGTGAATACTAAATTTACTCCTTGTCTTACAAATGCGTTGCTAATTAATTTTACAGCGTTGTTTGAAGGCTAATAACCGTGAGGAGCTCTTAATGAGACATTACGAAATTGTTTATCTGGTGCATCCAGATCAAAGTGAGCAGGTTGGCGCAATGGCCGATCGCTATAAAGGCGTTATTGAAGAAGGTGGTGGTACCGTGCATCGCTATGAAGACTGGGGTCGCCGCCAGTTAGCTTATCCAATCAATAAAATTCATAAAGCGCACTACATCATGATGAATGTAGAGGTGAATCAAGAGACTTTAGATGAAGTCGAAAACCTATTCCGTTTTAATGATGCGATTATCCGAAACCTAGTCGTCAAAGCCAGAAAAGCCGAAACTGAGCCATCAATTATGATGAAAGAAGTCGAAGCTGAACGCCAACGAGACGATGAGCGCGAAGCAGCCCGTGCCGCCGAAGCAACTGCCAAAGCAGAACAAGCCGAAGCTGATGCTGCTGAAAAAGCTAAGAAAGAAGCTGCTGCTGAAGCCGAGAAATCGACGGCTGACGAGTCTGACGCTGAAGAAGCTGTAGCTGAGGAAGCTGTTGCGCAAAGTGATGATAGCGCGACTGAAGAAGTTAAAGAAGAATCTAAAGAGGAGGCAGAATAATGAGACGTAATGCACCTAAGAAAAGACGCGGTGGCTTTCGCCAAATGCGTCGTCGCTTTTGTAAGTTCACCGCTGAAGGCGTTGATTACATAGATTATAAAGATCTAGTTACTCTAAAAGCTTATATCTCTGAGTCTGGCAAGATTATTCCAAGTCGTAACACTGGTACGGCCGCGAAGTATCAGCGTCAACTGTCTTCAGCCATTAAAAACGCTCGTTATTTGGCATTATTGCCTTATACCGACAGCCACAAATAGGGAGGCGTTATGCAAGTTATTTTATTAGAACGTATCGCTAATCTGGGTAATTTGGGTGATCTGGTTAATGTTAAACCTGGTTACGCTCGTAACTACCTTGTGCCACAAGGCTTAGCGACGGTTGCGACGGAAAGCAACAAAGCGGCGTTTGAAGAGCGTCGTATCGAGCTTGAAAAAGCCTCGGCGGATCGTTTGCAAGCAGCCCAAGCGCGCCAAAAAGAAATGGAAGGCCAATCTGTTGACATCGCTGGTCTTGCTAGTGAAGAAGGCAAACTATTTGGTTCAGTTGGTGTGATCGAGGTTGCTGAAGCATTCTCAGCCAAAGGCTTAAAGTTGGTTAAATCGGAAGTGCAACTTCCTGAAGGCGCTTTGAAGATGATTGGCGAGTATGATGTGGTCGTCTCTGTGCACCCAGAAGTTAACTTTTCAGTTAAGGTGAATGTTATTCCTGAGTAAGGAGTAGAGAGTCGTTTACCGATTAAAGCCTCCATTTATGGGGGCTTTTTTATGCCTGAGTTTTGCTCATTACCTTGTAATTGCCGGTTTAGTTGCCGCTTGACTAGATAAATTTTGAATGACTTGGTCGTAGTCGAGATAATTTGTTTGCCGCAAGACTTTGTTATACCGGTCGAATTAACACTAAATTTTCGGAGCTTCACAAGCCAAATCGCACAGCCTGTGGTAAGTTATCTACCCCCAAAATAAACCTAGTAAAAAGTGATTAATTAGCAATGGCCGAAGGATTCACTTCAGAAGAAGATGTATTACGCTTGCCGCCTCAGGCGATTGAGGCCGAGCAGTCTATTTTGGGTTCAATGATGCTCGACAATAAAATCATTGATGATGTTGGTACCGAGCTAAGCAGCCAAGATTTTTACCGCAATGATCATCGTCTAATTTTTAATGAAATCATGGACTTAGATGGTCGTGGTGAAGCTGTCGATGTAGTCACAGTTTCTGAGTCACTGACTCATCAAGGCCAGCTTGATACGGCTGGTGGCTTGGCTTATCTAGGAGCCTTGGCTCAAAACACCCCTAATACCGGCAACGTGAAGTCGTATGCCAAGATAGTGCGTGAACGAGCGATCTTACGTAGGCTGATTGATAGTGCCAACGACATTATTCAAAAAGCCTATCAACCGGATGGGCGAACGCCCGACGAAGTGCTTGATTATGCTGAGTCGATGATCTTTGAGATCGCTAAAAATAACGATACCGCGAAGGCAGGTTTTCGCAGGATTAACGTTCTACTTGCCGAAGCGGTTGACCGAATCGAAGAGTTGTTTAACTCTAAGTCTGCGGTGACAGGAGTGCCGACTGGTTTCATTGATTTAGATAGAAAAACCAGTGGCTTGCAGGGTGGCGACTTAGTGGTCGTTGCAGGACGACCGTCTATGGGTAAAACCTCGTTTGCGATGAATATGGTCGAAAACGCGGCGATTAGTGCAAACCTTCCGGTGGCGGTATTTAGTATGGAAATGCCGGGCGCTCAATTAGCATCACGTATGCTGGCGTCATTGAGCCGCGTTGACGCAGGTTTGGTTCGAACAGGTCAGTTGAAATCCGACGATTGGCCGAAGATCACCTCGGCCGTTAGCTTACTGCAAGACAAACATGTTTATATCGATGACACGCCTAGCATGTCGCCGATTGAGGTTCGCACACGAGCGCGCCGTCTAGCCGCTGAGCATGAACATGGTTTGGGCATGATTATGATTGATTACTTGCAGCTTATGCGCGGTAATGATGGTTCTAGTAGTGAGAATCGTACTCTCGAGATTTCTAATATTACGCGCTCACTCAAAGGGTTGGCAAAAGAACTGGATTGCCCTGTTGTTATCTTATCGCAGCTTAATCGTTCGCTTGAGCAACGTCCCAATAAGCGACCATTGATGTCGGATTTACGAGAGTCGGGCGCCATAGAGCAAGATGCGGATGTCATATTATTTGTCTATCGGCATGAGCGTTATGAGCCTGAGACGGACCAAAAAGGCACGGCTGAGATAATCATTGGTAAACAAAGAAATGGCCCCACTGGCATGGTAAGACTTGCGTGGCTCGGAGAATATACTCGTTTCGAGGACTTTGCTGATTCTGACTACTCTGACTATTCGGCTGGAATGCACTAACTATGCAAGTCGCGCCACGGGCTTGGCTGGAAATTAACTCGGCGGCTTTAAAGCATAACCTCAAGCTGATTAAAAACTTAGCGCCTAATTCGAAGCTCATGGCGGTGATTAAGGCGAATGGTTATGGACATGGTCTAGCGGTTAGCGCGCAGGCGCTTGCAGGTGCTGATGAATTCGCTACGACTGATTTTAGTGAAGCGCAGGCATTAAGACGGATTGATTCTATTACACCGATTACCACGCTTAGCGCAGATTTTAGTGAGGCTGACCTGTCCGGTATTGATGGCCAAAATATACGCCCCGTTATTTTTAATCGGGCGCAAATTCAGGCCTTGGAAAGTACTCAATTACGCTGTCCTTTAAATGTTTGGTTGAAAGTCGATACGGGCATGGGGCGTTTGGGCTTTGCGACTGATGAAATTGGAGCTATTGCTAAGCAGCTTAGCCGGTTTGATAGTGTCGCCAGTATTAGTCTAATGACGCATCTTGCCAATGCCGATGACCGGAAAAATCCACGCAGTTCAAGTCAACTTGCAAGTTTATCTGGTTTGTCTAGTGTGTTTAATTGGCATGAGATCAGTGCACTCAATTCGGCGGGTATTTGTACTGGCTTGGAATCAAATTTGGGTAACAGCGCGCAATCTGTGGTTAGACCGGGTTTAGTGCTTTACGGTATATCCCCTTTGTTGTCATGTACATCGAAGGAGGGCCAGCTCGCTGATGAACCATTCAACTTGTCTGAATTGCAACAAGTCATGACATTTAAGGCGCGAGTTATCAGCGTTAAGGCGGTTAAGGCCGGTACACAAGTGGGTTATGGCGGGAGCTATATTGCTGGAAAAGATACTAAGCTTGCTAGTATATCTTGCGGATATGCAGATGGTTATCCGCGTCATGCGCCAAGTGGTACGCCGGTATTGATTGGTGACCATGTTGTGCCTTTAGTGGGGCGCGTGTCGATGGATTTAATTACTGTTGATGTGCAAAATTTGCCGATAATACATGACCATGTAGCGACCCTATGGGGACCACAAAATCCAGTTGAGGTGATCGCGAAAATGTCGGAAACGATTCCTTATGAATTGCTGGTTGGTATTGGCGCTAGAGTACAGCGTAAACTGGTAAGTAGTACATAGATTAACTATGGTAATCGCCTTGTGACGGGCTCATTGTAAATTAACTTATGGCGAAAAAAGCAAGCGTACATTTTATCTGTTCTGAATGTGGAGCGAATCATGCTAAGTGGGCAGGGCAATGTCTTGATTGTAAGGCATGGAATACCATTGTCGAATTCAAAGAGTCGGCGAGTAGGGCAGGTGCTGCTTCGGCAATGGCTCGAGGATATTCAGGTTCAAAGGAGTCTGTAAGTCGCTTAAGCGAAATCAAACCAGAAGCCTCACCGCGTTTCTCTACAAATAACATTGAATTTGATCGAGTGCTTGGGGGCGGAATCGTGCCTGGCAGTGTGATCTTATTGGCCGGTACACCGGGTGCAGGTAAATCTACCTTAACCACTCAAGTACTGTGCGAAGTCAGTGATGATTTAAATTGTTTTCTAGTGTCTGCAGAAGAGTCGGCTAATCAGATTAGTCGTAGGGCTATTCGACTCAAGCTAAAAACCGATAAGCTAAATGTTGCTATTGAGACCGATGTGTTGGCTATCCTGTCGATGATTACGCAGACCAAAGCCAAGTTTGTGGTGATTGATTCCTTGCAAGCGATGTTTCATCCTGATGTGCAAGGTGCGCCAGGTGGCGTGGGGCAACTCAGAGAGTGTATGCAAGTTCTGACCCAGCATGCCAAGCAAAACGACGTGGCGATGATCATTATTTGTCATACAACCAAGGACGGCTCGGTTGCTGGACCGCGTGTTGTCGAACACATTGGCGATGTTATGTTGATGATTGAAGTGGTTGCAGCGTCTCGCTTCAGAGAGATTAGAGCGGCCAAAAATCGCTTTGGTTCTACCAGTGAATTGGGTCTGTTGGCGATGATGCCTGACAATGGATACCTGAAGGCGGTGACTAATCCGTCGGCTATATTTTTAGATCGAAGTCGCGATCCCAAGCCTGGTTCGATGGTTGCTTCTTTGTGGGAGGGCTCGCGCTCGTTGTTGGTTGAAATACAAGCCTTAGTGATTGATTCTCATCAAGGGAACCCTCGAAGACTGGCGGTGGGGATCGATCAAAATAGGTTAAACATGCTGGTTGCCGTATTGGTTCGACATGCTGATTTGGCTATGTATGATCAGGAGTTGTATGTGAATTTGGTTGGCGGCTTGCGCTCAACCGACCCGAGTACTGACCTTCCTACGGTTCTGGCCATGGTGTCGTCATTTAGGAATCGCGCAATTCCACAAAATTGGGTGGCTTTTGGCGAACTAGGTTTGTCCGGTGATGTTAGAAGTGTTCCAAGTGGGCTTGAGAGAATTAAACAGGCGGCTCAGCAAGGTTTTTCGCACTGTATTTGTCCTAAGGGTAACCTTCCTAAAAACATTTCGACGGATATGAAAGTCTATGCGGTGGAGACATTATCGCAAGCTATTGACTGTCTAGAACAGCGTTTTTGACTAGGTGATTTTGTAAATAGAGGGATTGTTGGGTCAAAATAGCCAAATACCACCACTTTTTGAGTATGCGAATCAATTAGTCGCAGGCGAAATCACATAAGCTTGATATAGTAGTTTCAATTACTTTAGAGAAAGTCATATTGTATGCATAGTTATAAACAAATATTAACCGTCTTCTTATTCTGTGTCAGCGCCATTACAGAGAGCCTGGCAAGCGAAAAATCTGTGGCTGCAGTCGCGCTTTTTAACGAGCGCGCGATGCTTTCTGTGGACGGTGAGAAAGCTAAAATAATCCGACAAGGAGAGACTTATTTTGGAGTCAAGTTGATTAGTGCTAATACCAGTGAAGCGGTGGTTGAGTTTGATGGTAAACGCAAAACACTGACTCTCAATGGAACCGCAGTGCTAGGTGTAGATTCGGGTCTTCAACCGTCTTCTGACGTAGTCGAAAAGTCAGTTGTATTGTATGAAGATCAAAACGGTTTTTTCCAAACAGCGGCCTACATAGATGGTAAACGAATCGAGTTCTTAGTGGATACGGGCGCCAATATTGTAGTCTTTAATAGCCAAGTTGCTGATCGTTTAGGTCTTGATTACACAAAAGGGCGAGTGGGTTTCGCTAGCACCGCCTCAGGTCGAGCTCGAATGTACAATGTGACTTTAGATAAAGTTAGAGTTGGTGGTATTTCTTTGCGCAACATACAAGCTGGAGTTATTGAGGGAGGCTTTCCTGAGGTGCCACTATTGGGAATGAGTTTCTTAGGGCAGCTAGAGATAAGTAAAAAGGGTGACAAAATGACTTTGTCTAAGTAGTGAGTAAGTAAAAGTAGTGAGCAAGTAAAAGTAGTAGACAAAAAAAACCGCGTGGACTCGACTCGCACGCGGTTTGATAGGCTGGATAAATTCCATGTAGATTTTATCGTCCAAGAACTAGTATTAAGTAGTTTTTTACCCCGCCAAGGCCCCCGCCCCTTTACATCAAAAATTGATCTCTGTCAGAGATTGAAATTATAGGGGGCTAAGTTTTTTAGCGCCTCACCCGTTTGGGTGATATTGCTGGTTTAAATAGTCTTATCGTGCTCGATTATCGCAAAAGCACTGTGATTATGGATAGATTCGAAGTTCTCGGCATGCACGTAGTATCTATTGATCTTGTCGCAATTATCGAACTCATTGGCAACGTCGCGTACCACATCTTCAACAAATTTGGGATTGTTGTAGGCCTTTTCTGTGATGTACTTCTCATCAGGTCGTTTAAGAATAGCGTATAAATCGGCACTCGCTTGAGATTCAACCATGCTAATTAGTTCGCTAAGCCATAATTTTGATGAGCAATTAACGCCCACAGTAATGTGCGAACGTTGATTGTGCGCGCCATAATCGGATATTTTTTTAGAGCAGGGACACAAGCTTTTAACCGGGACTGTTACTTCTAAGGTGGAGGCGAGGTGACCGTCTTCTATTTGTCCGACTATGTTGACTTGATAGTCCATCAGGCTTTTCACTTTCGAAACGGGTGCTGTTTTTTGGATAAAAAACGGAAATTGCAATTCGATATAGCCCGCTGTTGCTTCAAGACGAGTTACCATGTCTTGCAACATTTTATGAAAGCTCTTAGCCGATATCACTGTTTCAGTTTCATTCAGCATTTGAATGAAACGTGACATGTGTGTGCCTTTTTGGTCATGCGGTAGATTAACCGACATAGAAAAAGTCGCAACACTTGCTAATCGATAGTCGTTGCGATCAATAATAGTGATCGGATGTTGAATATCTTTGATGCCGACTCGATTGATTGGAATCTCTCGAGCGTCATAGCTACCTTGTACGTCTTCCATTATTAAAGCTGTCTGGTTTCTCTTATTAGACTTGGTAAAAAGCCTAAGAAATTATGTGATGTTTTCTGCTACCTTTGCACTTCTAAGTACAGGGTAGAATTTAGACGCAATAATGCTGGATTCTATGCCGGGGGCGTCTAAACCGCATTCGGCAAGCTGTTCAGCTTGTGTTCCGTGCTCAATATATTGATCCGGAAGTCCTAAATTCAAGACTGGAACCACAATTTCTTCACTGTTTAGCAGCTCGTTGACACCTGAGCCTGCACCACCGGCGACTACGTTCTCTTCGAGTGTCACCAACATGGAGTGTTCAGCGGCAAGGCTTTTGATTAAATCTGCATCCAGTGGTTTGGCAAAGCGCATATTGGCGACTGTTGCGTTTATGCGTTCTGCGGCCTCTAATGCGGCGGGAAGCAGTGTTCCAAAAGATAAAATTGCGACCCCTTCGCCATGGCGAGATATCTCGCCTTTGCCTAAGGGGATTTCGTTCATTTCTTGTTTTTCAACTGCGCCAACACCAGACCCTCGCGGATATCGCACTGCGCTTAGCCCTTTGTGTTTGTAGGCGCTATACAGCATGTCTCGACATTCGGCTTCATCTGACGGTGTATAAATGACCGAATGAGGTACACAACGTAAGTAGCTGATATCAAATATACCTGCATGCGTTTCACCGTCGGCGCCCACTTGGCCAGCCCGGTCTATGGCTAACATTACATCTAAGTCTTGTACTGAGACATCATGAATTAGTTGGTCATACGCGCGCTGTAAAAAGGTTGAATAGATCGCAACTACTGGTTTTTGGCCATCGCAGGCCATGCCTGCTGCAAAGGTAAGTGCATGTTGCTCGGCAATCGCAACGTCAAAGTAGCGATCCGGGAATTCTTGTGAGAAGCGCACCAAACCTGAGCCTTCGCGCATAGCCGGTGTTATGCCGATCAGACGTTTATCTTGTTCAGCCATGTCGCATAGCCAATCGCTGAATACATCGGTATACGAGCGAACCTTCTTTTTCTTTCCAAATTCACCTGTAGCTGGGTTGAACGGAGATACCCCGTGATACTTAACGGGTTGATCTTCTGCGGCCTGAAACCCTTTACCTTTTTTGGTAACGATATGAAGAAAGCGCGGCCCTTCGATGTCTTTTAAGTTATTAAGTGTTGCTACTAAAGTACCTATGTCATGACCATCAATCGGCCCGGCATAGTAAAAACCCATTTCTTCGAAAAAAGTACTCGGCAGAATCATGCCCTTTACATGCTCTTCCCAACGACGGGCGTAGTCTCGAACCTCGGGCATAGACTCGAGAGCTTTTTTTGTATTGCGACGCACTTTGCTGACCGCAGGGCCGGTCATTAATTTTGTTAGGTAGTTTTTAAAAGCTCCAACGTTAGGTGAGATAGACATGTCATTGTCGTTCAAGATAACCAATACGTTGGCGTCCATATCACCTGCGTTATTTAATGCTTCAAATGCCATGCCCGCGGTGATGGCGCCATCACCGATCACGGCTACCACGTCGCGATCTGATTTCTGTTGAGCAGCGGCAACGGCCATGCCTAGGGCGGCGCTAATTGAGGTAGATGAGTGACCTGCACCAAAGGTGTCATAGTCGCTCTCATTGCGTTTGAGAAACCCAGATAAGCCTTCACGCTGACGGATAGTGCGCAGTTGATCTCGTCGTCCAGTTAATATCTTATGTGGGTAAGCTTGGTGGCCAATGTCCCATACAATTCGATCATCCGGTGTATTAAATACGTAATGCAGCGCAACGGTAAGTTCAACCGTGCCTAAGCCGGCGGCTAAATGTCCACCGATTTTAGCAACCGTATCGATTAAAAATTGTCGAGTCTCATCGCATACTTGTGGCAAGCTTTCACGCTCGAGTTGACGTAACTCAGTAGGGCTTTCGATACTGGTTAATAATGGATATGTTTCTTCTAACTTTGTCACTTTTTATATTTCTATTTTTATTGATCGATTGTTATCGCTCTTTGTCGCATTTTCAGTTTGCGAAACTCAGAGCACCGCTTTATTTATTGTATCTTATCTATGATAGTAGGTTTCTCGGGTTTTAACATCAATCGCCAACAGGTCAAGCTTTGGGTGCAGACGAAGGATTATGTGTTGAGCCCGAAGACCAGTTATATTGATATTATCGCTGATTAGGTCTTGGCTTGCTATGGATTAGTAGTGATAGTTGTTATACAAAATTTTTTTGTTTGAGCGACGAATGCACATTTAAGTATGTTTCAGCGCATACTAATGAGATAGGACGATTCGCTTTACCATTGCTTTATTCTAATTATTTAAGCTGTTAGCGCCAGAAAAATATCGAAATCTATTGCAACAAAGGCTTTAACTTTCTGATATATATCAGTTTTTTTCTTCAAATGGTATAGTGTTGAACAGGCCGTCGTTATCTTTGATTAACACCTCAACTTTTTGCTCTGCGTCTTTTAAGACACTATGGCAATGCTTCATCAAGGCAACACCGCGCTCGAAATCACTGAGAGAACTTTCGAGTTCTTGTTCACCGCGTTCCATTCTTTCAACAATTGTCTCTAATTCTTGGTAGGCCTGCTCGAAATTTAGTTTCTCGAGCTTCTGATCTGACATTGTAATTTCCTCATTCTTAATAAGCGGCAGATTTTAACACCGACTTATCGGTTTTAGTCGGTTTTCTTCACAGTCTTTGGTCGAATCGCGTTAAACTTAGGCGCATCAATATTAGCTAATAATGGTCTAAACCAAAGCAGAAAATGGCGACTGATTACGACTCTTCCTCGATTGAGGTCTTAACTGGGCTGGAGCCAGTGCGAAAAAGGCCGGGTATGTATACCAACACTGAACGGCCTAACCATTTGGTGCAAGAAGTAGTGGACAACAGTGTCGATGAGGCGATCGCTGGTCACTGTAATCGTATCGACGTTACTCTATACAAAGATGGTTCAGTAGAGGTTTCAGATGATGGCCGAGGCATGCCGATCGATATTCATCCGGAAGAGGGGGTGCCGGGAGTCGAGGTGATCATGACGCGCTTACACGCCGGGGGCAAATTTTCCAACAAGAACTATGAATTTTCAGGTGGTTTACATGGTGTGGGAATCTCGGTGGTTAACGGTTTATCCAAGAACCTCGAGGTTTGGATTAAACGTGGCGGCGCTGAATATAATATGTCGTTCGCCAATGGCGTGAAAACACGTGATCTAGAAGAAATTGGCAGTGTTGGCCAGCGTAATACTGGTACTACCGTTCGCTTTTGGTCGGACGAATCATTTTTTGATTCGCCGCGTGTACATGTTAATCAACTATGCCGTTTACTGCGCGCAAAGGCAGTTTTATGCCCTGGGCTTACCGTCAATTTTGAGGATGAAGCGAAGCCAGCGCACAATCAAACCTGGTGTTACGAAGACGGTTTTAAAGACTATTTGCTTGGCGCTCTGGGAGACATTGAGCGATTGCCCGAAAAAGGTTTTCAAGGTGATGAGAAAACCGAGACTGAGCGCGCCGAATGGATTGTTGCGTGGAGCAAAGAGCCCGGTGACATCATTAACGAAAGTTATGTGAATCTTATTCCGACGGCACAAGGCGGGACACATGTTAATGGACTGCGATTAGGTTTAACCGAAGCTATTCGAGAGTTTTGTGATTTTCGTAACCTACTTCCTAAAGGAGTTAAGATTTCGCCAGACGACGTTTGGAATCAATGCCAATATGTTTTGTCGGTGCGTATGCAAGATCCTCAGTTTTCCGGACAAACCAAAGAAAAATTGTCGTCTAGAGATATTTCTTTGTTTATTTCAACTAAGGTTAAAGATGCCTTTGCGTTGTGGTTGAATCAAAATCTGGAGGACGGTGAGCGTATTGCCATGGTGGCGATTGAAAACGCGCAAAGCCGCCTCAAGTCGGCCAAAAAAATCACACGTAAAAAAGTAACAGCAGGTCCAGCCTTGCCTGGCAAATTAGCTGATTGTTCGAGTGAAGATATAGACATAACTGAATTGTTTTTGGTTGAGGGTGACTCGGCTGGTGGTTCGGCTAAACAAGCTCGCAATCGAGAGACTCAAGCGATTATGCCGCTGCGCGGTAAAATTCTGAATACCTGGGAAGTGGAGTCAGGTCAGGTGCTTGCCTCGCAAGAGGTGCATGATATTTCAGTTGCCTTAGGTGTAGATCCAGGGTCCGATAATTTAGATGGTTTACGCTATGGCAAAATTTGCATCCTCGCAGATGCTGATTCCGACGGTCTACATATTGCTACCTTGTTGTGTGCTTTGTTTGTACGTCATTTTCGCGCTTTAGTAGAAGCGGGCCACCTTTACGTAGCGATGCCGCCCTTGTACCGTATTGACGTTGCCAAAGAGGTTTTTTACGCCTTGGATGACGCTGAGCATGATCAAATTATTGAGCGCATTAAGTCTGAACGCGCTAACGCTAAAATAAATGTTCAGCGCTTTAAAGGCCTGGGTGAAATGAACCCCTCACAGCTACGCGAAACGACCATGCAAGAAGAAACGCGGAGGTTGGTGCAAATGACCTTGAATATGGGTGATGGAACGGCCACTACTATGGATATGTTGTTGGCGAAAAAGCAGGTGCCAGCGCGTAAGGCATGGTTGTCGAATAAAGGCGATCAAGCGGTAGTGTGAAAATGGTTGAAGCTGGCTTATATGAGCATTTTAAAGGCGGTTTATATCAGGTAAGTAGTGTCGCGCGTCATAGTGAAAGTGAAGAGCAGGTGGTAGTCTACCGAGCGCTATATGGAGACTTAGGCTGGTGGGTTCGGCCCTTGTCTATGTTTAGCGAAGAAATCAAACATGAGGGTGAAATACGTCCGCGTTTTAAGCGTTTAGACTTGCAAAGCGGAGTATTGGAAGTCGCTTATCTCGACATAAAAGAGGGCATGCTAAGCGGTTTTCTAGCCGCTATGACCAAGGCAAGCCCGTTAATAGCGGCCTCACCGGGTTATATCTCGCATCAATTAAAGCATTGTGTCGAACAAGAAAATCGGCTTATATTGTTAGCAGAGTGGCTTAGCCTTGAGCACCATACGCAAGGCTTTAGAGGGTCTGATCGTTATCAGAAATGGCGAGAATTACTGCATCCGTTTTATGATTCTATGCCCGAAGTTTTGCACTTTAATAACCTTTAAATCTAACCGCCCGATGAGTCTATGATTAGACGATTTTATCTTCCGATAATCATTATTGGTATTAACGCTTTTCGACAAAGACACCAAAACTGTTCAAAGCGCTCCACCTAGTTTAGCATTGCCATTTAATTCCATGGGTGCCAGAACTGGCAAATGTCCCTCATTAATATATACACCAACCTTGGCAAGCTGATTTGTCGCTCATGCGTAACGCTGGCGTTTTGCTTAGACGAGATTACCCTCTGCCCATTGTTGACCATAAGCAGGCTCGAGAAAAAGCACTTTTATCGTATCAGCAAATATAAAATGTCGAATAAATAGAAAATTGTGCAAGGAAATGTGCTCTGAACGGCTCTTATATATTAAGCAGCATGTATAAAAATAGCTGCCCATGGCAGTCCAATGTTTTGACTAGCTTATGAAACAATCTTTGGATTTTGATCCGCAGCTAATGCTTGGCTTTGACCAAGATGACTTGCTAAGGCTAGCTCAGTGGCAGATGCCGTTTGGAAAGTATTCGGGTCGTTTTATTATCGATCTGCCTGAAGCTTATTTACTTTGGTTTAATAAGCAAGGCTTTCCACAAGGGCCGTTAGGAGACCTAATGAAATTGTGCCTTGAATTGAAAGTTGAGGGTTTAGATTCTCTGATTAAGCCTTTGGCTAATCGTAACTAGACTCAGCTTAACCGCAATGAACCAGTAGTCGATAGAAAAATGAATATCCGCGACTTGCAATATTTAGTAGCTGTGCATGATCTGAATAACTTCAGCAAAGCGGCACAGCGATGTTACGTAAGCCAACCGACTCTAAGTGGTCAGCTAAAAAAGCTTGAGCAAGAATTAGGTGCAACCCTAATAGAAAGATCGACTCGACAGGTTTTGTTTACCCAGCTGGGTGAAAAAATAGTAGATCAAGCACGTCAATTATTAGCGACCGCTGACAATATAAAAAGTTTGGTTACGGCTAATGACGATCCGATGGCCGGTGAATTTCATATAGGGCTTTTGCCAACTATTGGGCCCTACTTGTTGCCTCTTGTGATGCCCGCGATCAGCGAGCAATTTCCTCAAGCAAAATTATATTTGTACGAACTGCAAAGCGAGGCGTTACAGACAAAGTTAGCGAGAGGCGAGCTCGACGCTGCCATTGTTGCTAAGCGAAATTGGTCGGCACCGGTGCGTGAAATAACTTTGTTCTCAGAACCAATGTTGTTGGCCGTTTGTGCGCAAGAAAAAGTTGAACAATTGGATAATATGGTCGCTTTATCGGTATTACGCGATCGGCTAATTCTCATGCTTGAAGACGGTCATTGTTTGCGGGAGCATACAATGAATATTTGTTCGCAAGCAGGGGCTCGCGAAGACACGCGCTTCAAAGCCACTACTATGGATAGCCTAATGCATATGGTGGCAAATGGGGTTGGTATGACCTTGGTGCCTGAAATTGCTTGTCAGAAAAAAGTCGAAGGGGTTAGGTTTTTTGAATTTGAACCACCTCAGCCTAAGCGTGAAGTCGTTATGCTAGTGCGAAATAATAGTGCACGCTATGAAACCATGAACGTCTTTGCTAAGGCGATTCAAAACCAAATTAAATAGAATGAAATTTATGCTTAAGTCTCTAGTTTTTGTGGCCGCGATGCTCGTATTCTCTAATAGTTTTGCTCAGTCGTTCGAAAGTACAGAAAAGCCTACCGCTTTGATTGAACTGTATACCTCTGAGGGATGCAGTAGTTGCCCGCCGGCAGATCATTGGCTAAGTTCACTTAAAGCAGACGAAGGTTTATGGAAGGACTTTATTCCACTCGCCTTTCATGTGGATTATTGGGATTATATTGGTTGGGAAGATCGGTTTGCTAGCAAAGAATATAGTACGCGCCAGCGTCTTTACGCGCGCGAATTTTCAGAATCTACAGTTTACACGCCTGGTGTGCGTTGGGCGGGATATGAGTGGCGCGGATGGCGTCGAGGTGTGTTGCCAGATAGCACGCCAATTGAAACAAGTTCAGTATTAAAGTTTTCAGTTAAGAAAAATGGAGAGTTTCTAGCCAGTTATGCAGATGGCGGTAATGCCAGCAAACTGAATGTTGCCATACTGGGTACTGATTTAGAGACTGAAGTAAAGCGTGGTGAGAATAGTGGACGTACTCTCAAGCACGACTTCGTAGTGCTTGACTACCAAGTAGTTACCGTCAACGCAGCGGGTGAATGGACTGGTACGTTGCCAATTCCAAAAATTGATGCACCCAGATATGCAGTCGCAGTGTGGGCGAGCGAGGAAGGTAGTCAGCTTCCTTTGCAAGCAACGGGCGGTTATCTTGCGCAAGACATCTGGCAACCAGAGTCGTAATAAGGTTGATAAGCCCGCTTTGACTACTCCTTATCGATTATGTGGAGATTAAGGCGGGTTTCTATTAATTGAGTGCTTAGAGGCACTGAGAAACTTAACTCGATACATAATACTCGGCGTTAAAATAGAACTAACGCGTTTTTTCTTCAATTTATTATTGCTCGTACTCTGATGTTAGAGCATGCTGATGTTTTATCTAAGTTGTTTTTATTCCTATAAAAAATTGTGATCATGCTACCAAAGGATTGTTTGTGGCAGGACCATATAGCAGAGCTTACCTTGAGAAAATGTAAGCCTAGCTTGAGGTCGCTCACGCCAGCCGTTAGACTTTAGAAAAAAATAAATAAATTGTGGCTCTAGGCGCAATATAAAATCAGCCGTAAGGCATCAATTAGGTATTAAAATTTAGTATGGCACAACGTGAACAATTTCGATCTCGATTAGGGTTTATTCTTGCAGCGGCTGGTTCAGCCGTCGGTATCGGGAACCTAGTAGGCTTTCCGGTAAATGCGGCAAAAAGTGGTGGAGCGGCCTTTCTTTTAATTTACGCGGCTTTTGTAGTATTTATTTGTTTGCCAGTGATGATCGCTGAGATGTCGCTAGGCCGGCACACGCAACGTAACCCGTTAGGTGCTTATTCAGCAGTGGCAGGAGAACGTTCGAGGTGGCGTATTGGAGGTTGGTTAGCATTAATTACGCCGTTTATGATCGCGGTTTTTTATCAAGTCTTGACTGTCTGGTTGCTTGGTTATTTTGTCGCCGCGGTCTCTGGCAATCTAGAGTTGATTGCTGACCCCGCTTACTTTTCTAGTTTCATTAATAGTAATGGGGTGTTCGTCTATCTCGCAATACTTACTATCTTAATTGGCATCATTCTAAACTCGGGTGTGCAACAAGGTATTGAGCGTTTGGCTAAAGTGTTAATGCCTAGCTTGTTTGTAATGTTAATTGTGCTAACCGTATTCGTGTTGACGCTGCCCAATGCCCTGGTCGGAATAAAATACTATTTAATACCGGACTTCAGTAAAATCTCTCTTCAGACTGTCAATTTAGCGCTCAGTCAGGCGTTTTTCTCTTTGTCTTTAGGGATGGGCATTTTAATCACTTATGGCTCTTATGTGAGCTCCAAGGAGAGTGTTAGTGGTGGCGCTAAGATGGTCGCCGCGGTTGACACATCGGTTGCTTTTTTTGCCGGGCTTTTGATTTTACCGGCTATTTTTGTTTTTAATCCACAGACCGATACCGCTGAATTGAGTTCTAGCTCTGTGGCTTTAGTATTCACTTTTTTGCCTAAAATATTTCTATCCTTACAATCTGTAGTTGGTTACATCGGAGCCTCTCTTTTTGCTAGTGCTTTTTTCCTATTGGTATTTTTTGCAGCATTAACCTCTCAAGTCTCGATTCTTCAAGTGCCGATATCGGCTTTTCAAGACGAGCTAAAATTCAGTCGTTTTAAGAGTGTATTAGCGTTAGGTGGAAGCGCGATTTTGTTGGTATTAGCCTGTATTGTGTCATTTGGGATGGTCGGTTTTTTCACTGAGTTTGTTTCCTATGGCGGTGCTACTAAGTCCTTTTTTGATTTAGTGATTGATGTTTTTTACGAGACTATTTTGCCTCTCAATGGATTGATTATTTGCTTGTTTGTTATCTTTTATTGGCGTAAAGCAAAACTAAATAAAGAGATGGCCACTGGTGATGAGGAAATAACAGGCTCCTTCACAGAACGTTATGTCAATTTGGCACTCGGCACATTCGTTCCTGTTATTTTAGCGTTTGTATTTATTAGCACTGTGTTATTAAAATTCTTTGGTATTAGCGTGATTTGAACTGCCTGAATTTTAATAAACGTGTATTAAATTTGAGATAAGGTAGATTTAATGACAATCAAAACTGACGGTTTTCATCATGTGGCGTATCGTTGCCGAGATGCTAAGCAAACGGTCGAGTTTTATCAAAGTCATTTAAATATGACTTTTAAACTCGCGATTGCCGAAGATAATGTGCCTAGCACTGGTGCGTATGATCCCTATATGCATATTTTTCTTGATGCGGGTAATAACAACGTGTTGGCGTTCTTTGAACTACCCGAACAAGCACCTATGGACCGTGATCGTAATACGCCACAATGGGTGCAGCATATCGCTTTGCGAGTAGCTAATCTCGATGCTTTGTTAGCTGCTAAAGAAAGTTTGGTCGACGCTGGAATTGATGTGCTTGGGCCAACCCATCATGGTATTTTTCAGTCAATATATTTCTTTGATCCAAACGGTCATCGTTTGGAGCTAGCGGCGGATATTCACACCAGCGAACAAATGACGCAACTTAAAGACGTAGCACCGGATATGCTCGAAGAGTGGGCGCGGACAAAAAAAGCACCACAGCATGCTGCATGGCTGCATGAGAAAATTAAACAAGAAAGCTAGTTAGACGCTAGCTTTGACACTTATTTAGAGAACAGACGTATGAAACTTGCCTCCCTAAAAGCGGGTCGCGATGGTCAGTTGTTGATTGTCTCGCGTGATCTAAAGCGCGCTACCAGCGCTGCTGATATCGTGCCCACCATGCAAGCCGCATTAGACGACTGGGGAAGCATTTCAGCGAAACTTGCAGAGCGCTATGTACAACTCAACGCAGGGCAAATTGATAGCTTTGCGTTCGAACAGCTTAATTGTGAAAGTCCATTACCACGTGCCTATCAATGGCTGGATGGTTCGGCATACCTTAATCATGTTGAGTTGGTTCGCAAAGCGCGTAATGCCCAGGTGCCCGAGAGTTTTTATTCTGATCCGCTCATGTATCAAGGTGGCAGCGATAGCTTTATCGGCCCTCGTGACCCCATCCTCGCCGCAGACGAGGCTCATGGTATTGACATGGAGGCTGAGATAGCGGTGATTACTGATGACGTGCCTATGAGTGTCTCAGTTGCACAAGCTGCAAAGCATATCAAGCTCGTGATGTTGGTCAATGACGTTTCATTACGCGGTCTTATTCCTAGCGAGCTGGCCAAAGGCTTCGGTTTTGTGCAGAGTAAAGCATCGTCCTCATTTTCTCCGGTTGCTGTAACGCCTGATGAGATAGAGGAATGGCAAGACGGTACCATCGATTTGCCGCTGTTGGTCGATTACAACGGAGCTCCGTTTGGTAAGGCTAATGTTAAGACTGATATGACCTTTAATATGACTGAATTAGTCGCCCATGCGGCTAGCACTCGAGATCTGTGCGCTGGGACCATCATTGGTTCTGGCACTGTGTCGAATAAGTTTGAGGGTGGAGAAGGCAAAAAGGTTGAAGACGGCGGGGTTGGTTATTCCTGTATTGCAGAAATCCGAATGATAGAGCAAATCCAAAACGGTAAAGTAAGTACGTCTTTCATGCGTTTTGGTGATGTTGTTGGCATTGAAATGAATGATGCCGAAGGTCTATCAATATTCGGTCGCATTGAGAATTCCGTGCAAAAGTATGAGCCTTAAATTTGATCACTTGTAAGTGGCAATTCGTTTCCCTGGAGAGCTGCATGCAACTTTGTTAGTTTGATTTTAGAATTCTGTGTTGTTCGCGTTTCCAATCGCGTTCTTTGATAGTGGCACGTTTGTCATGTTGCTTTTTACCCTTAGCAAGCCCGATCTTTAATTTAGCTTTGCCACGCGACCAATACAAACTAAGTGGTGCGAGCGTATAACCGGCGCGCTCTACTTGTCCTATTAGACGATTTATTTCATAGCGTTTCATCAATAATTTACGCTGTCTAACTGGGTTGGCGGTAACGTGTGTCGAAGCACTTGTAAGGGGAGATATGTGCGCACCTTGTAAGAATAGTTCACCTTTATGTATGGTGACATAGCTCTCCTTAAGCTGTACTCGTCCAGCGCGCATACTTTTTACTTCCCAACCGTGCAGCGCTAAGCCAGCCTCAAAATCTTCTTCAATGAAAAAATCAAAGCGTGCTTTTTTATTTTGGGCAATAGTATTTGCTGATGTTTTCTTCGACTTTGCCATGATAAGGCTTTGTGTGCTCGTTCGATGGTGTACTCATTAGGCGTTGAATGATACCGTTGCTGACTTAAAAACTAAACAACGAAACACTGAATCTTAGTTTGTATTTGAGTGAAACATGGCCATAAACTCGGCCTCAACAAATCAGCCAATTTGGGGCACATACTATTCGTTTTTGATAGCCGCGATAGGATCTTCTATCGGACTAGGAAATGTATGGAAGTTTCCCTACGAGCTCGGCCATCATGGCGGAACCTTTCTCTACGTATACCTTGTCTGCGTGTTGGTCATCGCTTTTCCTTTAATGGTGTCTGAGTTAATGCTTGGCCGCCTTGGTCGATCCAACCCTGTTAGAGGGGTGGTTATTGTAGCCAAACGTGAGCGTTTAAGCAGCGTGTGGCAAATTATTGGCTGGCTAGGTGTGGTCAGTAGTTTTTTGATTTTTTCTTACTACAGCGCGGTTGCTTCGTGGGTTATGTTTTATGCCATGAAGTCTGTATCAGGTGCGTTTACCGCCGTGCCAGCTGAAATTGTTCGATATCAATTTGCGGCACTATTACGCAATACCGACCAAATGCTCATGTGGCATAGCGTGTTTATTTTATTGGTGGTGTTCGTGCTCGCGCAAGAGGTCAGAAGTGGGCTGGAAAAAGCGGTCCGTTGGTTGATTCCTGTGTTTGGCATATTGCTTTTTATAGTGGCTATGTATAGTCGTAAATTAGGCGATTATGATGCTGCTTTTGAGTTTATGTTTGATTTTGATTGGCATGCTATCACTGCCGAGTTACTGCTTAGCGCGCTTACCCAATCTTTGTTTTCACTTAGTATCGGTGTTGGCGTACTAATGATGTACGGCTCATATTTAGGCGCTAAACAGCCTATCGTTTTAGGAGCCGGTTTGATTATGGCGGTGGATACTGTGACCGCATTAGTGATAGGCGCAATTATATTTTCTATCGTATTTGCTTATGGTTTGGCGCCTGACAGTGGAGTTGGATTGATTTTTGAAACATTGCCTGTAGCGTTCTCACAAATGACAGAGAACTCGATTTTGGTTAGTAGTTTGTTCTTTTTTCTGGTCTTATTTGCTGCACTTACGTCGGGCTTTGCTTTGCTTGAGCCTAGTATTGCACTGATAACTAATCGATTTAACATCAAACGTCGTATTGCGGCATGGTTGATTGGTGCTTTGGCTTGGCTCATGGGCTGTGTGTCTATTTATTCGTTTAGTGAATGGAAGTTTGCGTTTTACTATTTCGGTCGAGAACGCGAACACGGATTTTTTGATTTGTTTAATATTGTAAGCGTGCATGTAATGCTGCCTTTAACGGTCTTATTGATCGCTATATTTACGGCATGGCGAATCTCGCAAGCTGTCGCGCGCGAGGCTCTGAATCAGCCTTTTAAATTTGTCTTTGTGCTTTGGCGAAGCTGTACTCGCTATATTGTGCCAGCTTTTATGATCGGATTAGTTGTTGCCGTGGTATTCTTGGGCTAATCGATTTAGAGCTAAAACTAAGGCTTGAACCAGAAAAAAAGCGCGCAAATGCCAAGAAAAAACCAGCATCGGCCAAGCTAGAATTTAATAAAGTAATGAAAATAACAAGATCTGCATTATTGCCATATGCAGCTCAGCAAATGTTTGACTTGGTTGCTGATATCGACGCCTATGCCGAATTTTTGTCGTGGTGTAACACTTCAACCGTTCTTCAACGCAACTCTAATGAGGTCGAAGCCGAACTTGGTATTCGCATGGCTGCAATGAATTTAACATTTAGTACTCACAACCGCCTATTGCGGCATGAGCGAATAGATATGCGTTTAGCGAGTGGGCCGTTTAAAACCTTGGCAGGACATTGGTTGTTTGAAAGCCTTGATGTGGCCGCCTGTAAAGTGTCTCTAGAGTTAGATTTCGAATTTGATAGTTTAATTACTCAAAAGCTTATGACACCAAAATTTAAATCTATTGTTACATCCCAATTAGACGCGTTCCAACAGCGTGCAAAGTTTGTGTATGGTGATTTGGATGCATGATATTGACGTCTCTATTGTGTATGCAATGCCGACTAAACAATGGCTTGTAGAGAAGCGTGTTGCGCGCGGAACCAGCGCCATGGAATTATTACAAGAGGTAGGTTTTTTAAATGATATTGAAACCTTGAAAACGACACCTTTAGACGATATTCAATTTGGTATTTATTCACAAAAAGTATCTCATGATCATTTGTTAGAGCAGGGCGACCGAGTTGAAGTGTATCGACCGCTTAGCGCAGATCCTAAAGAAGTCAGAAGACAGTTAGCTTTGCTGGGAAAAACTATGGGAAAGGGAGCGATTTAAGCGTAAATAAACACAATCATTGCCATAATAAGGAAATACAAAAGGTCTATAGTCTATATGCCGCTATTTTAGGTAAGTAAGCGCCTCATAAAATAAAGAGTTAGCGAGTAAGATTCATAAAATAAATGTAGCTTATATTCTTCTGGTGGACATTATGTCTTTGAAGATTATAAGAATAGTGGTACAACAGTGAAATGAGATAGAGCTAGATGAACTAGCCGCACTGCTGGGATAGTTTTGTCGTTTTACGACTTTAAGGTATACGCGCCTTTGGTTTAGTAATCGACTTAGCGATTTTATGTATTTGCGCGAAATAAAAATACGTGCTCATAAATGGTTTTGACATTGCGGTGTCGCAAAATCAAAACAATTAAATATAAAATTAATTTAGAGGAGAAGGTAAATGAGAACTTCGTTTAGACGTGTTGCGATAGCCGCAGCTGTTGCAAGTGTGTGTGCACCAACGATGGCCTTAGCGCAAGAAGATGATTTCGCGGTTGAAGAAGTCATCGTTACCGCGAGTAAAAGAGCGACGACTCTACAAGATATTCCGATTGCTGTGACGGTAACAACTGCGGAGACAATCGAAAAAGCACAAATTCAAGATCTAATAGATTTACAAAGTGTGGTGCCGTCATTGCGTGTTTCTCAGTTACAGACATCACGTAACGCAAACTTTGTTATTCGCGGTTTTGGTAATGGCGCGAATAATCCGGGTATCGAGCCGTCAGTCGGCGTTTTTATTGATGGCGTGTATCGCTCTCGATCTGCGGCGGCTATTTCAGATCTTCCTCGTTTAGAACGTGTCGAAGTGTTGAGCGGCCCTCAAAGTACTTTGTTTGGCAAGAATGCGTCGGCCGGTGTGGTAAGCGTTGTAACGCCTAAACCTTCTGGTGAGTCTGGTGGTTTTGTTTCCGGTAGTTTCGGTGAATTTAATGCGGTGGTTCTTAAAGGGCTATATGAAGGGGCTTTCAACGATAATTTAACGTTTGATATTGCCGGTAGTTTCAATACCCGAGACGGTTATTTTGAAAATTTAGAAACTGGCGAAGAGCTTAATGAGCGGGATCGTTTTGCGGTTCGGGGTCAATTAGCTTGGACGCCAAATGACACAACATCGTTTCGTGTGATTGCTGACTATGACGAACTTGATGAATCTTGTTGCGGCGTTGTGAATATTGTAAGCGGTCCAGCGACCGCAGCTATTAACGCCTTGGGCGGACAAATAGTTGAAAACGATCCGTCTGCATTGGAAGGCTTTTTAGATGACCAAGCGGTAAACGAAATTAGTAATGTTGGTATATCGCTTCAGGGTGATTTCGAATTCAGTAATTTTACCTTAACAACGATTACCTCGTTTCGTAATAATGACGTAGTAGACAATCAAGATATTGATTTCTCTAGTGCGGATTTAACCAATAGTAATTTAAATGATATTGAGACTGATACCTTCACTCAGGAGATTCGTTTTTCTTCCAATGGTGATGGCGCATTTGATTGGTTAATTGGTGGTTTCTACTTTGATGAGTCCATTGAGCAAGAAACAAATGTATTGTTTGGGCCCGCATTTAGAGCCTTTAACGACATTGGCCTCGCGGCTGCAGGTTTTCCATTAAGCTTGTCTCAGGTTGAAGGGCTTGTTGGTTTGCCGCAAGGTTCGTTTTTCCAAAATAACTCCGGTTCATCGGATTTTTCTACACTTGATAACGAGTCGTTTTCAATTTTTGGACAAGGGGATTGGCACGTCAATGATTCTGTCACTCTGACGCTTGGTTTTAACTATACGCAAGATGATAAAGAATTTTCTATTGACTCTACTCGAACTGAAGTCCGTGGCTTATTAGATCTACCAACTGTCTTGTTACCTGTTGCTCCGGGTGTGTTTTTCCCGATACCGTTGGGTGCCATTCCGGTCACTCCAAATGTAACGGTGGATACCGATAACCCAGTAGAAGACAGTACTACAGATGATGATGAGTTAACCTATACCGCAAGTGTGTCGTGGGATATTAACGACAATATTAACCTCTATGGTACGTACGCCACGGGTTTTAAAGCCTCTTCGGTTAACTTAAGCCGTGATTCTGCACCAAATGCAGCTGACGCCGCGCAATTGGCGGCTCTCGGTTTGCTTCCGCCCAACGCTCTTATTCCAGCATCAGGTGGCCGTTTTGCAGCTCCTGAAGAAGCAGAGACTTTTGAAATTGGTCTTAAAGCGCGCTTTAACGGTGGCTCACTGAATGTCGCTATTTTTGATCAGACTCTGGAGAATTTTCAGTCAAATATCTTCAATGGTTTAGGTTTTGATTTAGTGAATGCTGAAGAGCAATCGGTAACCGGTGCTGAAGTCGACTTTAACTACCAAGTTAACGATGCATTTGGTTTTGGGATTAATGTCACTCTGCTAGATCCGACGTTCGATCAATTTACTAACGGTCCAGGTGGCGCCGATCTTAGTGGTCAACAACCGGCAGGTATTAGTGAGGTTAGTGCATCGCTTTCTGCTCAGTACGACTTTCAGTTAGGTGCTAATGACGCTTATCTTCGCGGTGACTATCAGTTCGAAGAAGACGTTCAAGCGGTTGATGGTATCCCAGCGGAAATCGCGTCTCGCGAGGTCAATTTGCTAAACGTATCTGCCGGTTTGACTACGCAGAATGGTTTTGGGGTGACCTTATGGGCGCGTAATTTGACCGATGAAGACTTCTTAATCAGCGCTTTCCCATCCGTAGCGCAAGCAGGTAGCTTTAGTGGTTATCGTAATGAGCCTCGTACATTTGGAGTTACCTTGCGTAAAGACTTCTAATGATGAGTCGTTAGAATCTAGTTATCTTTGAATGCTAGATTGTTGAATAAATTTGGCCTGTTTCGTTTTTTCGGAACAGGCCTTTTTTAGTTAAACGTTTAATTTACCTTTTTGTTTAAGCTAAATTCTAATCAGTCACCAAGAACAGTCTAGCTGAGACCTAGTGGCTTAGGGGCGAGTAAAACGAATAAACTAAATTATGTCATCGGGTATTGCCGCGAGCTAAATTAGAGTAATAGTGTTCTGTCTAAACCTTTAATTAAACTGGCTCATGATTGAACTTGAATCAAAATCACGACAACACTATGTATTCTTTATTTCTATCAATACACGTTGGGTGGATAATGAGGTGGTTGATTATGTTAACAATGTAGTTTGTTATAGTTAAATTAAGGGTAATGAAGGCTTAGAGAATATGATGAAAAGTGTCAGGGTAGATAAACTGCCCTCTATGGTCGGTCAAGAAATTGGAGTATCTCAATGGTTTGAGGTTACACAGGATGCGGTTAATCAATTTTCCGATATCACACTTGATCATCAGTTTATTCATGTGGATGAAGAAAAAGCAGCGCAAACGCCATTTGGTGGAACTATCGCTCATGGTTTTCTTACGCTTTCAATGTTGTCACATTTTGCCGAAACAGGTGCAGGTCTGGTAATTGATGGCACGAAAATGGGCGTCAATTACGGCTTTGATAAAGTGCGTTTTATTCATCCTGTAAGGGTAGGAAAGAAAATTCGTAGTCGCACGGTGCTTCAGTCTTTTGAAGACAAGGGGAACGGCCAGTATTTACTCCATAATGCAATTACTATAGAAATCCAAAATGTCGATAAGCCCGCTTTAGTTGGCGTTTGGCTAACGATGCTTGTCGTTTAACAAAATTATTTATTTTCTGAGAGTTTATTTATGAGTATCCGATTTGATGATCAAGTAGCCATCGTTACTGGTGCTGGAAATGGTTTAGGGCGTAGTCATGCACTTGAATTAGCGCGCCGAGGTGCAAAAGTAGTTGTCAATGATCTAGGCGGTGCTCGCGATGGCTCAGGTAGTTCCAGTGAAGCGGCTTTGAAAGTGGTTAGCCAGATCGAAAATGAAGGCGGGCAGGCGATTGCTAATGGCGCTAATGTTGCTAACTTTGATGAAGTGCAAGAGATGGTTAAACAAGCCATGCAGGCTTGGGGTCGTGTTGACGTTTTGGTTAATAATGCGGGTATTCTACGCGATAAGAGTTTTACCAAAATGGACTTGGCCGATTTCCAATTAGTGATGGACGTGCACCTAATGGGTAGTGTGAATTGCACTAAGGCCGTGTGGGGAATAATGCGTGAACAGAACTATGGGCGATTAGTGATGACGACGTCATCAAGCGGTATGTACGGCAATTTTGGACAGTCTAATTATGGCGCGGCCAAGATGGCTCTTGTCGGTTTTATGAATACTCTAGTATTAGAAGGTATTAAAAATGATATTCGAGTAAATACCTTATCGCCAACAGCAGGGACGCGCATGTTGGAAGATATTATCGAAGATAAACAAATTATAGACGTTATGAGCGTAGAGTCAGTGACCGCGGGCCTAATTACTTTGTGCGATAAGGAATCACCGAATAGGACTATATTATGTGCGGGCGCGGGCGGTTATGCGACGACTCATATATATGAAACTGAAGGAATATTTTTAGCACCTGTTGATCAAACAGCAGAGAATGTTAGAGCAAATTTCGAAGCAATTAATAACCCCGAAGGCGAGCGTATGCTTAGTGCTGGTATGGAGCAGACACAAAAGTTTGTTGAAAAAGCGATTGCTTATATTAAGAGCCAAAACTAAAAAAGGGTTAGCCAATACAGGCTAACCCAAGACTTCTTATAAATATTAGAGGTAGATTTTTATCAGTATCTTTGCGCTTTGATTGTTTAGCATAACTATTTTCATCAAGGTGCAATTAATAACGAGCCTTTATGTAAGTTATCGTTATTAATTATTTAGATGCCATTGTTTTAAAAAAGGATTCAAAAAATGAAATTTTTAATTTGCAACAATATTTTGTTTAACAAGAATCCGATTGAGTAGTTGTTTAGCCATTAGGAACGCACATAGGTTGCCAGCGCTTAATCCGAGGAAAATTCCTTTAAGATCCGCCAAGTAGGAGCCGATCAGTGCAAAAGGAATGTAAAATAAACACATCCTAAGAACGTTTATATATAAGGCAACTTTAGGTTTTCCAAGCACATTGAGTGATACGTTGATAAGTATCACAATACCGCTAACGCCGTAGCTAATTGGTAATATGTATAAGAAGAGCTTGATGACTTCGCGCACGCTGCCTTGCTCTGAAAATAAGGCAGAAAGCTGATTGGCACTAAGTGCAAGTGCTGCATAGATAATGAGCTGAGAAATTAAGACAAATTTGAAGGACACCCGTAAAGCATGAAGCGCACGTTGTTTATTACCAGCCCCTAGGTTTTGACCGATAAACATCGGTAATGTTGCAGAGAGTGCGTAAACTAATAAAATACTCACAGCTTCAATACGACTACCGACACCAAATCCTGCCACCGCATCGGTGCCGTGATAAGACACAAGCGAGGTCATGATGGCGGCCGACAAAGGTACGATCGCATTAGCTAGAACAGCGGGCACCGCAATGTCTAATAACGCTTTAAAATTATGTTTTAGAGTTTCGAGTGCTGGCAGTGTCAGAAGGATGAGATTTTCTTTCCAAGTTAAATGATACAAGCCAAGTGCGCAAGCGACGACCACAGCGATTACGGTTGCTAGTGCTGCGCCCTGAACACCCAATTCTGGAAATGGGCCGAGGCCAAATATAAGCAATGGATCGAATATAAGATTCGTGATCGTCAGCACGATCGATATTTGTGCTGACGTTTTGGTGTCACCGAGTGAACGAAACGTGCTGGAACATACTTGGGTCAGCATTAATAAAACAACGCCTAAAGTCCAGGTGTTCATGTATTCGCTAATAAGTGGAATTGTTTCTGGTTCGGCGCCAAGTAGGGTGAATATCGTTTGCATAAAAGCAAACAGAACAATGCTGACTAGGCTTGCAACAACTGTAGTTAGGAAGAAACCGTCGGTGATTAAGCGGGCCGCTTGACTGTGTTTGTTGGCGCCAATGAGTTTTGAATTTAAAGAAGAAATTGCCATGCCCATCCCGAGCGCAATATTGGTGACGATCAATGTAATAGGCGTAGCAAAGCCAATCGCAGCTAACTCATTGGTGCCTAAAAAGCTTATGAAATAGCTATCGACTAAGCCTAGGCCCATAATCGCTGTTAAGGCGAATAGCATGGGCCAAGTTGTCTGTGCTAGGGTTTTGCCAACAGGGCCAGATACGATGGCCTCACGACGTGCTGATGCGTTCATATACGAAAGCGGAGCGAAACTTATGATTTGTGACTGTTATTTGCTAATCGGTACGACGCTTTCCAAAACAGCGCGCGCATTATTTAAGGGGATGCCCGCGGCGACCGCAGCGTTAATCGCTTGATCGACCGACACAGTGCCATCGGCGATTTGTCCAAGTGCCCAAATAAAAGAAGATCGCATGCCTGAACGACAATGAGCCAACACCTTTCCATTGCTTTGTTCAACAATCGATTTGAAGTCGGAAACCAAGTTTTCGGGCATGGCTTGGCCGTTAGCCATCGGTAGATAATGATAATCTATACCTAATTGATGGGCGATTTCGGCTGCGTCATCAGCACTGAGTTGACCAGCCTCTTCGTTATCAGGGCGGTTGTTTATAACCGTTGTAACCCCTGCGCTTTTAATTTTTTCAAAGTCAGTTTCTTTTAATTGCCCGGCAACAAAAATATTATCGTATAAGTGTTTCATAGTGACTGTTTATTATTTATCGCTGAGGTTGGCTTTGGTAAGTTTAAACGCTTGGACGTGTTTCTTGAATGTATTTATCATATTTTCCGGTGCACTATCACCATAGCGAAGTTGAAGATACTGGGATGTAATTTCTTGTATTTCTTGCTTATGCGATGGCGCTATAGCGATCGCGCGCGCAGAGAACTCTGAAGGCGTTTCTGCCATGTCTTTACTTAAGCCAAGTTTTTTAAATTTAGCGATAAACTTGAGGTAAAGTGTTTGTGCTTGGCTGCGCTTAATCGGTTTTGGTAGTAAGCGAAAAAAATAGAAAAGCATGAGTATTGCGGCACTGGCAAATAACAAAATCGTTAGAGTGACTAAATGATTACCATGTTTGAAGCCTAAATTTTTTAGCAATTCAAGTTGTGTTTTTGCATCGTAGTTGACCACCCATTTATTCCATTGAAACGCGGCTGACTTCCAACGGTCTCGTATTTGTTTTAATACAAGCTCTGAGCCAGTGGGCTTCAAATAATCGGCTAAGGCCGTCGCTGATAGGTTGCTGCCAAATAAATCATCGCCCCACAGTTGCTGCATAGCCTGCATGCCGTAGTCTATGCGTTCGGGACTGATCGCGGCGGTAGGATCCATTCTTTGCCATTGGCCATTTAACCATATTTCACTCCACGCATGAGCATCTGAATATCGGACTTGTAAGAATGAATTATTACTATCGGGACTAATTATCTCTCCACCTTGATAGCCCAATACAACTCGTGCTGGTACACCTAACCAACGCATCAAGGTTGTGAATGCGCTTGCATAGTGCTCGCAATAACCGGTTTTGGTTTCAAATAAAAATTTATCTAACTGGTTATCTTCGCCGAGTGAAGGTGGCGTTAACGAGTAATTGAATTCATTGTTTTTTATATATTGAAGCAGCAACTCTGCTATTTCTCTGTCCGATTGTGCTTGCCCTTGGATGTTGTTTAGCAGAGCTAATGTGCGCGCAGATGGTCGGCTCTGAGTACCGAGGTTGTGCTCACGTCTTAATAGGGCACCATTAGGCGTTAGACTTGGGCTCAAGGTTGAGCGTCCCACATAACTAAACGATCCACCAACAGTGTTTGTGTGCAACACTGAATAGTCGAAGCGCACTAGACCGCCTTGAGTGCCTGCAACGTAATCTAAATACGGCATTAACGTGTCGGTGGTAGGCTCGTGTAATATGTCGTAAATGTACTCGTTGGGGGCTTGTTGGCTATTCATGCTTTCCAGTTTGCGCATCTCATTGCCCGTATTTATTTCGCTCTGCGCGTAGCTTCGGCTAATCTCCCACGTAAAGTTGCGTTCAACTGGCATGGTTTTAACGCGCCAATAAAGATTGTGGCGCTCTGGTATTTTTCCGTCTCTAAAATTAACTTGAAACACGAGTCGGTTATCGAATGCGGCAGTCGCCATTTCGCCTGCCACTAAGGCATTGGATAAGGCATTGCTTTGCGATCTATCTAAAGACGGAACAAAGCCGAAAGTGCTCTGGACTCTAGGGAATAAGAAGAATAGTAAGATGGCCAGAGGAAGTGCTCGAACAACAATATTGGTGCTTTGTTTGAAGGCTTTTAATGTGCTTTGTTTAGACGGATCAGAAATTTGCAGGAGAATCGCTGTGATCGCTAAAGTAAATCCCGTGACGAGTAAAATATTGAAGATCGATGAGTTAAATAAAAAGCTCGAAGCGGCAAGAAAATAAAGAATTAAAGAAACCACAAAGTAGTCGCGAAGCGCTTCCGACTCGAGAAACTTTAAACTTAGCAATAGCACCAGAAAGCTGATTCCAGCTCGTTGACCATTCCAGCCCCCGTAGAGAAATATAACTAAGCCTAAGCTGGCTATGGTTAGCAATACTATTATAATTTTGTTGGGAGGTCCGGCCTTGCGATAAAGCGCGGCGACTTTAACCGCAAATATGATGATCGCAAACGCACCAATCCAAAGGTCGGCGATCTTTAAATGCATGACTAAAACAACACCTATAATGGCTGCTAACTGTAATAAGACTCTTCGATCAGGCTCGTGTCTTGGCGGTGTCGCTGGCATAGCCGGCAACCACGATTTTAGTTTTCTATACCACTGCATTGTCATCTAACCCCCAAATTGCTAGGACTTTAAGACAGGCATGTAGGTGCGCATCACCGGTGTCAAACTCGATGGTATGGCTCGGCATTTCGAGTTGGTAGCGCAGACCCTGGCGTTGCGCTTCTAAAAGCCAAAAGCAAAGTTGCCCAAGTTTGTCTTCAGTAGAAAAGTTACTGGGCAATGAAAACCAGCTTATGTTTTGCGAACTACTGCCTTGGGTTTCATATTGAATAGAAACTAGCTTGTTGGTTTTCGCTAAAGATGGCCAATGTATATCTCTTAGTCGATCGCCGGGCTGATAGTTTTTCATGCCAGCGTAATCTTCGCTACCCGCCTTTGCATGGAGTTGCTCTTGGCTACCCTGGTTACTGCTGTGATCTGCTAGCGGGGTTAAATCAAGCGGCTGCGGATAAACCAAGCAACGTGCTGGCGATGTGTAACGTTTGCTCCAGCAAAAAAAAATGCCGATAGGATATTGTGAGCTTAGGTTGATGGGTTCGCAAAGTAAGTAACCGCGTTGTAGTGAAGGCAGTTTAATGTCGATAGTTTGTTCTGTATCAGGGTCAAGTTTGACCAATTGTTGGAAGCCACCGCTAAGTAGCCAAACAGCATTGCGGCCTAATTTGCTAGGGTTTTTTACTGAAACAGGGAAGTGCGCAGTTTCTCCAGCAAAAACTGATTTTGCCGGGTGGCCTGTGAGACGCAGATTGATGACATTATTGTGCGTGTATAGCATGGCGACTAAGCCAACTGACATTAATATAAACAGCATCATAAAAGCTGCTTGGTTATTAAACTTCATGGCAATGCCAAACAAAGCCACCAATATCATCGCGTAATACCAGCCATGACGTGTTGGCAGTATATAAAGCTCTCTTCGCCCGATAATGAATTCAGACATAACTACCTAGAGTACTTCGGTCTCGCTGATAAGAATGTCAAGCTGCTCACTTGAATTGGCGCCGTCATTGCAATGTAAGCGATGAGCGGCGGTGAACGGCGCTAACAATTTAATATCGTCTGGTAAAACTGCATCTCGGCCTTCGATAAAGGCTAAGGCTTTGGCTGCTTGTAGCCATTGCAGTCCGGCGCGTGGCGATAAGCCGGTTACGAATTTACCGTTATTGCGCGTTTTTTCTAATAATGTTTGCAAGTAGTCAATAATAGCGTCGCTCACGTATTGTTTATCGACTTGATCAATGAGTGTCAGTATTTGAGTTTGGTCAATCATCGCATCTATGTCCGGTTGACGATTCTCTCGTTTTAATAACTTTTTCTCAAACTCGGCGCTTGGATAGCCAAGCGAAAGACGCATTAAAAATCGATCTAATTGAGATTCAGGTAAAGGAAAAGTGCCGCTTTGCTCCAAGGGGTTTTGAGTTGCGATAACAAAAAACGGCGATGGTAAATCAATTTGATTACCTTCGATGGCAACCTGCTTTTCTTCCATTGCTTGAAGTAGCGAGCTTTGTGATTTTGGCGTGGCTCGATTGATCTCATCGGCGAGCAAAATGGAAGTGAAAATCGGGCCTCGTTTAAACTGGAACTTTTTACTTTGTGCGTCAAAAATTGTAAGGCCGATAATGTCGGTGGGCAGCAAGTCGCTAGTGAACTGTACGCGCTTGAAGGGAAGCCCCAACGAATTAGCGAGTGCGTGAGAGAGAGTTGTTTTACCCACACCTGGAATGTCTTCAATCAACAGATGGCCACGCGCTAACAGGCAGACTAATGACAGTTTGGTGGCTAAAGGGTTACCTAGAATAATTGAATCTAGTTGCTGAAGTAGAGCATCGGTTTGTTGCATAGGGTTCTATAAAGGGTCAAAAAATATATCAGATTGAGCGTCGGCGTTTCAGCCAGCGCAAAAGAGGAATGCTGTGTGAGTTGTTATTAATAAGAGTATCGAGTAGTTCAATATTGTTGCTTAAGCGCTCCGCCAGTAATTTTTTATCGCGCGCAGCACATAATAATAACTCGTCTTGATACCGCAGTTCAGTCTCGTCCTTCGGCATTATGTGTGACATTCCGTCGCGCATAAGTAATAAAGGAATGGCTTCGCCGCTGGCGTAATCAGGGTGATGGCATAATTGCCTCACTGTTATAGACCGTCCGTCTTGTATTGTGCTTGCTATTGCGGGCGCATGTTTATTATCAATAATTAAACGACGAGTGGCGGGGTCACTATCAGGCGAAAGTGTGCATATTCGCTCTATAAGATCACTAGTGTCTTGTTCGGTAAGACAACTTGAGTATTGCAGAAAGCGCGTTACCAATGGTCGCGAAATAACCGTAAGTGCTTCATTGGCGACCACTTGGCTGCGCCGCATTATGTAGTCGCACTTGGCACGCACGAACAAAGTATGATCAGCTTCTCGACTTACACGGCCAATCGTTAATACGTCTTGCTTAAGTTGTCGTGCGGTAATTAGCACTGACAGATTATTGGCGTCGTCGTCACTCGCCGCTACCAGTACATTGGCATCGTCTATGCCAGCTTGTACGAGAGTTTCCGCCTCCGTGCCGCGCCCGACAATAGCGCCAGGTGGTGCAAAAGAAAGAGTGGGGTCTGGATCAACTACGACCACCTCAAATTGATCGCTGTTTAAATGTTTGTGTATTGCCTTACCAAGTCGGCCGTACCCACAAATGATCCATTTTCCGCGAGGAAGTCCATCGATGCTAACGCGGTCTTCGATATGTTCGGAGCTGTGTTGATTAATAAACCAGTTGTGCACCCGGTACAGTTGTGGATTTTCGCATAAGAGACTGAGTCTACGGCCAAAGGTTAGATACGGGTTGATGATGTCATCGGTACCAAAAGACGCCATGTTTTTTGCTTCGTCTTCATAGTCCGAACGGCAAATTACCCGAGTAGACGGACTAATAAGCTTGGCGGCAACCGCCACTTTTAAATTTGTATGATCGCTTTTGGTGACCGCGATTACGCCCGAGCATAGTGGGTCATTGATACCAGCATCGAGCAGATTATTGGCTTGTGTTGCGTCCGCGTTTAATACGATGGGCGCTATTGCAAGCGTTTCTAATTCAAGTGAACCAGTACGCTCTTTGTCCATATCGATAATTACGGTTTTGAGCGACAGATCAGCCAAGCCTTGTGCGATTAAACTGCCGGTTTCTCCATAACCACAAATAATATAAAACGGCTGGTTGATTCTTTTTATGCTGCGACGAAATGATTGGTGTGCGACTGCGCCAAGGAAGGTGTCATCTTGCACTAGGCGTAGTACACGTCCGATACCATAAAGCCATGCGACTACCGAGGTGTAAATGCATAGAAGCACCCAAATTCGCTGAGTGTCTGTGAACTCATATGGAATTTCCCCAAAGCCAATAGTAGTGCCCATAAAGCTGACAAAGTAGAAGGCTTGAAAGACAGACATGTAAAAGACCTGTCCTTGATCATCTTCGCCCGGTATCAGAGTCATACCAATTGTGGCAATGGCATACACGCATATAAGAACAATAAGCGGCGTGCGTAAACGCCGTAATACGAGAAAGAAGACGTCAGACATAGGGCTGAACTAGCGGCGCAGTTGGCTGGTCTCCATGATCAATAGCACGACTGATATAATATTTGCTATTAATGCTCCTCCTGACAAAGACGTAATGGTTGCCGTTGCCGCGGTTTGTGTTCCAAATTGACCGCTAAAAAACAAGGCTAGGGCGGTGGCAATAAGCATTAAAACAGCCACTAAACTAGAGGCTAAAACCGTTGCGCCAAAATAACTGCGTTCACCAAATTTCATGACCGTGCAAATTAGACTGGCGACGAGCGCCGCGACTAACTCAAACAGGTGGTGATGTTCGGCATTGTCTAGCTCACCAACGAAAAAACTGAAGTTGAGCGACAAAGCTAGAATAATGAAAAACGCGAATATAACTTTCTCAAAGTGCATTAGGATGTGCCTGTTTTATCTATTTATCCAGTGCGAGTGCTGGTTTTATGTGTGCAGGCTTGTGTGCCCAAGCTCTGCCAGATGTCTTTTACTAAGTTTAAATCTTAGCATAAAAGGTTTTATGAGATGTTGTCATAAGGTCTGGTTGAGCCAGGCTGAAACCCAGCAACAGAGATTTCGAAGTTTTACAGTAAATGTGGTTTGCACGGAATAATATACGCTCAAGATGTAACAACAATCTGTTGCTCGGCTATGCAAAATTGTATACTATTCGCGCGCCCGAGAAATGTCTCATTTATCTAGTTTTTAGGCTCTTGTCTAGCTTGATGAATATTGATTTTTTTGGACGCTGAGTATAAAAAATTTGTTTAGCTCACAAGCAATCGCGTACACATCTAAAGCTTTGTTTGTAGTGCCATAGTCACCCAATACCCTGGTTTTGTGAGGTCGTCATTGCAATTTAAATTCAATAAAGGTCTGGATATTCCACTGGCTGGACAACCCGATGCTAGAATAGATTCCGCCAACGCGGTCACTCAAGTCGCCGTTCTCGGTGAAGACTATGTGGGCCTTAAGCCAACAATGTTGGTTAAAGAAGGGGCTGGCGTAAAGGAAGGTACACCGCTGTTCGAGGATAAGAAAAACCCTGGCGTGGTTATTACCTCACCGGCCGCGGGCACGGTCAGCGCGATCAATAGAGGCGCAAAACGCGCGTTAATATCGGTTGTCATTGATATTGACGGTGATGAAGCTGAGCCTATCGACATTGCTGATGCCGCGTCTTTGAATGCAGATAGACTGCGTGCAAGCTTACAGAAAAGCGGTTTATGGGCGGCGTTAAGAAGTCGACCTTATGGCAAAGTTCCTGCCATTGACTCTACGCCGAATTCTATTTTTGTTACTGCTACGGATACAAATCCACTCGCGGTTGATCCTGCTGTGGTGATTGCTGAGCGTGCCGCGGACTTCGCGATGGGTGTTAGTGCGCTGGATAAGTTTGGCGTTCCTGTCTACGTATGTCATTCAGGTAATGGGCAAATGCCCGAATTGTCCGGCTCTAATGTAAAAACAGCCGTATTTAGTGGTAAACACCCAGCTGGACTTGCTGGTACTCATATTCACGCACTCGACCCCGTACATTCCAATAAGTCAGTTTGGCAAATTAACTACCAAGATGTGATAGCGCTTGGTGCTTTATGTACTAACGGTCGTTTAGATACTCGCAGATATGTAGCTTTGGGGGGCGCAAGTGTGAATTCGCCGCGCGTATTTGAAACGCGAATGGGTGCTAAGGTTAGCGAACTTGTCGATGGGCGACTCGCCCAGGGGCGCCATAGGGTAATAAGTGGCTCGGTATTAAATGGGCACGCAGCGGCTCAAGAACGAGACTTTTTAGGGCGTTACGATAATCAGATATCCGTGATTGAAGAAAATACCGATCGGGAGTTTATGGGGTGGATAACGCCAGGGCTAAAGCGGTTCTCGGCTTTAAATGTGTTCGTTTCAAGTATATTCAAGCCTAAAGCCTATAATATTACCTCTTCGCAAAATGGCAGTCCTAGAGCGATTGTGCCGATTGGCATATTCGAACAAGTGATGCCATTAGATATTTTGCCAACACCGTTGGTAAAAGCACTTTTAGTTAAAGACACTGATTCAGCTCAAGAATTGGGTTGTTTGGAATTAGTGGAAGAAGATTTGGCTTTATGCTCATTTGTAGATCCAGGTAAACATGATTTTGGTTTGGTGCTACGTTCAACCCTAACTCAAGTAGAGAGGGAAGGTTAATATGTCATTTTTAAGACGCACACTTGATAATATTCACCCGCATGTTACTGAAGGCGGTAAGTATCAAAAGTTTTACGCGCTGTATGAAGCGATCGATACGGGTCTTTATTCGCCGGCGGATGTCAATAGAGGTCGTAATCACGTTAGAGATGGAATAGATCTAAAACGGGTTATGATTTATGTATGGCTAGCTGCTATACCATGTGTGTTGCTTGGTTGTTACAACGTTGGTTTACAAGCCAATCTAGCTATGGCCGACGCGGGTTTGACCGAAATGGCCGGATGGCGTGGCGATTTGCTAGGACTCTTTGGTATCGGCAATAACCCAGATTCAATGTTTGATAATTTTTGGTTCGGGTTTTGGTATTGGTTTCCAATTTACGCAACTGTTTTTATCGTCGGTGGTTTTTGGGAAGTTTTGTTTGCCAGTGTTCGTGGTCATGAAATTAACGAAGGCTTTTTTGTTACCTCAATTTTATTCAGTCTAATAGTTCCGGCTACCTTGCCTTTGTGGCAGGCGGCACTCGGCATTAGCTTTGGGGTTGTGATCGGCAAAGAAGTGTTTGGTGGCACCGGTAAGAATTTTCTTAACCCTGCGCTAACAGGGCGAGCGTTCTTATACTTCGCTTATCCGGCTCAAATATCTGGAGACGCGGTGTGGGTGGCGCTTGATGGTTATAGTGGAGCTACGGCATTGAGTGTTGCGACAACAGGTGGCGCCGAGGCATTATCCCAAGCTGGGTTTTCTATTCAACAGTCGCTCACCGGCGCTATTGCTGGTTCGATTGGCGAAACATCGTTGATTGCGATTGGAATTGGCGCGGTCTTTCTATTGTTCACCAAGGTTGCTTCCTGGCGTATTATGGCTGGTGTGGTTGCAGGTGTGGTCGCTATGTCTTTGATTTTCAATGCGATTGGCAGCGACACTAATCCAATGTTCTCGATCAGCCCTCAGTGGCATCTAGTGATCGGTGGTTTGGCATTCGCGACTGTGTATATGGCAACCGACCCAGTGAGTGCGTCTATGACGGATCTAGGTCGTATATGGTATGGCGTGTTGATTGGGGTGATGACGGTGCTAATCCGAGTTGTTAATCCCGCCTTCCCAGAAGGCGTGATGCTGGCAATATTGTTTGCGAACTTGTTTGCACCACTGATAGATTGGTTTGTGGTGCAGGCAAATATAAAGCGTCGTGCTAAACGTTACGCTATTGGGCAAGAGTAGGGCTATGATGATGAAAATACATAAGCGCGAAGCAGGTTTTTTACACTTACCTAATGACGATATTGTTAAGACTGTCGTTGTGGCATTACTACTTTGTTTGATTTGTTCGGTGGTGGTTTCGGCTGCGGCCACATTTTTAAAACCTCAGCAGCTTGCTAACAAATTGCTCGACAAAAAAGCCAATATTTTGACTGTGTCGGGAATAGAATTGGATGGTCGTTCGATTGACGAAGCGTTCGCTCAAATTGAAACGCGTATTATCGATATTTCAACTGGCGAATATACGGCCGATGTTGATGCGCAGACATATGATCAACGTAAAGCGTCCAAAGACGCGTCTATGACCTTGCCTCTAAGTAGTTCGGAAAACATTGCTAAGATTGCCGGATTGCCTAAGTATGCGAATGTATATTTGCTTAAAGACAATGATCAAGTCGAAAAAATCATTTTGCCGATTGAAGGCTATGGCTTGTGGGGCACTTTATATGGGTTTATCGCCTTGGAAAGCGATGCCATCACCGTTAGTAGTATTACTTTTTATGATCACAAAGAAACACCGGGCCTGGGTGGTGAAGTTGAGAATAAAAAATGGCAAGCCAGTTGGGCTGGAAAACAAATTATTAACGACAAGGGAGAGTCTGTTTTAGGTTTGATTAAAGGAAAAGTTGGACCTGATACTAAAGATGCGCAATATAAGATAGATGGTTTAGCCGGCGCGTCTCTGACCAGTAATGGGGTCAGTAATATGGTGAAATTTTGGATGAGTGACAAAGCCTTTGGTACCTACCTAAAGCGTATACGCGCTAATAAAGAGCAAGCCCAACAGGCTACGATTAACAACAAAGAGCGAGCATAGTTATGGCGAGTGAAGCACGCAAAACACTGTTTGAACCTTTATTTTCGAACAATCCGATAGCCCTTCAAATTCTTGGTATTTGTTCGGCTTTAGCGGTCACAACTCAGTTGTCGGTTGCCTTGATTATGTGCCTCGCGCTGACCAGTGTGACGGCATTGTCGAATTTGTCGATTAGTTTGATTCGTAATCATGTGCCGTCGAGTATTCGAATTATCGTGCAAATGACGATCATTGCTTCACTCGTGATTGTGGTCGATCAGGTGCTTAAAGCTTATGCATTTGAAGTGAGTAAGAAACTCGCTGTTTTTGTCGGTTTGATTATTACTAATTGTATCGTGATGGGTCGAGCAGAGGCCTACGCGATGAAAAATGGGCCTTGGAATTCTTTTCTCGATGGAATCGGTAATGGCCTAGGCTATAGCGTGATCTTAATTATTGTTGGCGCAGTGAGAGAGTTGTTTGGTTCAGGTTCTCTACTTGGTTTTCAAATCTTAACAACAGTTTCAGAAGGCGGTTGGTATGTGCCCAATGGACTTATGTTACTGTCGCCGAGCGCGTTTATTATCATTGGTTTAACCATCTGGGCGATTCGTTCTAGAATGCCTGATCAAGTTGAAAAGGCAGATTTTGAAATGCAGAATGCACATAACGCCCCAAGTCATGGAGGTGTACACTAATGGATCTAGTCAGTATTGCAGTAAAGTCGATCTTTATCGAAAACCTAGCATTGTCTCTATTTTTAGGGATGTGTACATTTCTTGCTGTTTCGAAAAAAATTCAAACTGCACTCGGGCTCGGTTTTGCGGTATTTGTGGTGCTAACAATTACTGTGCCGGTAAATAATCTTATTTATAAGTTTTTTCTTCAAGAAGGTGCGCTTAGCTGGGCAGGCTTGCCCGAGGTTGACCTTAGCTTTTTAGGTTTGATCAGCTATATCGGTGTGATTGCCGCATTAGTTCAAATAATGGAAATGTTTTTAGATCGCTTTGTTCCAGCGCTCTATAACGCATTAGGTATATTTCTTCCTTTAATCACGGTTAATTGCGCCATTTTAGGTGCGTCATTATTTATGGTTGAACGTGATTATAACTTTGCAGAAAGTTTGGTTTACGGAGCGAGTAGTGGTGTTGGTTGGGCTTTAGCAATTGTAGCTTTGGCTGGCATACGAGAGAAACTTAAATACAGTGATGTGCCTGATGGTTTGCAAGGTTTAGGCATTACCTTTATTACTGTAGGGTTAATGGCAATGGGCTTTTTGGCATTCTCAGGCATTCAACTTTAGGCGAATAAGTATGTTAGAAATTGGTTTAGGGGTTGGTTTTTTCACGGCGATTGTTTTGGCGCTGGTGGCAATCATTCTTTTTGCGAAAAGCAAATTGGTGTCCACTGGTAATGTCACCATTAATATCAATGGCGAAAAAGACATTAAAGTGCCGGCTGGTGGAAAGTTATTAGGTGCGCTCGCTGAGGCTTCTTTGTTTGTACCTTCAGCATGTGGTGGTGGCGGTACATGTGCCCAATGCCGTGTAAAGATTCACGATGGTGGTGGCTCGATATTGCCGACTGAAGAAACCCACATTACCAAGCGCGAAGCGGCGTGTGGTGATCGTTTATCTTGTCAGGTCACAGTCAAGCAAGACATGACCATCGAAGTACCCGAAGAAGTGTTTGGCGTTAAGCAGTGGCGTTGTAAGGTTCGCTCGAATGATAATGTAGCGACCTTTATTAAGGAATTAGTGTTAGAGCTACCTGAAGGCGAAAATGTTGATTTTCGTGCCGGTGGTTATATTCAGATTGAGTGCCCGCCGCATACGGTTAATTACACTGATTTTGAAGTTGACGATGAATATAGGCCTGATTGGGATCACTTCAATCTTTGGCAACATCAATCGACTGTTAATGAGACGGTAGTTCGTGCTTATTCGATGGCGAACTATCCTGAAGAGCAGGGCATTATCATGCTTAATGTGCGGATTGCGTCACCACCACCTCGCAGTGAAGGTCTGGCGCCAGGTCAAATGTCATCTTATATTTTCAACTTAAAAGAAAGTGATGAAGTAACGATCTCCGGTCCGTTTGGCGAGTTTTTTGCGAAAGAGACTAACGCCGAAATGGTATTTGTAGGTGGCGGCGCTGGGATGGCTCCGATGCGCTCGCATATTTTCGATCAACTAGAACGTATTGGCACCGACCGTAAAATGACCTTTTGGTACGGCGCCCGAAGTAAACGTGAAATGTTTTATGTTGAAGATTTTGACAGGCTTGCTGATCAGCATAAAAACTTTGATTGGCATGTGGCTTTGTCCGACCCTCAACCAGAAGATGATTGGACCGGCGATACTGGCTTCATTCATAACGTGCTTTTGGAAAACTATCTAAAAGATCATGAAGCACCTGAAGATTGTGAGTTTTATATGTGTGGCCCGCCAATGATGAATGCTGCGGTGATCAGCATGTTGCATGACTTAGGTGTTGAAGACGAAAATATTCTATTGGATGATTTCGGTGGTTAAAAGGGTCATAACTTTTGCCTTAACTAGAAAAAACAGCGAGCTTGGCTCGCTGTTTTTATTTGTGTGCTTTGGATGTTTATTATTAGCTTGTTCGCCAGCAAGTCGGCAGATTGAGCACTTGTTCTCGGGTCAGATAATGGGAACCTACTTTCGCATCACGATGATTGGCGAAAATAAGGAAGACTTGATAAGACATGAGTCAGCTCTACAGGATACTATGGAGAGCGTGAATCAAAGCATGTCCAATTATATTGATGATTCGCAAGTGAGCCGTTTTAACCGGATGCCAGCTCAACAAAGTATGCAGGTTTCAATTGCTTTTGCTGATGTCATACGCGAGAGCCTTATTATTTCTGAGCTCTCGGCTGGTGCGTTTGATATCACGGTTAGCCCGCTTATCAATGCTTGGGGCTTTGGCGAAGATGGAGCTGTCGAACGTCAGCCTGGTCAAGCGGAACTCGATAGGCTTGCTAAGACTATAGGTTACCAACGACTCAAACTTAAGGGGCAAGACCTAGCAAAGTCAGTTGACGGACTAGAGGTTAATGTCTCTGCTATCGCTAAAGGTTATGCAGTGGATCAGTTGTCTGAGTATTTGCTGAATGCAGGAGTGCACAATTTTTTGGTCGATATTGGCGGAGAAATTCGAGCTGCGGGATCTAATTTAGCAGGCGACTCATGGCGTGTTGCGATTGAGAACCCTACTATCTTAGGTGGTGTGCATAAGATCATCGGGCTTAGTGATATAGCGATTGCTACTTCTGGTGACTATCGTAATTTTCTAGTGATTGATGGACAGCAGTTTTCTCATACCATTAATCCTGTGACATTCAAACCGAGCCTACATAAGTTAGCATCAGTGAGCGTTGTTTCGGATAAATGTAGTACAGCAGACGGACTCGCAACAGCTTTGATGGTAATGGGCGACGAACGTGGTTTCGAATTTGCTAAAGAAAATAAACTTGCCGTATATATGCTTGTGCGAACGGCTAAACCAGACGAGTATACGATTTTAATGACCGAAGAATTTAGGCGCATTTTGCAATAATAACTTGCACTCTGGTTCCAGCGTTACTACATTAGCGTCATAATTACAGCTAGCGCAAGTTATATTCGTACTGACGTTTATTACGCTGAGCTGGTCGTTTACTTAGTTAGAGATTTTATTGTTATGGGCACATTTTTTATTACCTTTATTGTTTTTGCGATTGTCATGATTGCTATGGCAGTCGGTGTGTTACTGAGTAATCGCAGTATTAAGGGTAGTTGTGGTGGTTTGAACGATATTGATGGTTTACGCGGTGCCTGTGATATTTGTGAAGGCAAAAAGGCTTGTCGCCGGCGTCGAGCTGAACGCCAAGCGTTAACCAATGAAGGAGTCGACTAAGCCAATCTGTCATGTTCGGGGGAGAATTTTATGCGAACGGATGAACAAGATACGCTAGGCGATAAAGCAAATTCGTCTGTTGATGAGCACGTTGCGAATGGAACGATTCGTGAATGTGACGGTAAGATCTGTATTTTTATGGACGGCTACTGGATTCGATACTATGCGCCTCCCCCCAATACAATGGCTGAAAAACGGGCGTTGATTATATCTTTGCGCCGACGCGTTTTTCATCATACAGAGCAGGGTATTAATTCACCTGGTTGGCGTTTGGAAATCGCGCGCAAGTACTACCAAGAAGAAAACGATCCAAGTAAGAAAAGAGTCAATGCTGCGATGCTGGCCGGTTCTCTATTTAATCGGGCAACGGATATATTTGACAGTATTGTTGAACTTGAAGAAAAAGGCATTCATGTTGATCAAGATAATAAGCTTTTACGCCAATGTGAAGCTTGTTTTTTAGAAGCATTAGAGCTCGGTAAAGAAGTTAAGCACTTTAGTGGCGAAGAAGGTGTAGACGAGCTTTGGGGTGAGCCTCTTAAAGCATTTTCTTATCCTATCGACCGTTTTTTCGAAACACGTTACACCAAGCTTGCGCAAACCTTGGGCGCAATTGATAACCTGGTTGCGCAAATGATTAGTGTGTTTGAAGCAGTTGAAGGTTTTGTCGATGTAATCCCACGTTTAAATGAACTAAGAGATTCTGCCAAGGCCGAAGTAGAGACCATGCGCCGTGACGAAGTTATTTACCAAGTCTGGCCTCGCTATGTGGCTGCCAAAGAAGCAATTACAGAGTTCAAACCATGTGGCCTTAAAGACCCAAACGGTAATTTGCGGTATTGGGAAGATGGCTTGCGTCTATTGCATATGGGGCGCGATGTTATAAGTTATTTAAGTGGTGTTAGGGTGTTGATGCCTACAACTACCAATAATTACATAGATAAGTTAGAGCGCTATCGTCGCACCGGCTCATTGGATAGTGAATTCTCTATATCAGCGGATTGCTTTCTTGAAAAATAGGTATCTATTATGAAATTGCGACAATTACAGTATGTAACTGAGGTCGTAAAAAATGGCATGAATGTAACCGCCGCCGCCGATAAGTTATTTACTTCTCAGCCTGGGGTTAGCAGTCAAATAAGGCGCTTAGAAGACGAGCTAGGTGTTGTTATTTTTGAGCGTAGTGGCAAGCATATTAATGGACTAACACCTGAAGGCGAGCTGTTAGTTGAACGCTTTGAGTTAATGCTCACTGAAGCAGAAAACGTCAAGCGCATTGCAAAGGATTTTAGTCATCCGGATTCGGGTATGTTGTCTATTGCCACCACACATACACAAGCGCGTTATGTTTTACCTCCTGTGATTCAAGAGTTTCGTAAAACTTATCCCAAAGTTCAACTACAGATAAATCAAGGTTCTCCCGAACAAATTGCGAGTCTTACCGACACAGGTAAGGCAGACATAGGTATTGCCACCGAAGCTTTAGAGTTGTTTGATAATCTCACATTATTTCCTTGTTATCGTTGGAACCGTTGTTTGATTGTGCCTAAACAGCATCCTCTAATTAGCGAGCCAGAGATAAGCCTCGAGTCTATAGCTAAGTACCCCATTATCACCTATACCTTTGGTGTTGCAGATCGCTCGGTTATTAATCGCGCATTTAAAAAAGAAAAGTTAGATATTAACGTCGTGTTGATGGCGGCCGATGCTGAGGTGATTAAAACCTATGTTCGTAACGACATGGGAATTGGCATATGCGCGCGTATGGCTTACGACAAACAACAAGATCACGATCTAGCGGTGATCGATGTAAGTCATTTATTTGATTCAAGTGTGACTAGTTTGGCAATTCGTAAGAACGCCGTACTACGCGAATATGTTTACGAATTTATCGCCATATTCGCCAAGCATTTATCACGTGATGTTATAGATCAAGCTTTGAGTGCCCAGGGCGACAACACGCTGCAGGAGCAGTTGTATAAGGAGTTTGTTAAGGAAGCGCCAACGAGATAGTCTTTTTGCCTAAAACAAGCGGCTTTGTCCGCAAGCTTGATCTGATCAAGAACATTCGCTATTGACATGAAATTGTTATATAAACTTTGTAGTCTTGATGTAGATAACGATTTTAAGTGAGCTAGAAATAATAAGAAAATGTGTGGGGCTTGATTCGCAAGCCTGGGAGAATCAATGTTGGATGAATGCTTAAATGACGTTGAAGACGATCAGTGTTACGCGCCTAACAGTTCAGAGGCTAGTGTAAGTTGCGATCTAAGTCAGCAAGTTCTGCGTACAGATGCGGCAGGTATGCCGCTTGACTGGGTGTCTTATAAGGAAGCGGTTCGTTGCTATCACGCGGGTTTGGTTTTGTATAGCGTTGGTGAGGTAATGTACCGAGTTCACGGTGGTATCAATTCTGTCTCCGGCTTGCGAAGCGTTATTGATGTTCATTCGATTATTGCCACCGCATCCGACACTCAGAGTAAGTTTCATCACTTACCTAGTTATACGCCGCCACTTAATAACAAAACTTTGTTTGCTCGTGATGCAATGGCGTGTATGTACTGTGGCTTGCAATTTGGGCGCTCTGATTTATCTCGAGATCATGTCACCCCAATTTCTCAAAAGGGTGAGGACGTATGGAGCAATGTGGTGGCAGCCTGTAAGCGTTGTAATAATTTCAAGGCTGGAAGAACGCCAGAACAAGCTGGTATGAAGCTTTTAGCGGTGCCCTTTAAGCCTACGCACGCTGAATACGTGTATTTGCGTGGGCGCCGAGTATTGGCGGATCAAATGCAGTTTTTAATCACGCATTTTCCACGTAAAAGCCCGTTACGCGAGCGTGTAGTAGAAAAATTTCGAATGATCTAAGTGTTTGGATCAATGCTGAGTATTGCAAAGTTTGTTTAGTGTACTATTCGTAAATACAAGGTATCGCTCCACTTTGATGCTTCAATTGCCTTTACAATAAAGCTCTATCGTCGTTAAACACTTACTTTGATTTTCTAAGCAATGTCTCGAGCCGTACTCAAAATAAGTCAATATTTGATCACCTTTGCTTTGCTTGCTTTTGTCTTGCATCAAGCGGGTTTGTTCAATCATGAAGGACAAGCTAAATTGCTTGAATTATTCAAAGGAGCCAACGTTGCTTATTTAATAGCTTCGGTTTTTTTGGGCGTTGTGGTTAACTTAGTCAGTAGTTTTAAATGGTATTGTTTGACCCGATCTCAAGGTATGAGCGCCGGTTTTGGACGTATTTTCGCTTATTACGTGGTTGGTCAATTTTACAATTTATTTCTTCCGACCAGCGTTGGCGGTGATGTGGTTCGCTCCTATGAACTGGGTAAGTTTACTGGACGTCAGTCGGATGCCTTAGCATCTGTTTTTGTTGAGCGATATACCGGTGTTCTGACGCTCTTAGTCGTTGCTGCGCTTGCGGTACTTGGACAGTTATCGCGCTTTAATCAAGACTTTATCATCTTCAGTTTGCTTGGCTTTGGTTTGTTATTAGGCTTGATGGCTTGGTTAGTCTTAGATCTGCGGCCCATTTATTACGTGCGTGACAAATTGATTGAAGTGTCTTCTAATTTTATTAGTATATTCAAAAAGTTAGAGAATCTACTTAACGCTGTATCAAGTTACAAAACCAACAAAGTCGCGCTTGTTATTGCGTTTATGAATTCGCTTCTATTTTATTTTTTTGCCGCACTGAATGTTTATCTGACCACACTAATTTTTCAATTCGATATTCGCTTAGTCGATATTTTGATTGCCACCCCTATTATTATGTTGATCATGAATATTCCTTTGTCTATTGGCAATATAGGCCTGATGGAATTTGCCTATGTAAACGTCTTCATAATTATGGGTTATAGTCCAAGCTTGGCACTATCAGTCGCCTTGACCATGCGTTTTAAGTCTCTTATCGATGGAGTTTTAGGGGCAATCCTACAGCCAATATTTGTGACTCAAAAGCATGAATAGATTATTATTGCGCATATAGAAAAATGACTATTTAAATTAAATTTTGACTCGCGATTAGCGCTCGATTCAATGAATGGTCCGATACTCGAAATATAAAAACTAGATGAACATTTCAATTGTTGGAACGGGCTATGTAGGCTTAGTTACTGGAACTTGTTTTGCCGATGTTGGTAATCAGGTTCTGTGTGTCGATAAAGATCAAAGCAAAATCGATACCTTGTTGGCCGGTCATATACCGATTTTTGAACCGGGTTTAGAACGTTTAGTTAAGGCTAATGTTGAGCAGAATCGCTTGCAGTTTACGACCGATATCAGAAAAGCAGTTGATCATGCTGATGTATTGTTTATTGCAGTGGGTACGCCGCCTGATGAGGACGGCTCGGCCGATTTATCCCATGTGATTGGTGTGGCGAGTTCGATAGGTCAATGCCTTGAAGACTTTAGGCTCGTAGTTACTAAGTCTACTGTGCCAGTTGGAACCGCAGCAAAAGTGCGTCGCGCAATTCAAAAAGAACTTGATAAGCGTGGCGTAGATATAGAATTTGGTGTGGCGTCAAACCCTGAATTTTTAAAGGAGGGTGCGGCGATTCAAGACTTCATGAAGCCTGATCGAGTCGTGATCGGAGCTGATGACGAGCGTGCCGTGTCGTTGATGCGCAGCCTCTACGCTCCGTTTAACCGAAACCATGAGCGATTAATCGTCATGGATATAGCGTCCGCTGAGCTGACTAAATACGCAGCTAACGCTATGTTAGCGACTAAGATTTCATTTATGAATGAGTTGTCCAATCTTGCCGAGCGCTTAGATGCAGATATTGAATTGGTTCGCCAAGGTATCGGTTCCGACCCGAGAATTGGCTATCACTTTATTTATCCAGGTTGTGGTTATGGTGGCTCGTGTTTTCCTAAAGATGTGCAAGCCTTGTATCGGACCGCTAATCACAATGGTTATGATGCTAAAATACTGGCAGCCGTTGAAGCGGTTAACATGAACCAGAAATCGGTTTTACTGCATAAAATAGTTAAGCACTTCGGTGAAGATTTGAGCGGCCTTAGTTTTGCCGTATGGGGATTATCCTTTAAACCTAATACCGACGATATGCGAGAGGCGCCGAGCTTGGTGATTATTAATGGTTTATTGGACCGCGGTGCCAAAGTCGTAGCACACGACCCTGTTGCAATCGAAGAAGCCAGGCATTTGTTTGCCGATAACGCGGCCATAGACTTCGTGGATGACCCTTACTCGGCCACAGAAAACGCGGATGCGCTATTGATTGTTACCGAATGGAAAGTGTTTCGTTCACCAGATTTTGGACGACTAAAGCAACAGTTAAAGCAAGCAGTTATTTTTGATGGTCGAAATATTTATGAACCAGAGCAGATGACCGAACAAGGTTTTGAGTATTTCGGTATTGGTCGTTCGAACCAAGATAAGCGCTAATTAGATAATCTACCTAGACCCACATGAATCTTTCAGAAAATCAATTTTCGTCAATACAGGCACTGGTGGTTGGCGATGTTATGTTGGATCGATACTGGTTTGGTCATGTAGATCGTGTTTCTCCCGAGGCACCTGTACCTATTTTGTCGGTCACCGATACGCAAATGCGAGCAGGTGGGGCGGCCAATGTTGCGCATAATTTACGTGCACTTGGTGCCCAGGCACATTCTTTATCTATTATTGGTGATGATCATGCCGGTGAGGATATCAGCAAGCTCATAACAAGTTACGGTGCGCAGGTCACCACAATTATCGATTCGTCGATCAAGACCATTGAAAAACTGCGTATGATGGCTCAAAACCATCAGTTGCTTAGGGCTGATTTTGATCATAGTCCAAGCGACGATTCCCTTGATGAGTACTTTGATGCCTATCAACAAGCATTGGAAAACGCCGATGTCGTCATTCTGTCCGATTATGGCAAGGGCAGTTTGCGTGACTGCTCAAAGATGATTGCTTTGGCTCGAAGCCTTGCTAAGCCGGTTATCGTTGATCCTAAAGGGCATGACTATAGTCGTTATCGGGGCGCTAGTTTAATTACCCCAAATACGCGCGAGTTTGAAACGGTGGTCGGCGTTAGTGCTAACGAACAAGAGTTTTCTGAGCGCGCGTTCGCCTTACGCGAAGAGTTAGACATCGAGTCTTTATTAGTGACTCGCAGTGAGCGAGGCATGAGTTTGTTTACTGCAAATAATGAGCAAGTAGACTCCCCCGCGCAAGCATTAGAGGTCTACGATGTAAGTGGTGCTGGTGATACTGTGATTGCCTTAATGGCTCTTTGTCAGGCGCTTGATATGTCAGCTCAAGATAGCCTGAATTTAGCCAATACGGTTGCCGGTATTGTGGTTGGAAAAGTCGGAACGGCAGTGGCGAGCATTGACGAAGTAATTGAAAAACTAGAAGCTCAGTAGCTTCTGTAGATGAGATAAAAAAATGATTATTGTTACTGGCGGTGCCGGTTTTATAGGTTCGAATATTGTTCGAGGTCTTAATCAACGTGGTTTAGATAATATTCTGGTTGTTGACGATCTTAGTGATGGCAATAAAATTCGAAATATCGAATCTTGCGACATCGAAGATTATATGGACAAAGATGAGTTCTTAGGTCGGATTCAAAAAGGTTTAGAGTTTGGTGGGCCTTCGGCCATTTATCATCAAGGTGCGTGCTCGGACACAATGGAGGCAGATGGGCGCTACATCATGCAAAGTAACTATGAGTATTCTAAAGCCTTGTTTCGCTATTGTGCTGACCAGAGCATTCCGTTTATCTATGCTTCTAGTGCATCGGTCTACGGAGGTAATCAGACCTTTAAAGAGGAGTCTGAACATGAGCAGGCACTCAATGCATACGCCTATTCAAAATTATTATTTGATCGATATGTTCGCAAACACAGAGCCTCGTCTACTGCTCAAGTAGTCGGTCTACGATATTTTAATGTGTACGGTAATGGCGAACAACATAAAGGTCGGATGGCATCCGTGGCGTACCATTTTTACAATCAGTTTTGCAATAATGGCGTTGTTACACTATTTGAGGGTTCTGGCGGCTACGAAAACGGCGAACAATTACGAGACTTTGTTTGGATAAACGATGTGGTTGATGTAAACCTACATTTTTTGAGGCACCCTGAAATCAATGGAATATTTAATGTTGGTACTGGACGCGCTCAAAGTTTTAATGATGTGGCTTGCGCCGTTTTGAATACCGTAACTGGCGACAATAGAACCACTGAACAGTGGGTTAAAGATGGCAAAATTGCCTATATCGAATTTCCACAAGCATTGAGCGGTAAATATCAAAGTTATACCAAAGCTGATTTGACTAATTTAACTATGGACGGAGATTACAGCGCAGGATTCTCGACAGTTGAACAGGGCGTTAGCGCGTATATAAAGCAGTTACAAGCGGAACAGTCTTAGGGATTTTATAGGCGATGGCTCGTATTGTTATCTACGATTCGGGGGTGGGCGGCCTTAGTATTTATCATGAGCTAAGTCAGTCGTTAGAGCAGCTAAATGGACATCATTCGCTAGTATTTGTAAGCGACAATGCGGCGCATCCATACGGCACAAAGAACGATGTGGATTTAATCGACAGAATTTCTTTGGTGGCGCTAACAATTAATAAGACCTATGCGCCCGATATATTACTTATTGCCTGCAATACCGCCAGTACGATTGCTTTGCAGACTCTTAGGTCGCAGTTAGATTGTGAAGTGGTTGGTGTGGTCCCTGCAATTAAACCTGCGGCTAATATATCTCAAACTAAGACAATCGGCTTATTGGCAACGCCTGTGACGATAAAGCGCAGCTATACCGATAAGCTAATTAACGATTTTGCGAAACAATGTCGAATTGTAAAAGTAGGTTCCAGTGAATTAGTTGAGATGGCAGAAGCTAAGCTTGCAGGGCAAACAATTGAATTACCTCGTTTGAGAAAAATTTTACAACCGTTCATTGAATGTCAGTCATTGGATGTTGTTGTATTAGCGTGTACTCACTTTCCGTTGTTACGTGAACAGATAGCGCATGTTTTTATGGACAGTGATAGATCGATAATGCTTGTCGATTCAGGTGAAGCGATTTCTAGGCGCGTTGTGTCATTGCTTGAGCCGAGTATGTCGAAACAAACATCGCTCGACTTAACTGCGAGTTTCACTGATGTAATGAGTACAGAGGCTAGCTTAGTTAGGTATTTACATAAACTGGGTTTTGCCGATATTGAATATCTTAAAATTTAACGAATTAGGAATGTTTTATCCTTATGCAAGAAAACTACAACTTATTACTTAAACAAGCCGAAGCATTGATAAGTAGCGAAGCTGATGTCATAGCGACAACCGCTAATATTTCAGCACTTTTATTTAATAGTCTTGAAAGAATAAATTGGCTAGGCTTTTATTTTTTGCGCGACGGTGAGCTTGTTTTAGGGCCGTTTCAGGGTAATGTGGCGTGCACTCGAATACCCTTAGGGCAGGGCGTGTGTGGTACGGCTTTTAATGACAATAAAACCTTGATTGTCGACGATGTGCATTTATTTGAAGGGCATATAGCCTGTGATGCCGCCAGTGAATCAGAAATTGTGGTGCCGTTCTCAGCTAAAAAAATAGCGGGCGTTTTAGACGTTGATAGCCCAGAAAAGAATCGTTTTAGTGAACATGAAGCCACTTTGCTGGAAGGTATAGTCGCTTTACTTGCGACTCAATAACTGGCTTATTTTTATAACACGGTGCTAGCTATGTAAGGTCCCGAGTCTTGCTGCACGGTGTTTATCTTTGCACGGTAATTATTTTCGTCTCGCAGTTATTTTCGTCTCGCAGTTATTTTCGTCTCGCAGTTATTTTCGCCCCGCAGTTATTTTCGCCCCGCAGTTAT
>CAYSUU010000001.1:92729-135332 GCA_964434375.1 uncultured Gammaproteobacteria bacterium | reverse complement strand
TTATTTTCGTCTCGCAGTTATTTTCGCCCCGCAGTTATTTTCGCCCCGCAGTTATTTTCGCCCCGCAGTTATTTTCGATAGTTTCGCCAAATGAAATACAACGTTCCGCATAATAAAAGTAAATAGCCGAACAAAAAGCCTAGGTCTCGGCCCAGGCGAGAGAATATATTTTTGACGACCTGATTAAGGCTCGCTTTTTGCAATTTTTTTTGCGCATGGAGTTCAGGCAAAAAGGCGATGTAGTTTTTCTTTTGTGATTCTGGTATGAGTTCTGATTTTGATAAAAACCAGCTTGCGTTAAGGTTAGAAAAATCGAGACGAACGCGTTCTAGTATTTCTTGTTTTGGACTTTGATAACCTAAAAAATCAAGTGGAAGGTAAAAGCGATAGTACTTTTCTAACTCTGATTTTTGTTGTTCTGATGAGCTGCTTTGATGTGGGCTGATTCGTGCGTAACTGCTCGCAGCTTCTATAAAGCCGTGTGTTTCGGTGGCGTAAAAAAGTTGGAATACGGCTCGTTCAGTGTGCTTAGATGAATTGCTAACAGCGTCATTAATTTTGCTGGAGACTTCGAAGTAAATGCCGGCTAATTTGTTGGTATTGGTGTCTAAGGCGGGTGACACCATAAAAGGGTCTTGGCCGGTGAGAATCCCTTGATCATCAATATTATTTCGACTCCATTGCTCGACAGGTATGTTAATAATGAGTTGCTCAGGAGTATTGAGCCCATTACGTTGTTGTAAAAGTTTGGTGTTCGCGTAATTTGAAGAGGGTTCAGCGTTTAAACGGGGTGCAGCGTTTAAAGAGACTTCACATTTCGTGCAGCCATTCAGATCAACCCGAAGCAAAGAGTTGTCGCTAAACCGAACGTCTGTAGGAAGAGTGATATTTAAACCACTGGATTCGCGCCAGTCCTGTGACTCGACACTGAATTTTAGATACTTTCTTGGACTGAATACGCGACGGTTATTAGCATATTTGCCATCAAAGAAAACTTCGACGTCGATGCGTTGGTTTTTTTTGGTTTGGCTAACAAGTGTTAAAGGTAGTAACCAATGGCGGTTGGTATTGTCTTTGCCGCCACTGCTATGATCGAAAACAAAGTAAGGGTCATTAGCGCCAATTAGATAATGGCCGCGTTCGTTTTTACTAATACTATTAGTATCGATCAAGCTATTAGCGAATGCCAATGTGCTGGATAGGCTGAGGAGGCTAAAGATAACAAAGAAAAGGCGTACAACCATCGCTCAAGCCTTTTTCTGAGAAGGACGCAACATGCGATAGGCGAAGAACGCCATGCTTATAAAGAACGCCGAACGCAAGATCGACGTCGCCTGCTTTAAATTAAACTCAGGTGTGGCCCAATGTTGATTGAAATAACCAGGGAAATAACCTTTGCCAATTAAATCCGGGGATAGGGGCGCCGCAAGGAATAAGGTAAAAACTCCCTGATCGGTTTTAAATAACCATAAGACCATCCAAGCACCGATAAATATGAAGAATGGCAGGACGACTTTGCGATTAAACTGAAGACTCAGTATCGGAAACAAAGTCAGCCAAGCCGCATAGTGAATACTGTGCACATTAAAACCAAAGTAGATAAAGAGTGCTACTGCGCAGCAAATCACATATCTTTGTTCATGCGATTTTTCGCCGCTTTCCCAAGCGTAAATAGCAAGTCCGCCAAAGGCGACAATAATAGGGTAGAACCAGTGATAGCCCATCGACATTAGCTTCTTTACCGCATGTGTTTCATGTACACCACTGCTCGGAATAAATAGCTGCGTATTGCCGCCCAAAGCGCTTAATAGGGGTGCAGGTAGCCAATATAAGAAACCGATGATGAGTGTGTAAATACTTAGCGCTATAGTTGTTCGTAGCCAATGATCTTTATGATCGATAAGCGCCAACAATAAAAAGGGCGCGAACATTAAATTAATCTCTCTTGAATGCAGCGCTAAAACAAAGCTTAAACACGCAAGAATCGGATTCCGCGCTTTCAATTGAAGTGCGGTAAAGGCGAGAAAAAATAGACCGATAACTTCAAAGCGACCAAAAATATAGGTTGCGAAGAAAGTGACTGGGTTAAACAGCCAAATTAGCAATGCCAACTTACGTAGTTTGGAGTCATCGACAAAGTGCCAAATAACTGCCGCCGTAGCAAGGTCAAACATCAGATAAGGCAATTTGAAGAAAAATAAGTGGCGGTAAAGATTGGGGTCGTTTAAGAAAAAACTATAGTCAACCAGACTGGCGGTTGACGATTTTGGATCGGCTAAATGAAACAGGCCATCACTTACATCAATGAACAAAGTTGAAAAGGCCGCGAATACTAACTCGATATAATAAACACTGACGCGGTGACTGTTTTCTAAAAAGTAGCCATTTTCAAGCGCATAAAAAACACGCCGACATTCTGAGAACAAATCTACGTGGGCAAAAAATGGCATTGCCATCAAGCGCAATAAAATTGCCAGCCCGAGTGCCAGAGCTAAAAACTGCCGATTATTTAAATGACTCAGCATGGTTGAAGTATTTTTAGCTTTGTTCCCACCAGTTGTCTGGTAACGATCTTGCGGGTACTGGTTGCGCATCTCGATCCATATAGCTACCAATTTCACCAATCTTAGCTGGATTTATGTGCGGAAAATCTTCGGTTGTAAAGTAATGGGTTACTAAAGATTTTCGAGTTTTAGTTTTATCTTTAATCGGGCTACCGCCGTGGAAGAGTTGTGAATGCCAAATTAAAACATCTCCGGTTTTTGCGTATAGCGTTTGTTGTTCTAGCCCACGGCTTTCGATTTCGTCGAAAACATAAGATTTGCATTCGGGTAGTTCTCGGTTTACCACAAGGGTAGAGCCACTCGAGAAAATATATGGTGGTATCTTATGACTCCCTGGGTAATAACTAAGCGGGCCATTGTCTGGCGTCGCGTCTTCGAGTGCAATCCAAGAAGCAACCATCTTGTTTGGAGTCGGCGACGGCATGTAGAAGGTATCAAAATGAAAGTCTTGTTGAGAACCAAACTCAAAATTAAGAGAATTACAGACCATCGGTGAGCCTTCGAGTAATTCTGCTAATATCGGAGCAATCTTATTGCCAATGACGATCTCTCGTATTTGTTCTTGTGTGAGGAATAAATCGTTTAACTTGTAGGGCTGCGCGCGAGCCGCATTGGGCGCTTGCGCAAAATGGAGTCTGCATTCATTACTTGTTTCACAAAATACGTCGATCACGTATTTGTTGCCTAAGGCTTTTCTATCTGTCCATAAACGGTCGACGAGCTGGTTTATTTCTTTAATAGCTTGCTCTGAATAAAAAGCCGGTAGGTGTATGAACCCTAGTTCGTGCCAATCTGATTTTTGCTCTGCAGTGATGGTCATAGCGATTGTTTACTAGTCTCTAAAGTTTAGTGAAAAGTATTCGTTCTTTAGGCTTAAGTTAGGATTGTAATATGGGTCGCCATTTTCGATGAAGTCTTTCCATTGTTCAAGAAAGTGAGCTTGTTCTTTAAGCAGTCTCTGCATTTTTTCATCGGTATCTTCATAACCACGACTGATTGATTCATGATGCGTTGCTTCAACGTAGGGCGTAAACACATTGTAGTATCCCTGTTGGTGTAATTTTAAGCAAAAATCGACATCATTGTAGGCAACCGCCAAATTGTCTTCATCCAAACCGGCGACTTGATCAAACTTGGCCTTGCTTACCATTAGTAGCGCGCCTGTGACCGCCGACACATTGTGTACCATATGCAAACGACCGTGATAGCCGATATGGTCATTGGGGAAAAATTTATGCGGATGTCCAGCAGCACCTACCATTCCAACCACGATGCCGGCATGTTGGATTCGACCATCAGGATAGAGCAGTTTACTACCTACCGCGCCAACTTCGGGACGTTGTGCATGTTCTAAAAGACCTTCAATCCAATCCACTGTAAGAATTTCAATGTCGTTATTTAACAATAAGACATATTCCCCTTTTGTTTGTTTAACGCCGTAATTACAAACGGCAGAAAAATTAAATGGGATATTGTGCTGCACAAATCTAATGCGAGCATCGCTTTCGCTGAAGGCTTGCATCTTGCTATATGTTTCTTGTTCTTCGCTATTGTTGCTCACCCCGATAATTTCAAAGTTCTTATAACTACTAAGCTTTAAAATTGAATTCAAGCACGAATCTAAAAGTTCAGGCTTGTCTTTAAAAGGAATAACAATGCTGACTAAGGGCTCACCTTTGATTTCTCGATTAACCCGATACGTTCCTTTTAGGCTACCAAAATCTACCTTTACACCATCTTCATTTTTTGTAAGTTGATCTTCTATTGCCTTACGTCCAGCTTCCCAAGCATAAGATTTTGCGTCGTATACAACGGCCGTAGAGCCGGGAATCTTACGCCAGTGATAAAGTATCTTAGGGATATGAACCACATGTTCACTATTATGTGCAGCGCGAAGTATGACGTCATGATCTTGAGAGCCGTCTAAGCCTTCACGAAACCCACCAAGTTCATCGATAAGACTCTTGTTGATTACGCTGAAATGACAAATGTAATTGTTGGTTGATAAAAAGTCCGGTGAATAATCTGGTTTGAAGAAAGGCTCAAGCCGATTACCTTGCATATCCATCTTGTCTTCATCGCTATAAATTAAGCCAACGCCGGGCTTCTCATTGATGACTTTGGCGTTTTCATAGAGCGCGTCTATGCTGATTTCATCATCATGGTCCAATAGGGCAATGTAATCGCCACTCGCCATCGCTAACGCATCATTGGTGGTGACAGAAATGCCTTGGTTAACATCATTGAGTTGAACCTTGATGCGTTCATCTTGCAATGCTTCATGTGTCAATATTTGACGAAGGTAGCTCTTAGGAGAGCAGTCATCAACCAAACACAATTCCCAATGTGGGTAAAGTTGAGCTCTTACCGACTCGATCATCGGCATTAAATATTCTGGGTCGGTGTTATAAATTGGCACTAAAATAGAGAATAGAGGCTTGTCTACCATGCTTTCTATGTCTGCTTTAATAGTTTCTTTATCGTGTTCGCTTAGTGTGTTCTCTGCGACCCATTGACCATAGTCTTCATTATTTTGACCGAGCAAATCACCTTTGGGTAGAGGGTACTTTCGAACCAGCTCGGGTACTTTGAAATTTTCCGCTTTTGGTGTTTGTAATAAAAACTCTTCCGTACTAGGAAGCTCCACTGGTGGACGTTTGCGAATTCGGTTCATTAAACGTCGCGCAAAACTCTTGACTCGAGTGCTTGGCCGATCGGTTAGAAACTCGTATAAACTTTCGTTTAACTTATATTGAAGACTTAAGCGGCTAACCAGGAGGTCAATTTGGTTTTCCTTGTCTTTGCGCACCGTTTTCAAATTATTTACCTCAAGAACAAGGTCTTCCCTATGGTCATGAAGATCTTTAATTCGTTGATTTAAATAATCAATTTGTGCGCGATATTCGTTATTACGATTGCGTTGTGAAGACAGCGCCGCCAAATGTTTCGATGGTTCTTGGCTCAATATGCTAATTGATTCTTCTAGACCGCGTGTATCTCGAGCGATTAGGCTTATTTGGACCTCGAGTTGTTTAGCCTTAAGATCTAAGTCTGCAACATCGATGAGTAAATGTGGGTCTTCATCTACGCAGATTAAAGCATCATTAGTCGCAAGCATGCCGACCATTGTTACTTTAGTCTGCAAATCATTTTGATCTTCGGCGACCCATATTGTTTGCTTAGTGTCCTTGTCGACTATTTTTAGTTGAGATATTTTAAGACCACCAATTTGCGCCATTGGGTCGATTCTTAAGTTTGGGTGGCTTTCCTCGAGCGGTGCAACCTGTATAGAAAGTGTTTGCTCACCTATTTGGGTATTCCATACGTGGCTGTGAGCTAATAATCGAGGGGCTTGGCCGTCTTGGTTGGCCCAACTGATTTCTAATACGGGTCGATTTTCATTCAAGCTTTGAACAACAGCATTAGCCACTGTTCGGGGCATTGAGTTTAGATTAATTTCTTTTTGAAGTTGTTCTTCAAGCTTTACGTAATCTGCCAAATCGTCGAGTGAATGTGCGTTCGGCATGTATTCAATAACAAACGAACCAATGGAATAAAAATCGAATTCCTGACAATAAGTTTGAATGATGTTTCGGTTTTCATGTGCGAACCAAAAAAGCGCACGAAACAGAACGAAATCAGAGCTGATCTCTTTTTTTAAAGACCATTCTGGGTCAATGATACAAAGTTCTCTTTTGCCTCGACTCTCCTTTACGACGAGGTTAAACGGCAGCATGTCGTAGCCGAAATCCGCGAAATTACCGTCCTGAGCTTGGCTATTAAGCCAGTTTTGGTATTCAACAACACAGGTTTTAAATTGTGATGGATCTAAATCGACAATAGCTTTTAGCCAGTCATGTACTAGTAAGCGGCCTTTGTGAAAGGGCTGAGAACCTAAGTTTTGTTTGATTAAGCTTGAGCTTTCCTGAGCATTCTCAAAAGCCGCCACCTTGTGGACTTCTTGCGATGCTCGCTTGCGATAGGTGAGGGTGCGCCAGGCTGGACGTCGGCTAGTACTGGCGAAGTGGCTAAAATCGTTATCGTATAATTGTCGAAGCGAGGTGATACTTGCACCCGAGATAGCGATATAACGACTCGCGTATTGGTTTAAATTTTCCTTTTGATCGACCAGTTGAGCGAATAAGAGATACTCATTTATCGTTTGATTTTCGACAAAACCCAGTCGGTGAAAGTGATTGACACTATTAGGGTTTGTGCCGAGATATTCTTCAGAAAAAATTGCTTTGCATGAATGCCCACTTGAAAAAATTGAGTGAATTTCAGTTTTGGCATAGCCTGCTTTACTGAGACTATCACGCAGTGTTTTTCTAGATAGAGCTTGGTCGGCGGCTTGCTTGTTATAAAGGTCGACGAAGTGTATTTTTTTATCATCGCGGGCCGACTTTCCATCAAACCAACGATTTAAGCGATCCGGATTTGCTGCGTTTAACACAAGGGCGCCACGGTCGCTTAAACTATTACGGAGCCGAGCTAAAAGATCAGTCAAACGGTCTTGCTCGATATCCAGATTTTCCAAGTCGCCGATGACAATCAAGTCGTAATATTGTGTCGGTAATTTGATCGCATCAAGGTCGCTTGAAACATGTACGATATTTGATTTGCTGGCACATCGGACTACCGCTAGGCGCGCTCGGTCAATATCGATTTTGATCGAATCAACGGAGGCAACATGACTCGCCAAATAATGAGCAACCCCTCCCGTATCTTGGCTGAGGTCGAGAGCCGTATTTACCCTATCTAAATCTAGACACCGCAAATAGTTATGTCGCAAAGTCGATAACTCGTTGGACAGTTCTTTGGTTTGGGCGAGTTCTTCTAAGTTTGCGGAAAACAGTGACTTATCATGTGCTTTGTCAAAGATATCGCGCAGCGCAATTTGTAGGCTGTTATCGATCTTTGCATCTCTGATAAAGTCATCTGAGTCTTGATAAACCGTGTCTTTTAATTCTAATTTTGGGTTTGTTTCAAGCAACCTGTATGAGTTAGCCATAATAGTTTTGCGCCGACTTTTTCGACGGTATTTGAGCAAGGCGGAACAGCAGCAGTGCCTTGGTGAACTCAGGTCTAAGACCTGAAAAACTAAAACGCAAATATATCACGCATCGATGTGCCAAAGTCGGTTGAATCGAGCTTATCGATTCAACAATTCCTAAGCTCGTTTATGGAGGTGTTTTCCAGTTTGCAATTGTTAACGTGTTTTACTCTTATTGATCTTGGTTTTTGTGTACTGTAGACGGCATTATGTTAACTACATTACGGTTCTGGCATTTAACTTATCGCTACATCTAAACATGAAGTTAAATGCTAAAACTATAGAACTTTTAGGTGAGTCGAGCGAACATGGGTTGTTACGTTTATTATCGGTGAATGGACTCGTTCACTGAGACATTTTTTATTGTGTGAGAAGTCTCTTAGGCGGAGAGGAAACAAGGCGCTTTTAAGCGCCTTGTTTTTTATTCTTTTTAGGAATGTACAAATCGGTAATGGTTCCTTCATATACTTCTGCTGCCATCGCAACCGTTTCGCCTAATGTTGGGTGCGCGTGAATAGTGAGCCCAATATCAGTCGCGTCGGCGCCAAGTTCGATGGCTAAGCTAATTTCACTAATGAGTTCGCCAGCGTTAGTCCCAACAATTCCACCACCAAGCACTTTGTGCGACTTAGGGTCGAAAAGCAATTTTGTTTTGCCTTCAGTCCTATCATTGCCTATTGCCCGGCCCGACGCAGCCCACGGAAACACGCCTTTCTCGAACTCTATGTTTTGTTCTTTGGCTTGTGTCTCGGTCAAACCTACCCATGCTATTTCTGGGTCCGTATAAGCCACAGATGGAATCACGTTTGCCTCAAAGCCACTTTTAAGTCCAGCGCATACTTCAGCAGCGACTTTTGCTTCATGCGTGGCTTTGTGCGCCAACATAGGTTGTCCGACAATGTCGCCAATTGCAAAAATATGGTCGACGTTTGTTCTCATTTGTTCATCAACCGCAATAAAACCTCGCTCATCAACGTTTACGCCAGCTTTATTTGCGTCGATCAGATCGCCATTTGGACGACGACCTGTAGCAACGAGAACAATGTCGTAACTCTGAGATGGTAAGGATTTATCGGTTTTAGCAGAGGCAAAATCGACATGTATGCCGTCATCTTTTGGTGTGATAGCGGTGACCTTAGTGTCGGTCATAATTGACTCAACTAGGCCGCTCATACGTTTTTTTAATGGCGCAACTAAGTCTTTGTCTGCGCCCGGGACAATCTGTGACATGAACTCGACGATCGATACCTCACTGCCTAGCTCGCTATAGACCGTCGCCATTTCCATGCCAATAATTCCACCACCGATAATTAACATTTTTGGTGGAATGTCTTTAAGTGCCAGAGCGCCTGTTGAATCAATGACGCGCGGATCATCAGTTTCGAACATAGGCAATACGGTGACACGAGATCCAGCCGCGATAATAGCTTTGTCAAAGCTTAAAGTTTGTGTGCCGTCATCTCCAACGATACTCACTGAGTTTGCGCCAGTAAAGCTTGCATAGCCTTGAACCACCTTGACCTTTCGGGCTTTAGCCATGCCAGAAAGTCCATCGGTGAGCTTGCCAATTACTGACTCTTTAAAGCCTCTAAGTTTGTCTAAATCAATATCTGGCTCACCAAAGCGAATACCATGCGTTTCCATTTCTCGCGCTTGCGCGATGATCGATGCTGAATGCAGAAGCGCTTTGGATGGTATGCAGCCTACGTTTAGACACACGCCGCCGAGTGTTGAATATTTTTCAACTAAGGTAACGTCTAAACCTAAATCAGCCGCTCTAAAGGCAGCTGTATAACCCCCGGGGCCTGAGCCGATGACGAGAATTTGTGTGTGATCATCACTTTTGATGTCTGCGGGTATATTACTAGCGTCAGTGGGCGAGGGCTGCTCGATTGCTTGTGCTTCAGCTTGATCAGTTTCGACGGCGGTTTCTTGGTCTTTATGCGTTTCTTTACCTTGTTCCGATGCCTCTAACAAGGCAATAAGGTCACCTTCACTGATACGGTCGCCAATAGCGACTTTTATTTCACTGACTGTGCCTGCCTGCGGGCTTGGTATATCCATAGACGCTTTGTCGCTTTCCACTGTAATCAGTGGTTCGTCGGAATCAACGCTATCACCTACGTTTACTAATAACTCGATAACCTCTACGTCTTCGGCGCCGCCCAAATCAGGGACTTTTATTTCAATGCTCATGTTATCTCCGCGCTTAAATTGACAATAGTCGAACGTCTTCTAAGACTTCCGCTATGTGGCGCGTAAAGCGCGCTGCTTCCGCTCCATCGATGACTCGGTGATCGTACGATAAGCTAAGAGGAAGCATCATGCCTGGTTCAAACTCTTGGCCGTTCCAAACGGGTTTTATTTTACTGCGCGAAACGCCCAGTATGGCAACTTCTGGCGCATTGACTATTGGAGTAAAGCTTGTACCACCTATGCCGCCAAGGCTGGAGATGGTAATGCATGCACCGCTCATATCGGCAATGGAAAGTTTGCCATCGCGCGCTTTTGCAGCTAATTCGCCCATTTCAGTTGCCACTTGAGAAACCGATTTGGTATCCGCATTTTTAATAACGGGTACGACCAAGCCATTAGGCGTATCGACGGCGATGCCAACATTAAAGTACTTTTTATAGATTAAGTTCTCGCCACTTGGTTCCAGCGAACTATTAAATTGAGGGTACTCTTTTAGACCTCGTACAATGGCTTTGACAATGAATGCGAGTGGCGAAACTTTGACAGCTTCGCCTGAGTCTTTGAATCCCTGATTAACTTTTTTACGGAACGCTTCTAATTCATTGATATTAGCTTCATCGTTGTGGGTGACATGCGGAACATTTACCCATGAGCGATGTAAGTTGGTCGCAGTTAGGCGTTTAATTTTGTTAAGCGCTTGCACATCGATGTCGCCAAACTTTGAAAAGTCTTGTGCTGGTATTGCTGGGATGCCACTGCCTGAGCTTGTTTGAGCCACAGACTGAGATGATTCCATAACATTTTTGACATACGCCTTGACATCATCTTTAAGAATTCGTCCTTTACGTCCGCTGCCGCTTACTTTGGAAAGGTCGACGCCAAGTTCTCGGCCTAACCGGCGAATAGACGGTGATGCATGTGATTTGCCGACACTGCTGGTTTGCGCAGCGGTTTTTGGTTTTGCATCATTGTTTGTTAACGGTGTTGCTTTTTGCTCAACCTCACTAGGTTTACTTACACTAGCACTGGCTTGCTCTGCAGGAACTTGACTTTGGCTCTTGTGTGACTCGGTGTGAGAGGTGGTTAATGTCGCTATAAGAGTGCCTTCGGAGACTTCTTGATCGATACTTACTTCTAAGCTCGCGATGGTGCCATCTGCAGGACAGGGCACGTCCATACTGGCTTTATCACTTTCAAGCGTTAATAGAGAATCTTCCGCCGCTACTGTATCGCCAACCGCGACTAAAAACTCAATAACTTTGGCCGCATCGCCACCAATATCGGGAACAAGCACATCGAGAACCGAAGTGGATGTTGTTTGTGCGTCGCTCGATTCTTGCTCGTTTACCTTTGGCGTGACCGTCGGAGCTGCTGATGCTGGTGTTTCTTGATCTGAATCGTCTTTGTCTCGTGCGTCTCCCTGTTCACTAGACTGTGCTGATGCGCCTGTGTCGATTTTCGCGATCAAAGTGCCTTCACCAATGTCGTCATCAAGCCTCACTTCGATAGAACTTAGGACGCCTGAGACGGTTGATGGAACATCCATGCTTGCCTTGTCACTTTCAAGTGTGATGAGCGCCTGTTCTTCTTCAATTTGGTCGCCTGGGTTAACTAGAATCTCAATAACTTTTGCGGTGTCGCCACCAATATCGGGAACATGAATTTCAATTGTGTCGTCAGATGACATTGAGTCTGGATCCTCTGGTTGTGGTTTGATTTGAGTGTCAAGTTGTGGGTCGGGCGTAACGCTTTCGCCATCAATTACTAAGTCCAAAGATTGTTGTTGATGTTCTTTAACTTTGGTTTTTTTTCTCGTTTTCTTTTTGGCCGTTTTCTTCCGTGTCTTTTTTTTCTTTATCTTAGGTGACGTCTTGGTCTGAGCTTTTAGGTCGTTTTGTGATGGTTTTTTTTTAGTATCACTAATAGCTTTTTTGTCTTTGTTGTCAGTAACTTCTGTCTCCATTAGTAATAAGGCAGTAGACAGTGTGATGTTTTCGCCAATGACTGCGATCATCTCGCATATTTTGCCATCACAAGTCGCTGGTAGTGCAATTTCTTGGTCACCACTTTTGACCATAAATAGGGTGTCGCCCTGTTTGACCTTGTCACCTTCTTGGCATTCAATCGACAAAATTTTTGTCTGTCTGAATGCACTGGTTTGAGGTGCAGTAAGCTCTATATATTTGATCATGTAATTAAATACACGGCTTTTTATAGTTTGTCCGGTGAAGGTTTCTCGGTATCAATATCAAACTGACTAATGGCCTTGTTCACAACTTCTACGGCGATACTACCATCTTCATATAGTGCAGTCAGAGCAGCCAAAATGACGTATTTATAGTTAACTTCGAAATGGCTACGTAATTGCTCTCGGTTATCCGAGCGGCCAAAGCCATCGGTACCAAGAACAACATAGCGTGACGGTACTAATTCTCGAATTGAGTCGGCGTGAACCTTTATGTAGTCAGTAGCGGCAATCACTGGGCCATTTTGATCTTGCAGACATTGTTCTACATAGCTAATTCTCGGTTTTTCTTCCGGGTGAAGCATGTTCCAACGTTGCACTTCATTACCTTCGCGGCGCAGTTCGTTAATACTTGTTGCACTCCAAAGGTTAGCGGCGACACCATATTCACTTTCCAGTAATTCGGCTGCATGAATACACTCATTTAAAATCGTGCCGCTGCCTATTAATTGTACTGTTGGTGTATTGCCATCGTCTTTGTCGCTTTTAGCGATCTGATACATACCTTTTAATATGCCTTCTTCACAACCTTCAGGCATCGCTGGGTGATGATAGTTTTCATTCATAACGGTGATGTAGTAAAACACGTTTTGGTGTTCTTCATACATGCGGCGCAAGCCATCTTGAATGATAACGGCGAGTTCGTAAGAAAAGGTTGGGTCATAGGAGATGCAATTTGGGATAGTCGCTGCTTGCACATGTGAGTGACCATCTTGGTGTTGCAAGCCTTCTCCCGCAAGGGTTGTTCTGCCCGCTGTTCCGCCTACAAGGAAGCCTCTGGCCTGCATATCGCCAGCCGCCCATGCTAGATCACCAATGCGCTGAAAACCAAACATCGAGTAATAGATGTAGAATGGTATCATCGATAATTCATTGGTTGAATAGGACGTTGCAGCTGCAATCCAAGACGACATGGCGCCAGCTTCATTAATACCTTCTTCTAGTACCTGACCTTTCTTATCCTCACGGTAGTACATGAGTTGGTCAGAGTCTTCTGGTTCGTATTTTTGTCCTTCACTGGCGTATATCCCAAGTTGTCGGAACAAACCTTCCATACCAAAAGTACGCGCTTCGTCTGGAATAATAGGAACGATTCGATCTTTAAGGTTCTTATCGCGAATTAAGGTAGACAAAATACGCACGAACGCCATAGTTGAAGAAAATTCGCGTTCACCAGAGCTTTCGAGTAATTTGCTGAAGCTCTCTAGAGCAGGGACGGCGAGCTTTTCTGTGGTATTTGGTCTTGCGGGTAAATAACCGCCGAGCGCTTGCCTTCTAGCGTGCGCATATTTAACTTCGGGCGACTCTGGATCGGGTTTTATATACTCAATATTCTCTAATTGAACGTCATCAACAGGAATTTTAAATCTCTTACGGAAGGTTTTTAGAGATTCCAGATCCATTTTCTTTTGTTGGTGTGAACTATTCAGACCTTGACCAGCTTCACCCATGCCAAGACCTTTAATAGTCTTAGCCAGGATAACAGTAGGTTGCCCCGAATGTCTGATAGCCGCTCTATAGGCAGCATACACTTTATCCGTGTCATGACCGCCCCGAGCCATCAGATCAATATCATCATCACTCATATGAGCGACCATGGCCTTAAGTTCTGGTGTGTTCCAAAAATTTTCGCGAGTATAGGCGCCGCCTTTTGCTTTAAACGCTTGGTACTCACCGTCAACGCATTCAATCATGCGTTTTTGCAGCAGGCCTTTGTCATCTTTTTCAAGCAAGATGTCCCATTGGCTGCCCCAGATAACTTTAATTACGTTCCAACCAGCACCACGAAATTCGCTTTCTAGTTCTTGTATTATTTTGCCATTGCCACGAACAGGGCCATCTAGACGTTGTAAATTGCAGTTGATTACAAAGATTAGGTTATCGAGCTTTTCTCGTCCGGCAAGACCAAGAGCACCACGCGATTCTGGTTCATCCATCTCACCATCGCCTAAAAATGCCCACACTTTTCTGTTTTCTGTTTTTATTAATTCTCGATTTTCCAGATAACGCTGAAAACGAGCTTGATAGATGGCCATAATAGGACCGAGCCCCATTGACACTGTCGGGAACTGCCAAAAATCAGGCATAGACCAAGGGTGTGGGTAAGAAGAAAGCCCATTGCCGCCGACTTCTTGGCGAAAATTATCTAATTGTTCTTCGCTTAGCCGGCCTTCAAGAAAGGCTCTCGCGTACATACCAGGCGCTGAATGTCCTTGATAATAAATCATGTCGCCGCCATGCTCTTCACTGCGCGCACGCCAAAAATGATTAAAGCCAATTTCATACAAAACCGCGGCCGACGCGTAACTTGCGATATGACCACCGTATTCGGTGCTTATTTTGTTTGCACGCAAAACCATGGCTGCCGCATTCCAACGGATAATCGAGCGAATTTTAAATTCAATCTGCCGATCTGCGGGTAGGGCAGGTTGTTTTTCAACTGGGATAGTATTGATATAGGGTGTATTTAAGCCAAAAGGAAGTTGCGCCCCTGCTTCGTGGGCGGTTTCGGCAAGCTGGCGTAATAAATAGCGCGCTCGATCGCCGCCGTCTCGCTCGATAACGCTTTCTAAGGCGTCAATCCATTCTTGTGTTTCTTGTTGATCTATATCTTGCTTGAGGCTACTTTCTTGGCTCATTTTTTAGATTCTATCCTCTATTGATGGTTCGTTTGAATAAACTATGCGTGCTGTATTATTATTATGAATAATACACATCACTTTGCTAAATGTAAATTTGGCAAAGTGGTTTGAGGCACTAGATATGTTAGCCATATTAAGATTACTTATTCACACTCGCGCTCACTAAACTTGTGAGGTTAACGATTCCTCTCGGAGTTGTAGCGCGCGTTATGGCGTGAATGGGTTTATCTGTTCCTAATATGATCGGACCAACCGCGATTCCGTTTGCCAAATTTTTTAATACGGTATAAGTGATGTTCGCTGCGTCTAAATTCGGCATGATTAATAAATTGGCGTCGTTTGATAGTGTGCAATGGTCAGTTTTTTTGCGCATCGCCTCGTCTAAAGCCATGCTGCCTTTCATCTCTCCATCCACTTCTAAATCGGGGCTTAATTCATTCAAGATAGTCTTGGTTTCGACCATTTTTTGCGATGATTCGCTCGGGTGCCCGCCAAAGTTAGAATGCGAAAGTAGGGCTGTGCGCGGTATCATACCAAAGCGTTTTACTTCCTCAGCGGCCATTAGTGTGATGTGGGCGAGGTCTTGAGCATTAGGGTTATGGTTGATGCTGGTGTCGGCAATAAAATAAGAACCACTATCGAGCAACAATAAATGCATCACCGCCATAGGTTTATTCTCTTGCTTATGTGAGGTATGTCGTTCGATTTCTTCAACCTGCTTATACAATTTATCGTCTGGCCCGGTTAAAGCCGCGTCAACAACACCGTCATCAATAAGTTGGCAAACTTGGGCGATTCTTTCAGCCTCGCTATTGCCTTGTGCTGGAATTACTTCAAATTCAGAACCTTCTTTCAATCGCAAGCCTAAGTCTTTGATTGAATTGCTTATTATTTTTGAGTCGCCGATAAGAACTGGCGAGGCATAAGACTGATCAACCACGTCTTGAACCGCGCGCAGAACGCGTTGATTCTCACCGCTGGTATAAGCCACTCGCTTCATTTCGCTTTGCGCTTTCTCAAAAATCGGGCGCATTACATTGCCGGTTCGATAGACGAGCGGCTCTAGGCTGGTTCGATAATCTTCAATAGAAGTAAATGGTCTCTGTGCCACACCGCTGTCAATTGCGGCCTGGGCAACAGCTGGAGCGATAGTAGTAATCAATCGCGGGTCAAAAGGCTTTGGTAAAATGTAATTTGGACCAAACAGCATCTTTTCATCTTTGTATGATTGTGCGACTGTTTCGTTGCTTTCGGAATGAGCGAGCTGAGCCAACGCATGCACACAGGCGATTTCCATTTCACGTGTGATAGTAGTGGCACCTACATCAAGAGCCCCGCGAAATAAGAACGGAAAACACAATACATTATTAACTTGGTTAGGGTAATCAGAGCGTCCCGTGGCCATCACCGCATCTGGGCGATGCTCATAAACCAGTGCTGGTTGCACCTCTGGGTCTGGGTTGGCCATCGCTAAAATTAGTGGGTTTTCTGCCATGCTTTTAAGCATGTCTATATCAATCAAATTGGGCTGCGAGACACCAAGGAAAACATCACAGTCACGCATTGCGTCAGCCAGAGTCCTCGCGCTAGTTTGAGCGGCAAAACGTTGCTTCGACTCATTCAGATTTTCGCGCTCTTTATGAATCACACCACGGGAATCGAGCATCAAAAGGTTGTTAAGATCAACGCCTAACTCGATTAAAAGGTTTGTACATGCCATGGCGGCCGCGCCTGCACCTGAAACCACCAGTTTGATATCGCCAATGTTCTTTTTAACGACACGCAAGCCATTTAAAACGGCAGCCGCAGAAACAATGGCTGTGCCGTGCTGATCGTCATGAAAAACAGGAATGTTCATGCGTTCTCGAAGTTTAGCTTCGATCTCAAAGCATTGAGGCGCTTTAATATCTTCAAGATTAATGCCGCCAAAAGTAGGCTCAAGTCTGGCCACGACATCGCAAAAGGCATCTACATCGGTCTCGTCGACTTCTATGTCATAGGCGTCTACATCGGCGAAATTTTTAAATAATATGGCTTTGCCTTCCATTACTGGTTTTGATGCAAGCGCGCCTATATCACCGAGTCCTAAAACAGCGGTGCCATTAGTAACTACGCCAACTAAGTTGCTGCGCGAGGTATAGTCGGCCGCGGCTAATGGGTTTAATTCAATCTCCTTACATGGTTCGGCCACCCCAGGCGAGTAGGCAAGCGCGAGATCGCGTTGATTGGATAGTGGTTTGGTGGCTTGAATTGTAATTTTTCCAGCTTTTGGAGTTTTGTGATAGTGGAGGGCCGCGTCGCGAAGGTTGTTGCTCATAATTTTTTTTTAGATAAATTGATTAACGCACAATCTTTAAATGTTTATGCCTGAATTTGGGCGAATTGATTGGCTATATATGGAGTAAATTTAATTACGGTTTAAATAGCTTATTACTTAACTATCAATTTCGATTTTCTATGTTTAAGTCTCTTGTGTGTTAGCGCTCGCTTGGTGTGCTTGCACGTCGGCATGATAGGACGAGCGTACTAACGGTCCAGATGCAACGTGCGAGAAGCCTAGTTCGCTTTCACCATATTCGCGCAGCATTTCAAATTCATCTGGGTGCACATAACGCTCAACTGGTAAATGATTGAGGCTGGGTTGCAGGTATTGACCTAAGGTGATCATGTCGCAGTCATGTTCTTTCAGGTCACACAACACCGCTTTAACCTCTTCCATGCTTTCACCAATTCCGAGCATTAGGCCTGATTTGGTGGCTACCTTAGGTTGGGCTGCTTTGAAGTTTTTGATCAAATCGAGTGACCACTGATAATCTGATCCTGGACGAACTTTGAGATATAAGCTAGGAATAGTTTCAAGGTTATGGTTAAAGACATCGGGAGGGCAATTTGCCATTAGCTCAACAGCAATATCCATGCGTCCACGAAAATCAGGAACCAAGATTTCGACTTTTGTGGCTGGGTTTAAAGCTCTAATCTCTTGAATGCACTGAACAAAGTGTCCAGCGCCACCATCACGCAGGTCGTCGCGGTCAACAGAGGTAACCACGACATATTTAAGTGCCATCGCTCGAATGGTTTCCGCGAGGTGTTTAGGTTCGTCTTTATCAAGTTCAAGAGGCCGCCCGTGCGCTACATCACAGAACGGGCAGCGGCGAGTACAAATATCACCCATAATCATAAAGGTGGCGGTACCGCGTGAAAAGCATTCGGATAGATTGGGGCACGAAGCTTCTTCACAAACCGTATGCAGTTTGTTTTCACGCAGTGTTTGTTTGAGTTCTTGAACTTTATTATCGTTGGGTAAACGAATTCGTATCCAGTCGGGTTTGCGTAAAGGCTGTGCTGTTTTCTCAATCTTTACGGGAATGCGTGCCATTTTTTCAGCACCACGCAATTTTTCCCCAGCAACGACGGGTTTGACTTTGGGACGATGGGATTTGGATGTAGTATTAGACATAAGAATTTCATACTTATCACAAGCTGGAGCAGTATAACCTTTTAACCATGAATGATGTACTTAAACGAGACGATATTGACGATATAGTTGCGCGCTTTTATGAGGCCGTGCTGCAGGATTCTATTATCGGATTTATCTTTACTGACGTGGCGAAAATTCATCTTCAATCGCATTTACCGATCATTGGTAATTTTTGGCAAGACAGTCTTTTCGGTGGCCAGCTTTATCAAAATAATACTTTGCAAAAACACTTAGATGTTCATGCAAAGATGTCACTGAAAGAGGGGCATTTTACTCGTTGGCTTTATTTATTTAATAAGGCCGTGACTGAAAAGCACGAAGGGCAAAACGCGAGCAAGATGTTACTCATTGCAGATCGCGTTGCAAAAACAATTTCGGCCTCCTTAGGGAACAAGAAACGTGCGGGCTTACGTTTGAGTCTTGATGATTAGATAAGGCTTTTTAAATTGTATAAATATGCGTTTAGAAAAAAGGCTTGTTTAGAGTTTTCTTAAAAACACCGGTTTATCCGGCGTTGATTGGTCGACTGAGTATCGATAGCCGTCATGATCGAAGGTTTCTAATTTTGAAAGACTGCTTATTTGATTGCAGAGCACCCATGCTGACATAGAGCCGCGCGCCTTTTTTGCAAAGAAGCTGATTATTTTATATTTATCATTTTTCCAGTCTTTAAATACGGGTGTGACAACTTGAGCGTCTAACGACTTAACGTTGACCGACTTAAAATACTCATTCGAGGCCAGATTTAATATTGTCTTAGATCCAATTTTTTTTAGCTGGGAATTCAATTTTTTTGTAATACTATCGCCCCAAAATTCATACAAGTTTTTACCGCGGGGAGTCTCAAGTTTGGTGCCCATTTCCAGGCGATAAGGTTGGATTAAGTCAAGCGGGCGAATCACTCCATACAGACCTGAAAGAATTCGCAAATGCTCTTGCGCATAGGCAAAGTTCTCACTACTAAACTCTTCGGCGTCTAGGCCTGTGTAGACATCGCCTTTAAATGCTAATACTGCCTGCTTGGCATTTTTCTTATTAAAAGGTCGTGACCATTGATGGTAACGTTCTGAATTTAGTTCTGCCAGTTTAGCGCTAATACCCATCATTTTCTCCAAATCCAATGGTGGCTTAGTGCTGAGTATGTTGATTAAAGTTTCGCTGTCATCCAGCATTGTCGGCTGACTATGTTTAGAGGCGACTGATGGCGTTTCAAAATCAAGAGTTTTGGCCGGCGAGATAAGTATAAGCATGATTTTGTGAATTAATGAGTTAGCCTTGCTAATAATACGCGTACCCGCTTTGATAGCCAATAGTAGCGTCTCGGTTAACCGCTTTATCTAGCGGCCTAATCGATATGTTGGGAATTAGATGCTTTTTATTTAAAATTTAAATTTTACATTGTTTTACCAATCTACTTGAACTAAGCTGGTATATGTTATTGATATATTAATGAATTGTGATTTCTCGGGGGGGGATGATATGCATGTATTGATGGAAGATGGTCGATCGCCATGGCTTGCTTGGGCGCATAAGTGCGTTGTCCTTGAGCGAAAACTGTACAGCCTTGGGCTAATAAAGGGAGATTAATAAGTTTATGGAAATCGTTTCTAACCGTGTAATGATCCCTATCTCGAACGCAAAGTCATGCGTTTGTTTGTGGTTGTTCTTATTGTTTGCTTCTTTGTGGGCGAGCCAAACACAAGCGCAAACCTTGATATCGATATCAAACCCGCCAACAACTGTCAATGCAACCGCGGTCGGTGATTCTCAATTCTGGCCAAGTGCGGGTACCGTAAATGGAACGCCGGTCAGTTTGAGAGCAACCGTAACCAGCTTGTCAGCAGGTGACAGTTTAAGCTTATTTACTAGCGGCGATAACCCTGTTGTTAGGGCGAATACGGGCACCTTCTCTTCGACTGTAGTTTGGGAATTGTTGGATGCTGCAACGGGAGCGCCGATTGCAGCTGACCCTAATTTTTTGATTACCGATATTGATGGTAGCAATGGCAACCCAATTGAGAGTGTATCGGCGGCTTGTGCAGGTTTGACTTCATACACCGTGAACGGAGACTTTTTAGATGGCTGCAACGCTAATAGTAATAGTCAATGTGCAAGTAATATTCGGATTAGCGAGTCGAATGGGGCTATTTTGGGGGAAGGCACACAGGGCCAAAACGGCAGCCAGCAAGAGGGCTTTTTACAATACAGTTGGAATGGTGTTACCGAATGGACTGTTAATTATTTTGCGACCACGGGAGGTCGTTGGTTTGTACATGATGCCGATGGTGATATTCCTTTCGATGCGAACCCGACCTTAGTCAATTTACTTGATCTGGCCACCATTAAAACCTTGCAGTCTAGTGGGCCGACTCCGCCTGGAGCAGGCGATCAGATCACTTGGACCATAGAGATTTCGAATATTACCAATACTGATACAAGCCAAGGGAGCCTCATTGATACACTGCCTAGCAATGTGACCTTTGTTGACGCGACCTCGCCAAATGGCAATATCGAATTCGACCCTGTGGCCAATACGGTAACGTGGACAGATGTTGATATTCCTGCGAATGGCAGTCAAATATTGACAATTAATGCAACGATCAATTCAGGTACAGAAGGCCAAGAGATTATCAATATCACTGAGACTGTGGCACTAGCAAATGGAGACAGTGTCTGCTCATCAAGGGATGTTACTGAGGCTTCCTTTGTCGTTAACAACCCGCAAGCGAGTTTGACCATTGAAAAAACCGCCGGCACACCAACAGTAGCATTAGGTGGCGTTGACTCATTGACCGATGCGGGCGACACCATTACGTTTACTTATGTAGTAGAAAATACAGGTAACACTGAACTTACCGATGTTGTACCGGTCGACGCTGGTCCTCGTTTTAACAACAACAACCCACAAGCCGGCACCAATAGTTTACAAGCTTTTAATCCTATCTCTGCAACATTGGCGCCTGGTGAAAGCCAGACATTTACGGCTATTTATGTATTGAGCCAAGATGATGTTGACAATGTCGCACGTGGTTCGGTACCCGCCAGCGGTGTGACCAATACCGCAACGGCGACGGCGACACCGCCGTCTGGAGTTAGCATAGATCCAGTGACGCCAAGCACCGCAGTCACCGGTTTTACCATTAATCCAGATGTTGAATTAGTCAAGGGCATTACCAATGCTGGTACGTTCAACTCTAATGGTGATTTGATCGACTATACCTTCACCATTACTAACACCGGTAATATTACGCTTACGCAAATTCAGCCACAAGAAATAGGCCCAACGGTTAATGGCAACGGCCGATCGGGTTTTTTCCCACAGCCATTTAGTCCAAACACAGGCGTAACCTTAGCGCCGGGCGAATCGCAAGTATTTACGCGTAGTTATCAGATAAGTCAGAATGATGTTAACAACGTGGTGCAAGCGAGCGATCCTCTAACCGCTATTGATAATCAATTTACCGCCTTTGGTCAGGGTATTAACAGCAATATATTTCCGCAAAATATAATCTCAAATACGGTAGAGACTGGTTTTGCTGCCGAGCCCGAGCTGACCATTGTTAAGTCAATTAATGGTGGCCCCGATGGCATCAATTCTTTAGTGGGCCCCACCAATAACTTAGACGGCGCTTTTGATACTATCCAATATCAATGGACGGTGACCAACACGGGTAACGTAACCACAAGTAATGTTACCGTCAGTGATGTAGGTCCGACTTTTAATGGCCAAGCCGGTACCAACAATCTAAGCTTTATTAACCCTAGTAATGTGTTTTTAAATCCGGGACAAAGCCAAACTTTCACTGCGCAATACACTCTAAGCCAAGCCGATGTTAATAATATATTGGCGGCACCTAACCCTGAAGAGGCGATTGTCAATGTTTCCAGTGTGGTAGGCAGTCCTTTTGGCTCTCCGCCGACGAGTTTTGATTCTAATTCAATAACCACCGGCTTTTCGGTCGATGCCGAACTAACGCTTGCCAAATCAGTGTCAGGGCCAACTGCGGGCGCTGGAGCACTCAGTAATTTGACCGATGCAGGTGACACACTGACTTATACATTTTTGCTTAGCAATACTGGTGACGTTGCGCTCGATAGCCTAAGTGTTAACGACGCGGGCCCAACTTTTAATGGCCAAGCCGGTCAAGGCAGTTTAAGTGCCATCACCTGTCAGGCGACAACTTTGCAGCCTAATCTCACGACCACTTGTACCGCTACGTACACCTTAGCGCAAAGTGATATTGATAACGCCATCCTAGGCGGGCCAAATAGTGTTGATAATACTGCCAACGCACAAGGTCAAATAGGTGGGGGCGCGGCAGTCACGTCCAACGATAGTAGCGCCGAAACCAGCATAAGCGGCGCGTCTTCGATTGAACTCACTAAAACCGCACAAGCGCCCACTTTAGCGTTAGGAGCGGACCCTAGCCTGACTGATCCAGACGACACTATCGACTATACGATTGAGGCGCATAATACAGGCAATACTACCTTGTCATCAGTGCTAATAAGCGACGACTTAGTTAGCGTCACTTGTCCTGCAACAACTAACGCAGGCAATCCATTTGTAAATGATGGCTCATCCAACCTTGAGCCTGGCGACACAGTGATTTGTACCGCGCAATACATACTTATTCAAGATGATATCGATACTGGTGAAGTGATTAATACCGCATCAGTGGTGAGTCAAGATCCGTCAGGTAGTCCTGTTAATGACAGTGATGAGGAACGCAGCGGCTTAACTCAGAGAACGTCTTTGGCCTTAGTGAAAAGCGCTACGCCGCAAGTAATTCCGGATGCGGATACCGATATTATTTATAGTTTTTTACTCGATAATACCGGAAATGTTTCTTTAGATTCTCCGACTATTACTGACGCGCTATGCACTACTCCTGGCACTGTTTTGGATTTCAGCACAGGTTTCATTGGTGGTGATAGCAATGCTAATAGTATTTTAGATAGCAATGAGATATGGGAGTTTCAGTGTACCCGTGACATTAGCCAAGCCGAATTTGATGCCGCCGCTGGTGGCGATCTTGCCAACACTGCGACCGCGACCGGAACGCCTCCGGCGGGTCTAGATGCGCCGCAGAGTACTGCCGGAGCCTTAGTGCGCGCGCAAGAGAATGTGGGTATTGGTTTAGATAAACTCGCCGGTTTACCAACCACCGACAGTGCTACCGATTCGATCGCGGGTATAAGCGATGCTGGAGATACCGTAACCTATACCTTTGAAGTTACTAACTTAAGTAATGTCACGCTTAGTGGTGTGACTATTGCTGATCCTTTGATTGATAACGCTGGCGGTTCAGTTAGTTGTCCAAATACCACTCTTGCACCGCAAGAATCGGTTATCTGTAGTGCGGTTTATACGCTTGTCCAAGCAGACATAGACGCAGGGCAAGTTAGTAATACGGCAACCGCTAGTGCAACACCGCAAACTTCAGAGCCAATCGCTCCACCGAGTGCGGTGAGCAGCGCGTTGATCGTTATACCGCCAGCACCAAGTTTGGCAATAGTTAAGAGTGTTGATGCACTGCCAGTACCTTTTGCGGCGGGGCAAACAATTACTTACCGCTACATGATAACTAATACAGGTAATGTGACGATCGACAATGTTACGCCTATAGACGCAGGCCCCACTTTTAATAGCGCTGCTGCGGTTAATAGCCTGTCTGCATTTGCTACCACTGCCGCAGACACTGATTTAGCACCGGGTGAAGATATTGAATTCACCGCTACTTATGTTTTAGACCAAGCCGATATTGACAATATGGCCGCATCGGCAACACCGACAACGGCGATAGATAATTCAGCTACGGCTGATGGCACGCCAGAAAATGGTACTTTGCTAGCCGTTCTACCAAGCGAGGTTGAAACCGGAGTGGCGCCTGCACCGTCTTTGAATTTAGTAAAAAGTGCAGTAGCTCCTGTGGCGGCTATCCCTGCTGTTGGAGACCTAATCAGTTATACCTTCGAACTGAACAACGACGGTAACGTTAGTATTGCTAGTCCAGTTGTTACTGACCCATTGTGTCAGCCGAGCACTACTCTTGTAGTACCAGATTCTGGTGATATCGACAGTGATGGCTCTCTCGATGTTGGTGAAACTTTTATCTATAGTTGTACATACGCTATACAACAAACAGATTTAGACGCTGGATCAGTTGTAAATACCGCCACAGCGACAGGCCAAGACCCTGCCGGGCAAGACGTTCAAGATGTGTCAGGTTCGGATGCAAGCAATGACGACCCAACTATTACGCCCTTGCCTCAAGTCGCTGATTGGAATGTTGAAAAAACAACCACCGATGTCCCTGATTCGGTTGGCGATGTATTAGAGTACACCTTTACCGTTAATAATATTGGCAGTGTGAGTATTGGTAATATTGTAGTTAGCGACCCGAAATGCGCGAGTGCGCCTATCTTGGTTGCGGGTGATATTGATGCCAATGATCTTTTGTCGCCAGCTGAAACCTTTACCTTTAGTTGTTTTTCTGTGCCTGTCACTCAAGAAGAAGTTGATGCAGGAGAAGTAATAAATACAGTCAGTGTATCAGGCACGGTACCTGACAATGCGCCTGCCTTAGCTGTCATTCAAGATAGCGTTAATACACCAATTGAGTCTTTGCCTGGTTTGAGTATTGATAAATCGGCGGCCACACCGACGCTCGGATTTGGCGCAATTAGTACCGCTACCGATACGGGTGATACCATTGTTTATTCATTCGACGTGCAAAATACCGGTAATGTGACCTTATCATCGGTCAGCGTTACTGATCCTGGACCTACTTTTAATGGTGTGGCTGGCACTGGTGTTTGGAGTGGCTTAGCTTGCCCACTTACTAGCCTGTTGCCACTTCAATCGGTCACTTGTACAGCGACCTATGAACTAAGCCAGGCCGATATTGATGCGGCGATAGAGGGTGGTGTTAACTCAGTAGAAAATAGCGCCACCGCACAAGGTGAAACGCCTACTGGTGATGCGGTGGTGTCGCTCGAAGATATTGAGCTAACCTCTATAGATAGTGCACCCGCGGTCGTGATTCTAAAAGAAGCAGCGGCGCCAAGCGTTGACCTGGGGCCCGACACTACAATCACTGATCCGGGTGATACCATTACGTTTACCATCACGGTAGAGAACACAGGTAACACCAGTTTATCGAATGTATTAGTCGAAGATAGTTTAGCGCCGGTGATTTGTCCTCTCGTGGCAACGCCTTCTAATAATGGATTTACCAATGCGGGTGATGCGACTTCGCTATTAGCCGTGGGTGATAGCGTCGTTTGTACGGCGATTTATACAATCACGCAAGATGATATTAATAACGCTCAAGTTATTAATACTGCCTTTGTTAGTAGTACTGACCCAAGTGCCACACCGGTCAATGGCGTCGTTGAAGAAACTTCTCCGTTCACGCAACGTACCTCTGTTTCTTTGATTAAAACATCAACCGAATTACCAGTGACTCCGGCACCATTGCCTGGCGATATTATCACCTACACCTTTGTGCTTGAAAATACAGGTAACGTAACCTTAAGTGATGGTCAAATCAGTGACCCACAATGCACGCCTAATATTCTTAATGCCACGACCGGTCTGGATATTACTACCGACGACAACTCAGATGGTTTGCTTGATGCTGGCGAGAGTTGGACTTTTACTTGCGATTACGCACTTACCCAGGCAGATATTATTGCTAGCGAAATAACTAATACAGCGACTGGCTCTGGTACGCCGCCTGCAAGTTCAGGTTTGGATGCCCCGTCGGCTACCAGTTCAGCTATAGTAAAAGCCGAGCAAGATGCTTCCGTCGCATTGGAAAAATCAGCGGGAATACCCACTACGGCCCTTGGCGCTTTAGCTGATGCGAGCGACGTAGGTGACACCATTAGCTATACCTTTTTAATAGAGAACACCGGAAACCTTCCGTTTGACACGGTGTCTATAGACGATCCATTGATCACTGATGCGCCTAATAATGGGGTGTTTACTTGTGAGTTAAATGACGGTAGCGCAACGCCGTTTGTGCTTAATTTAACAGCATTGCCGATCGATCAAGAGGTTAGCTGTGTCGCCGATTATGTGCTTACCCAAGAAGATATCGATACCGCCATGGTCATCAATACGGCAACGGCTATCGGTGACCCTCCCGGTGATGTGCCCCCGCCACCTGAAGCGGTGAGCTCTGCTGTTGTGCCGATTGTGAGCGAACCTTCATTGACGATTGAAAAGTCGGTGTTGCCATTTCCAACTGCGCTAGAGGCTGGATCGACGATTACCTATAGTTATGAAATTGAGAATACGGGTAATACCTCGGTATTCAATATCGCACCGGTTGACGCTGGCCCTACATTTAACGGGGTTGCTGGAACTAATTCGCTCAGTGCTTTTAGCCCAGTGCTTGCTGATTTGGCACCCACTGAAACCCAAATTTATACCGCCACTTATGTCTTATCTCAACAAGATTTTGACGGCATGGCGGCGTCCGCGACACCAGCAAGTGCTATCTCAAATTCGGCCACCGCCGATGGCGAACCTACGCAAGGAGTATTGCCGTTAGTGACTCCAAGTGTGGTTGAAACTGGGGTAGTGCCTGCGCCAAGTCTTGAGCTTACTAAAACGTCTTCAGTTACCGGACCAATCGCAGCAGGTTCTGTGATTACCTATAGTTTCATGCTTACTAATAATGGCAATGTGACGATAAGTAATCCGGTTTTGGACGATCCTCTGTGTCAGAGTCCAAGTGGGCAGTTGTCGTTTGCTAGAGGCTTTGTGTCGGGCGATGTAGGTGCCATTCCACAATCGCTTGACGTCGATGAAACATGGTTGTTTCAGTGTGGATATTCGGTAACACAAAGTGACATAGATGCTGGCACTGTGCAAAACACAGCCACAGCTTCAGGACAAGATCCTGCAGGCAACACAATCACAGATGATTCAGATTCCGCTAATGCTGGTGATGATAGCGGCGCAGACAATGATCCGACCAACACCGCTTTGCCAAGAGCGCCACTTTGGACGATTGATAAGTCGACGACTTCTACACCTAGTGCGGCGGGTCAGACTTTGATTTATAACTTTGCTCTAACTAATACCGGTAATACAAGTATTGAAGCCATTACTGTGGCGGATGCTAAATGTGTGGGCGGGGTAGCAATACTCGATCCAAGCACTGATCTTGGCAGTGATAATGTGCTGTCGCCGGCCGGCATTAATAATTCGCCGGCGCCGGAGCAATGGTTGTACTCATGTGTTTCTATTCCTGTCACGCAAGCCGAGATCGATAGTGGCAGCGTTGTTAATAATGTGAGCGCGTCAGGCTCGGCACCAGGCGGTGGGCTCGCCAATGCAACCGATCAAGAAACCACTTTGACACCGCAAACTCCGTCATTAAGTTTGGTTAAGTCTGCCGGTGCATCGATAGCCAATAGCGATGGAACATTTGATCAATTCTTTAATTTCGAATTGAAGAACACTGGCAATATCACGCTTAGCAATGTTGCGATTAACGACAGTATTTCAGCGCAGTTCGGCTCTTGTTTTGTCTCATTGACCTCACCAGGGAGTGTTTCTATTATTGATCTAGGTGAGCCAGGCGGTACTAGTAACGCCGCAATTGCTAACGCACCAACAATAGCGAGCGCGGATACCTTAGGTGTTCAGGACAGTATAGTTGTGTCTAATTTTGTTGCTCGCTTTAATCCAAATGCGGCGGCTTGTGTCTTTCCTGATCCAGCAGAAAATAGCGCTAATGCTAGTTCAGACCAAGCCAACGACGTGTCCGATAATGGCACTACCCCAGATTTATCGAATGCCAATAACAGTGGAACACCAACGCCATTTACGCCGCCGTTATTTCAGCCTGAGCTTGGTTTGTCTAAATCAGCCGCGGTACTTATAGTGAATCAAGGGTTTACCTTTGATGCTGAATATACGTTGCGGCTGCAAAATACAGGCAACGTCGATCTTACTCAGCTTGAGTTATTCGATGATATTGCCAGCCAACTAGGCGTATTGTATACGGCGTCGCCAGCTAGCGTTGCAAACAGCGGTGTGCTTGAAGTTCCGGTCATTACTTTAGTTGAGGACGTGGCACCGGTAAACGTAGTATTGCCGCCAGCCAATCAATCATACAGTGGTGGGTCAGAGAGCCTATTTGGCGACACATCGGGTGTGCTTGGTATTGGAGACATCATAGAAGTACAGTTCTCGGTACGTATAGATCCGACCCAACAACAACCAGTTCCTGAGCAGTTCGAAAACCTCGCCGAGGTGAGCGCGAGTGCGCCAGATGGTACTCAAGTTAGCGATGAATCTAATTCCGGAGATGACCCGTCTATTGGCGCCGGCGGTGACGCTGATCCAACCATTATTAGCCTAGACGATGTCAGTGCTTTACCGATTACGCTTGGCTATTTTGAAGCGCAATTGGCACAAGCAGGGGTGTTGCTGAAATGGCAGACTCAAACTGAGGTGTCTAATCTCGGTTTTAATGTTTACGCCAAAATTGATGATGAATGGCAGAAACTTAATTCAACCGTGGTGCCCGGGCAGGGTGATTCCATTGAGCTCAATAACTATGAGCTATTAATTCAAAGTTCCGCCACTTTCTTTGCTATTAGCGACATAGATGCCTTTGGTGAAGAGACCTTACACGGTCCATTTGTCCGCGGGCGAGTTTATGGTGCTAATGGCTCACGCATTGATACTGATTGGGAGCCAACTAATTTGCGCCGCCAAAGCAAACAAGAGCAACGTAATGCGCGTCGCAAACAGCAATTACTAGAGCGAAATAAAATGCGGCGTGAGAGACGCGCTGCGGCCGGAGGTGTTCAATGAGGCTATTAATAAAAAAATTAGTAGTATTGTTCGTATGTTTTTACGGCTCAGTTGCTCTGGTTCATGCCGAGCAGCTTATCAACTTTGAAGTCATAGAAACAGGTATGCACGAAGTGACTTTTGAGCAGCTTAATGATGCTGGCTTGGATATCTTAGGGGAACAAGTAACGAATCTTGCGGTATTAAACCGAGGCGTGCCGATCCAAGTAGAAATAATTGGTAGCTCTTTAAATCCGTCGAATTTTGGACCGGGCGCTAAGATACGTTTTTACGGTAAGAACATAGATACACTTTATACTGGCACGAATATATATACCTTAGCCTTAGACGCCTCGTCTCATTTGCCTATAGAGCCTAAAGGTATCCCAATTCCCGAGCGAACTCCGTTCGCCAGTGCGTACTTGGCTAAGAAAGAATTTTCACCGCAAAGCGCTTATAGTTTTATCTCGCCCGATGATTCTGATCCGTGGTACGCCATACGTATGACGGCACTACAAAGCCAATTTCAAGACTCTGTAACACTCGAACTTGATGGATATGTTGTAGGTGGTAATAACGGCAGTGTGCGGCCTAAATTGAATGTTGAGGTGTGGGGCGCATCGAATATACCTAGTTCAGAGACGGATCATCATTTAAAGGTATCGATAAATGGCACCAATGTTATTGATGAGGTGTTTGACGGGTTTAGTGGTGAGCGTTATAGCGCTGAAGTTCCATCATTATTGACTGGCACTAATGAAATCACACTAGAACTACCCTTGGATCAAGGGGTAGATTTTGACGTTGTTAATTTAAATAGTGTCGAAGTCGAGTATCCGCGAGGGTTTGTCGCGACCGATGACCGTCTAGGGTTTGTCTCTCGATTTACTAAGTTTTTAGTAAGAGGTTTTTCTGACGATAATTTATTGGCCTACGTAATGGAAGGAGATCAGACCATTAGCCGAATCGATAATGCGCGCGTTAGCGGTCGTTGTCAGCTCGGTGGAAGCTGTTCGCTGGAGTTTGGTGGTGTTGGTCGTGCTGCCGAGTATTTCACACTTGCTGAAGATCAGTTCATTGAACCGCAACTCGCTTACTTACCGGTGCCTGCTGATATTCGTTCAGGGTCGGCGGAATATTTAATTATTACTCATCCTGATTTCATTGCAGAGCCGGGTGAACAAGATCAGTTAGCCAGATTAGTAAGCTCACTTGAACAAGAATTTAGCAGTGTGGGTTTGGTAGACGTTGAGCAAATCTATGCTCAGTTTGCGGATCATGTATTTGATCCATTAGCGATCCGAGATTATATTGAATTCGCGAAAGACTCGCGCGGTACGCAAATGGTGTTGTTGGTCGGTGGTGATATTTACGATTATCGTAATTTTGAAAACGAAGAGGCGCGTAGTTTTATCCCATCACTTTACGTAGCGACGGGTGACTTAATCCGCTTTGCCCCGGTAGATCCAAAATATGTCGACTTTGATGGTGATAATGTCCCTGACTTACCGATTGGGCGCTTACCAGTTAGAAGCATGCAAGAGCTCAAGGTAATCGTTGATAAGCGCGAAACATTTTTGCAGCGTGATTATTCTCGTCAAGCCGTATTCGTTGCCGATGCGTTTAGCGATATTGAACAATACAGTTTCACCCAAGATGCTGAGCGTATCACTCAAGATTATTTTTCTGATTGGGATGTCGCTCCTGCCTACGTCGATACACTAGGTGTGCGAGGTGCTCGAGGCGAAATTGCTGACAATATTAATAGCGGCGTATCTCTGACGTCATTTTTTGGTCACTCATCGATATCACAGTGGAGTTTTGACGGTTTGTTTAATGGTTTTGATATCTCTAATTTGCAAAACCAAGGACGACCCACGATAGTGACACAATGGGGCTGTTGGAATACTTATCACGTGAATCCGAATGAAGATTCTATGGGGCATCGTTTTATGATCGAAGGTGATCGGGGCGCAGTGTCGGTGATGGGCGCGACGACCTTAACCTCGGCGCACAACGAGCGTTTACTGGCTAACCTTGTGTTTCAACGTTTGTCGCAAGGCAAACCACTAGGCACTGCGATTACCGAGGCTAAGGCAGAATTCGCTTTATCTCGCCCAGACGCACTGGATGTGCTTCTTGGTTGGACACTGCTAGGTATGCCTGATCTGAGACTTTAAGTAGGTCGCCAGTCTAACTGGCCGCCTTGAGCCCTAGAAATGGCGCTAGATACTTTCCAGTGTAAGAACCTTGGCTTATCGCGACTTCTTCTGGTGTGCCTTGTGCGACAATTTCGCCACCGCCATTACCACCTTCTGGGCCGAGGTCAATAATCCAGTCTGCTGTTTTAATGACGTCTAAATTGTGTTCAATGACCACTACAGTATTGCCGTGATCTCGAAGCGCATGCAGCACCTCAAGTAATTGGCGTATATCGTGAAAGTGCAAACCCGTTGTTGGTTCATCTAAGATATAAAGAGTCTGGCCGGTATCACGTTTGGACAACTCTCGCGCTAGTTTGATACGCTGTGCTTCACCACCAGAAAGGGTAATCGCACTTTGCCCCAATTTGATATATCCCAAACCAACAGACATTAATGTCTCTAATTTTTTATGAATGTTTGGCACTGCGCTAAAAAAGCCAGTCGCATCCTCAATCGTCATATCCAATACATCGTGAATATTTTGACCTTTATAACGAATGTCTAAGGTTTCACGGTTATAGCGTTGGCCTTTGCATACATCACACGCCACATAAATATCCGGTAAGAAGTGCATTTCGACTTTGATCATGCCATCACCTTGGCATGCTTCGCATCGTCCACCTTTGACATTAAACGAAAAACGACCAGGTTTATAACCGCGCGCGCGAGCTTCGGGTGTGCCTGCGAATAATTCTCTAATTGGTGTAAATAGTTGTGTGTAGGTGGCTGGGTTTGAGCGAGGCGTGCGCCCAATTGGACTTTGATTAATATCAACTATTTTATCGACCTTATCCAAGCCTTCAATCGATTCGTGAGGGGCACACTCTCTTTGACTTTTATTAATTTTACGCGCCGCGGCCGGGTACAGGGTATTGTTGATTAGAGTTGATTTACCGGAGCCTGACACGCCTGTCACGCAGGTAAAAAGTCCTAAGGGAATATCTACAGACACCGTTTTGAGATTATTGCCGGTCGCACCTCTTATGCTAAGTACTTCACCCGTTGCTGCCTTATTGCGTGTGGCGGGCAGGGCGATCCTTTCTTTGCCTGACAAGAAGCGACCGGTTAAGGAATCAGGGTTATTCTTAATTTCATCAATTGTGCCTTCAGCCACAATTTGACCACCATGTATGCCTGCGCCCGGGCCAATATCAACGATATAATCCGCATGCTGCATGGCGTCTTCGTCGTGTTCAACCACAATGACCGTATTACCTAAATCTCGTAAATGGGTCAGCGTTTGAATGAGACGATCGTTGTCTCTTTGATGTAAGCCTATAGATGGCTCGTCTAGAACATACATAACGCCGACTAAGCCCGAGCCGATTTGAGATGCTAGACGAATACGTTGAGCCTCACCTCCAGAGAGTGTTTCAGCGGATCGGTCCATGCTTAAATAATTGAGCCCTACATTTACTAAGAAACCTAAACGGTCGTGGATCTCTTTAACGATTTTGTCAGCTATTTCAGCTCGGTTACCTTTTAGTGCTAGGTTTTTGAAAAAGGACAGGGCATCTCCAATAGAGCGCTCTACAATTTGATTAATACTGGTGTTGTCAATAAATACATTGCGTGCTTCTAAGCGAAGACGTGCGCCACAACAGTCGGGACATGTTTGTGAACTAATATACTTTGCTAGCTCTTCGCGTACGGAGTTGGATTCCGTTTCATGATAGCGCCGTTCCATGTTCGGAATAATACCTTCCCAGCTATGATGTTTTACTATGCCTTGGCCTTTGTGGCGCATGTAGCTAAAGGCGATTGTTTCATCGCCACTGCCATGCAGTAGCTTTTGTATTTGATCCTTGCTTAAAGAGCTAAGAGGTTCATCAACCGAGAAGCCATAGTGGTCGGCTACGTTTTCTAATAAACGAAAATAAAACAAGCTGCGTCTGTCCCAACCTTTAATAGCGCCTTGCGATAAGCTTATTTCATGATCAAAGATCAGTCGTTCTGGGTCAAAAAACTGCTTATTACCTAAACCGTCGCAAGAGGTGCACGCGCCAACTGGGTTATTGAAAGAGAAGAGGCGCGGCTCTAATTCACTTAAGCTATACCCACAATGTGGGCAAGCGTAGCGTGCTGAATAAACAAGCGTATGTTCTTTGTTGTCATCGCTTTCCATAACCAATACTTCGGCAACGCCTTCGGCCAGCTCTAAGGCTGTTTCAAATGACTCCGCCATGCGCTGCTCATTACCTTCTTTGATAACTAGTCGGTCGACAACAATGTCGATATTGTGTTTAAAGTTTTTCTTTAAGCTAACGGGTTCGGCCAGGTCAATTAATTGGCCGTCAACACGTGCTCGCACAAAACCTTGTGCATGCATGCTTTGCAATAAATTAGCATGTTCGCCTTTGCGGTCGCGTACCACTGGAGCCATCAGCATGACCTTGCTGCCGACCGGTAAAGCCATGGTTTGATCGACCATTTGGCTTATCGTTTGGGCTTCAAGTGTGACGTCGTGATCTGGGCAGCGTGGGTCACCAACACGCGCGAACAATAAACGCAGATAATCGTATATCTCGGTAATCGTGCCGACCGTCGAGCGCGGGTTATGTGAGGTGGCTTTTTGCTCGATCGAGATGGCAGGTGACAAACCCTCGATTACATCTACGTCGGGTTTTTCCATCAAAGATAGAAACTGACGCGCATAAGCCGACAGCGACTCTACATAGCGTCGTTGACCTTCAGCATAAATAGTATCAAACGCGAGCGAGGATTTACCTGAGCCAGATAGACCGGTAATCACAATTAGCTTGTCTCGAGGCAGCTCTAAATCAACGCTTTTAAGGTTATGGGTTCGAGCGCCACGGATGGTTATTTTTTCTAACACAGTTATGTAAAATCGACGGTAATTCCAGCCAAATCTTGGTGCTGTTTAATAAGCTATAAGACGTAGGCACAAACTGTTAATATACGTCGGCGCTGGTTAAAGTGACATCATTTTATCGCACTCGCGACTAAATTCTTACGATTAATTCTAAACCCTGAAGCATTTGCATCGTGAACCAAGCAAAACTCAATCAATCGGGCTTTAACCGAATCGAAAAACGAACGGTGACCGCACTGGCAAGCATCTATGGCTTGCGCATGTTTGGCCTCTTTTTAATACTGCCCGTGCTTAGCGTTTATGCTGCGCAACTTAATGGTGCAACGCCAATGTTAATGGGTATTGCCTTGGGCGTTTATGGTATTAGTCAAGCCATATTTCAAATTCCTTTTGGGGTTTTATCTGACCGTTTTGGGCGAAAACCCTTGATCTTATTCGGTTTAAGTTTATTTGCTATTGGCAGTTTGGTGGCTGCTTTTTCAAGCACTATTGCTGGCGTTATTATCGGCCGTGCATTACAAGGTTCTGGTGCTATTGCGGCGGTGGTATTGGCCTTAACCAGTGATCTTACGCGTGAAGATCAACGCACCAAAGCCATGGCGTTTATCGGCATGAGTATAGGTTTGGCCTTTATGCTCGCCCTGATCGCCGCGCCGATTTTATCTTCAATCATTGGAGTGCCGGGCTTGTTTGTTATGACAGCCGTACTCGCCATCGCCTCTATGGTAGTGGTGGTGAAAGTCGTGCCTAGCCCAACGCGCAAAACCAACTTAGAAGTCAAAGCTGTGCCTGCAACTATGTGGTCGGTATTGAAAAACCCAACGTTGCTGCGTTTAGATTTAGGTATATTCATTCTGCACTTTGTCTTAACAGCCATGTTCGTAGTGATACCGATTGCCTTGTTCGAACAATTGAAGCTTGATACTCAATTGCATTGGCAGGTGTATTTGCCTTCCCTACTCATTTCAGTCTTATTAATGATTCCTTTGGTGATTTTGTCATCAAAAAGAGACTGGACACTGCGCGTCTTTATGATGGGTGTTTGTCTATTATTGTTTTCTCAAGCATTGTTGTTGCGCGGTGCGGACAGTATCGGCCTTATGGTGCTGTGTCTAACCGTGTTCTTCTGGGGTTTTAATCTACTCGAAGCTATGCTGCCATCTTTGATTTCAAGGTTGGCGCCTGCGGCCACCAAGGGATCGGCTATGGGGGTCTATAATACATTTCAATTTCTAGGTGTGTTTTTTGGTGGTTTTATCGGTGGCGCCTTGTATGGACGCTTTGGCGTGTCAACGGTTCACTTAAGTTGTGCCATCGCTTTACTGGTATGGCTTGTTATTGTTTATCAAACTAAGCCATTTAAACTTTTGGATAGTTTGATTGTAAAAATTAAAGACCGCGTCAGCCTCGACAGCTTAAGTCAAATTGATGGGGTGGAAGAGGCCGTGATCGTAGCCAGTGATGGCGTCGCCTATTTAAAAATTGATAAACAGCGACTTGATAGACAGGCACTTGAAGTACTAATCAATTAAAATTTTTCGCCGAGGGTTTTGCGGTGACCGCCGTAGCGATATAAACTAGCATTATCTAACAGTTATAAAGAACAATTAACGCGGTACAGGCCGCACATTGGAGATAAACATGGCACGTGGTGTAAATAAAGTAATCTTGGTTGGCAATCTGGGTAATGACCCAGAAGTGCGTTACGCCAATAATGGCGCTGCAATCGCTAATTTAAGTATTGCTACTTCGGAGAGCTGGAAGGATAAAAACACAGGCGAGCAACAAGAAAAAACTGAATGGCACCGGGTAGTTATGTTCAATCGTTTAGGTGAAATCGCAGGTGAATATCTGCGCAAAGGCTCCAAAATTTATATTGAAGGCAAACTACAAACTCGTAAATGGCAAGACCAGAGTGGGCAAGATCGTTACAGTACCGAGATTGTTGCCAGTGAAATGCAGATGTTAGATTCACGCGGCGATAATATGGGGCAAGGCGGTGGCGGTGGGTATCAGTCCGCGCCACGTCAACAAAGCAATCAAAACCAACAAAGTGGAGGCGGTCAAGCACCGGCTCCAGCGCCACAATCAGCACCGGCGCCAGCCAATGATTTTGATGACGATATTCCTTTTTAGATCTGATATAAAACTATTATTGTTGGTAAATTATAAATAAGGGCTTGTTCTACAAGCCCTTATTTATTTTGAGCCTGCATCGAAACGAAGCGATGATCGGAACAAGAAAAACGTTTCTTTTATAAATCGCTCTCAACCGGCCTAAGTATTCGAATAATCAATCGCGCTACAATTTATGCTTAAACTCTACGATTATTTTCGCTCAAGCTGTGCCTATCGTTTGCGTATAGCTTTAAACCTTAAAGCAGTTGAATATCAAACTATTCCAATTGACTTATTACAAAATGAGCAGCAAGAGGAGGCGTACTTGAAGGTGAATCCGCAAGGTTTGGTGCCCGCTTTGCAGATCGATGAAACAAGAGTATTAACGCAATCAAACGCCATATTAGAATGGCTAGATGAGTCTTATAAGCCTGCTTTGTACGCGGATGATATTACTCGTAGAGCCAAGCAACGTGCGCTTTGTAACATGATTGCTTGCGACATTCACCCGCTTAATAATTTGCGTGTTTTAAAGTATTTATCCAGTAACCTTTCGATCAGCGAAGAGCAAAAAAATGATTGGTATCGGCATTGGGTAGAGCAGACTTTTTCTGTAATAGAGCACAAAATAGAGGCGAACCCTTATGCCTGCGGTAGCGAACCGTCTATGGTTGATGTATATCTTGTCCCTCAGGTGTTCAACGCCTTAAGGTTTAAGTGTGACACGGCAAAATTCCCTCAAATTATGTCTGTTTATCAACACTGTAATACTCAAGCCGAGTTTATTGCAGCAAAGCCAGAAAATGTGATGCCTGCTGTCTAGCTATGATTTAGATAGTGGTGTAAGTTTGAACTCGATTCTATTTTCTTTATTTTACTTACTGTGATTTATGATGCGTTTTTTCTCTAAAACTTTGGCTTTATGTGCTTTCGCGTTTACCACACTTTTATTGCCTGCGTTAACTAGTGCAGAGACTGAAGCTGTTATAGACCAGAACCCAGTCGTTATTGCTCGCAACCCCTTTGAGGGGCCTTTTAAAGAAGAGTATTTACAGCAAATTCGTTTGCCAGAAGGTTTTCGGATTGACTTGGTGACAGATCAAACGCCGGGCGCTCGTTCAATGACGCTTGGCGATGAAGGAACCTTGTTTGTCGGTACGCGTGGCCGTCGAGAAAACGGTGGGCGCAATGGCGATGTCTATGCTGTTACAGGCGTGATGGATGATTTTAAGGCCGATCAAGTCATGGTTGTTGCGAGCGGTTTGTTTATGCCCAATGGAGTCGCATTTCGCGATGGCGCTTTGTACGTTGCCGAGCCTAATCGTTTAATTAGTTTTAACGATATTGAATCGTCTTTAGACGAGCCACCCGAAGCACTTGTATTGAATGATAGTTACCCGTCTGATCGCCACCATGGTTGGAAATATATTGGCTTTGGTCCAGATGGCCGAGTTTATTTGCCGGTGGGTGCACCATGTAATATCTGTGAATCAAGCGATAAGTATGCCGTTATTACGAGTTTAAATGCTGATGGCAGCGATAAGCGCACTGAAGCGAGTGGCATTCGAAATACCGTAGGCTTTGATTGGCACCCCCTGACCAAAGAGTTGTGGTTTACTGACAACGGACGTGATCTATGGTCTGATGACCTGCCGCCAGACGAATTAAATCGCGTTAGCAAACGTGGTCAGCATTTTGGTTACCCGTATGAGTATGGGATAGGGCATAGAGATCACGTGTTCGACGCACCTGATATAGAATTTGAGTCTGCGGCACTAGAATTGCCGGCACATACAGCGCCACTGGGTATGAAATTTTATACCGGCGATATGTTCCCCGCGAAATATAAAAATAATCTTTTGATTGCACACCACGGATCTTGGAATCGATCAATTCCCGATGGTTATTTTATTAGCTTTGTGGCCGTTGAAGACAACCAAGCGCAACCGCATGAGGTATTTGCGCAAGGTTGGCTGCTAGGTAAGCAAAACTGGGGTAGGCCAACTGACTTATTGCAGATGCCGGATGGCTCTTTGCTGGTGTCGGACGACCAAGCGGGCGCGATTTACCGTATTTCCTACGAGCAGGGTGAGAATTAAGTGGAGAGCATTTAAAGCTTCCCGCTCTAAGGGTTTATTTGGCCTGATATACGATATAAAACACTATGTTCTATGATTTTGTAAGTGTAATTAATGGCGTGCTTTGGGGCCAGGTTTTAGTTTATTTGTTAATTGCCGTTGGCGTTTGGTTCTCGGCGCGCTTAGGCTTAATTCAATTACGCAGTTTTAAGCATATGTTTTCGCTATTGCGTAATAGTCGTAGGGCCGATAATCAAGGTATAAGCTCTTTTCAGGCTTTGTGTACCAGCCTCAGCGCCAGAATAGGCACCGGTAACCTTGCAGGTGTCGCCATTGCCATCACTGTTGGTGGGCCAGGCGCGGTATTTTGGATGTGGGTGATTGCGCTCTTAGGTATGGCAACGGGGTTTGCAGAGAGTTTACTGGCTCAAGTTTATAAAGTTCGAGACAGCAGTGGCGAGTTTCGCGGCGGGCCAGCGTATTACATCCGACAAGGTTTGAAACGCCCGTATTTGGGCATGCTGTTTTCGATCTCTTTATTGTTTGGTTACGGCTTTGTATTCAGTGCTACTCAAACTAATACCATTGTTGATGCTTTAAATCATAGCTACCAATTTCCAGTTATTGGCTCGGCCGCGGTGATCACTTTGTTTGCTGGTGTGATTGTTATGGGCGGCTTACGTTCGATTGCTCGTTTTTGTGAGCTTGTCGTGCCTATTATGGGCGTTGGATTTGTGTTGGTTGCGGTGAGCATAAGCATTATCAATATAGCTCAACTACCGGAGTTACTTTTAACCATTGTTAAGTCGGCTTTTGGTTGGCAAGAAGCCGGTGCAGGTACTTTTGCCGCGGCGCTTAAAAATGGTATCCAACGCGGTTTATATTCTAATGAAGCAGGGGCTGGCAGCGTCCCGCAAGCGGCCGCTAGCGCATCGCCACACCCAAATCATCCTGCTTCTCAAGGTTATATTCAAATGCTTGGTGTGTTCCTAGATACGATTATTGTTTGCAGTTGCACAGCCTTTGTAATCATGTTGGCGGGTGGCGCTTCATCACCTGAGATGGAAGGTATTCGATTAACGCAGCGTGCCATGACTGAGCATTTAGGCGCTTACGGTGGCGATTTCGTGGCTGTAACCATTGCTTTGTTTGGTTTTACATCGGTTGTTGCTAACTATGCTTATGCAGAAAGTAATCTCCATTTCTTTAAATTAGATAATAAAACCGGGCGTGGACTATTCACCATCATCTTTTTAACCATGATGTTTAGCGGCAGTTTGCTTGAATTAAAAGTGATTTGGGCGCTTGCCGATATGGCTTTTGGTTTAATGGCAGTCATTAACGTGATTGCCCTTATTTGTTTGAGCAAAACAGTGATTGCGGTTACGCGTGACTATCAAGCCAAACAAATAACCGGAAAGGTCATGGCTTTTAAACGCGTCGATTGTGATATTCAGGGTGACTTTGAAGACGATATTTGGAAGTAAGTACGAATATTTAAACGTCGATGCGCTTTGATTCAAATAGCTTTTAAAGCTAGAGGTAGCAAGTCTAAAGGTTTGCCAATAGGTGCTGGTTTGAAAGGCATAGTGTAATTGTCTTGAACGCTAATCCTATAATTTTTTAATAAGTGAAATAAGACCAATTTAATTTGTAGCTCGGCAAAATTTAGGCCAAGGCATTTGTGCGCACCGCCTCCGAATGGAATCCAAGCATGTTTGTGTTTTAGATGTTCAGCGCGTTCTTTACTAAAACGATCTGGGTCAAATTTTTTCGGGTCACTCCAGATTTCTTCAATATGTTGGGTAAAATAAGGGCTGGCCATAACGTGGTCACCTTTAGCGATTTTATAACCTTCGAACTCGCAACCTTTAGTTGCGGTGCGTGGTATCACTGGCAAGGGCGGATGTAAGCGTAAGGCTTCTTTAAGAACAAGGTCTACGCTTGGTAGTTCAGGCATTTGCGCGTAGCTAATAGTGACGCTGTTGATCGAGTTAATTTCGGTCCGAATCTTTTCTTGCCACTCTGGTGTTTTCGCTAAGCAATAACATACCGATGAAAGCGCGCTGGTGGTGGTGTCATGTGCTGCCATCATTAGAAAAATAATATGGTCAACAATGTCTTGATCGGTGAAGCAATTGCCATCATCTTGTTCCGCGCGGCAAATTTCGGCGAACATGTCGGTGTCCTTAGATGCTTTTTTAGCGGGAATGCGACTGCGAAAATAATGTTCTAAATAAGCACGCGCTTTGATGCCTCGTTGATACTTATTACCCAACATCGGATAACGAATAATCACCATTGACGCCTCTACCAAACTCACGAACGCCTCGTTAACTTTTGCGCTTTCTTTGTTTAAGGATTCACCAATAAAGACATTAGCGGCAAGACTAAGTGTGAGTTGTTTGATTGCAGGATAAAAATGGAAGTCCTTTTGTAAGCCCCAACCAGCGATAGTGCCGTTGATTTCTGGATTCATACTGTCGACATAAGTTTTGAGTGCTTTGGCTTTAAAAGGCGCGCTCATCAAGCGTCGATGGTGACGATGCTCTTCTGCGTCACGCAGCATTAGGCCGTTCGGAAATAAGTGTTTCAAGCTTTGGTTCCAGGCGAGTTTGCTTGAGAAGTTATTGTCGCGGTCTAGCAATATGAATTCGTTTCCTTGTGGACTCATTAAGTGAACCGACTTCACTTTTAAGTATCTATTGGAATAGATCGGCCCGTATTTGGTGACCATTCTTTCGAACAGCTTGTTGCAGTCTTGCATAAAGTGAATAGAGTGGCCAACCAAAGGTAGACCGGTTTCACCAGGGACTTTTTTAAGGCTTTGAGTCATATCAATGTCTTATTGCGCACGGACTTTAGAATACTAATACCGACATCACTTAAAATACAACACAAAATGTCTATTAAATCTGCATGGGAACCGGTTATACGAAGGTCAGGGCAGCTGGTATTCACGAAAAATATTAGACACTCTATCAATTAGTTTGATAATCTAATTTGGCATGGGGAATGCTGTTTGCCTGAATGCTAGATGCGATGCTTATAACGGTTATAGTGATATCGGTCCGGTGTTGAAATTTAATAAATAGATAACTCTGAGGCACCTTAAGAAAGCAATGAAGCCAGGCTCGCGAAAAAAGCTGTTCGCGGCGGTATTAATTATCGCGATTTGCGTTATGCTGTGGCAGTTTGTGTCACGCCCAGTCGAGCCGCCCATAAATAATCAAAAGGATGAGCTTGTTATTGAGCCTGTCGATCAACAAGGACCCGTGGCGGTGAGTAAACCACCTAAACCCAATAAGAGTAATAGTAAGACTGTTGATGAGTTTCTTGGTGCCGACTTAGCGGATAAGTTTGACGAGCTGGCTGATGCCTATCAGCAAACTGCACGTTACCCTGCTAACTCTCAAGTGGTTGTCGATGCGGATTTGGTGGCGACCAAAAAACCTTTTCAAGAATCCGAAGTCGAGCTTAAATTCCCAGATGGAGAGGGCGGCGAATTACCGGTCTCGCTGGCCGCTGCGACTGACAAGTTTCAGTATTTTAACGGTGAAACAATCATAGCAAGAGTAATCGTCAATGGTGCTCAAGAGAATGATGCGATTAATGCAACCGCCGTGGTTGTGTCTGGTGTTTCAAACGAAGAATTATCGGCAGAGAACGCTTTAGACTTTATTCGAGATACTAATAATGAATATCGTGCAGAGTTTGATAGTGGTTTATTTGCAGAAAAAAGTATCGTGAGCGAGATGTTTGTTAAGTTTAATGTTGACGTAAATGAACAAAACTTGATTGCCACTGTGCCTTTTAAGTTCGGAACGGCTGCCGCTAGGTTAGATTCGATGCCATATACTCGGGCCGAAGGAGAATTCTTGCTTTTGCCGTTACAGTTTAGCGTGTTTGAGTCGGGCTACTATTTTGTTGATGCCATCCTAGAAGACGCCAGCTCAGGTAGACCCCTTGTTCAATTGCAAACTGAAGGACGAATGAAGAGTGGTAATGACATAATGTTATTGAGAGCACATCAACAGGCCTTGAAAGATGCAGGATCTCAAGGTCCTTATAACTTACGTGTACGCAACGCGTTTCGAGGAGCAGAGCCAAGTGAGGTTGCTGATACACCTGTGGCTTTACCGCTGACTGGTTTTGGTTTGCCGGCTGTTGCCTTTTCTGAATATGAGGATGTTCAATACACTGACCCTGACGTTCAGCAGCGAATAGATTTTTTAAAAGGTCTAGGTAGTGGCTCCAAGAGTGAAGAGTGAGAGTATAACTAAGATTACTAAATGCCAAATAAGTCGAATCGCTTTGTAAAATAAATAGCGTATACAAAATTATTGAAAACCATATTGGAAACCATA
>CAYSUU010000001.1:49750-92629 GCA_964434375.1 uncultured Gammaproteobacteria bacterium | reverse complement strand
AAACCATATTGGAAACCATAGGAGAGTAAAATGAGAGCAGTCATACTATGTATTTTTCTGGCCTGTATTGGGTTCGCATCGACCTCCAATGCAAGTATTGCTGGCAAACCAGTTATTTATGTGCACGGTTTGCAGCTACTTGCTTTTGATCAAGACATAAATCAAGAAGCCCGAGAGGCTGACGCGCGTGCGCAGTCGGGTGTCCTACGTCCTTTTGTCGATCACTTTATCTTTTTTGATTCTACGCAACGCCTAAATGCTCAAAACATTAGTCTTCGCGATCAAATTAATGTCATCGCTGATACGGGTGCTTGTGTCAACGGCTGTTTGATTATTACAGCTTCAACCGGTGATTTGGTTACGCGTCATTTTTTGAGTCGCTTAAATCAATGGGGCGTTGATACACAGAAATTTCGTGTGACCGCGACATTCGATGTTGTGGGTGCAGGTGGTGGCACAGAACTTGCCGATTTAGCTGCAAGTGTCGTTAGTAACCCTTTACTCTCGGGTACAGCTGACTTACTCGCTGGGCTTATCCTTAATGCCGATGTGAATTCGGTTAGTGATTTAGGTATAGTCAATGATCTTCGTCCGTCGGTCGCCCGCAGCACTGGTACCACCTTTAATAGTATTCCAAGGTTACGTATAGCGGCGGGTGATGGTGGTCTAACCTCGCCATTTATTTCGGGTGGGGATGATGGCGTCGTGCCATTGCATAGCGCCTGCGGTTCTTCAAGGTCAGAGGGCGTTGATTCTTGTAGCCGGTCTATTGAAATAGACGGGCAGTTAAGCAGCGCGAATGGGCCTCGCTCGTTTATGTTTAATCACTTTCCCATCATTATGGCGGAAGACATAGCACATACGGAAGCAGCTGATGACGCGCCTTCAGGGACATTGGTGGCGGTCAACAATAATCGCACCTTTAACGGCGTAGGTATTGATTTTAATGAACGCAGTTTTAGTAGCGGTTGGTGGATTTTTAGAAGATCTTTTAGAACTATTAACAAGCCAGACAGTCAAAGTCTTGGGGCCTTTCTAATTAGTGAAATAGACTAAATAAAAATATAGGGCTGAGAGCATAATCGCGTGCAATTAGAGGGCGCGCCGTCCATGCTTAATGTTACTAGCTTTAAACACTTCTTCATTTGTATTGGTCTATAATTGCAGCGATTAAAACACATCGTTTTTTGACAATGCATATCACAACTTAAGTTAAAATCTAACTATGACTTTAGCTAAGCAGTGCATACAAAGAGAGCTATTTAAGCACAAGAAATTAGCGTAACCTTATCTGCGATAAAATTGTCTAAGTACAGTATTTAAGTTTATAAATTTATAAGTCATTAATAACGGTTAAACATCATGAATAATTATGAAACTCTCGGCTATGTGGTTAAGGATCGCGTGGCGACTATATCTCTAAACCGTCCCGACGATGCTAATGGCATGAATTTAGCGCTCACTACTGAGTTGGCGCTTGTGGCCAAAGAGTGCAGTGAAAACGCGGAAATAAAAGCGGTTATTTTAACGGGAACCGGCAAGTTTTTTTGTGCCGGTGGGGATGTCAGAGCCATGTACGAGAGTGAGACTTCTGCGGGTGATACGGTCAAAGCTATAGCTGACCAATTGCATATCGCAATTTCTATTTTTGAGCGTATGCGAGCACCGCTTATTGCGGCTGTAAATGGTGTGGCTGCGGGTGCTGGATTTAGTATTGCGGTCGCGGCTGACATGGTGATTGCCAGTGATAAAGCAAAATTTACTCTGGCCTACAGTAAGATTGGATTGAGCCCCGATGGTAGCTCAAGTTATTTTCTACCGCGTTTGATTGGTTTGCGTAAGGCAAGAGAGTTAATGTTCACTAATAGAGTTTTAAGTGCTGAGGAAGCCGAACAATGGGGGTTAATTAATCAGGTGGTGCCGCACGATCAATTGGAAGAGCAAACGCAGGCCTTAGCTCAAAGTTTTGTGAATGGTTCGCTCAATGCTAACGCTGCGATCAAGCAACTTCTAGTTGCCAGCTTTAGTAATGACCTTGAAACACAAATGAATCTAGAATCAGATACTATTCGGGACAGTGCTAATGCGGCCGATGGTACGGAAGGTGTAGCGTCATTTGTTGAAAAGCGTGCGCCTGAATTTAGCTAACTCATTAATTAATTAATTTCAAAAGAGGTATATCGATGAAAGTTCAGATACTTACGTTAGTAGGTTTTTTTCTTGTAGCTAGCTGCGCAATAGAGATCGCGCAAGCTGAGGATGAAACGCCTATGGCAACGGCCGTAGCGGCTGCCATGAAGGCTGAGATTAGAGGTGACGACGTTGACCGAGACGCTAATCGTAAGCCGATCGAAACGTTAGACTTTTTTGGAATTACGCCACAAATGAAAGTGCTTGAGCTTATTCCTGGCGGCGGCTGGTACACCAAAATATTAGGTCTAGCGCTACGCGATGAAGGCGAGTTGAATGTCGCTTTGTTCACCAATCGTGCTGAAGAGCTTGTTAAACAAGAAGGTATGGATAAAGTTGAGGTGATAGGCACTTCTGAAATTGAGGTTGTTGATGGTAATTTACCGCGTTTGAGAAGTATTAACGAATTTACTTTTAATGAATCAGGTTATGACGCCATCCTTACTTTTCGCAACATGCACAACTTTGATGACGTTGGTCGGATGAACGTTAATCGAGCATCATTTGCGGCGCTAAAATCAGGCGGTATCTATGGCGTTGTGGATCACACACGCAGGCATAATGAAGTGCACAATGATGAAAACAGACGTCGCGCTGACCCTGTTACTATCATCGAAGAAGTACAAGCAGCGGGTTTTGTATTTGCTGGCTCGAGTGATTTGCATTATCGAGCTACTGATGAGTTGACTAAAGAAGTCGGCGAAGATGGTGTATCAGGTAATAGTGATCGTTTTACCTTTTTGTTCCGCAAGCCTTAGTGCAAATTTCGTTAAAGAAGCAGGGCACATAATTACCCTGCTTCTTTGATTGATTGCATCGCTACATGAGTCGAGCTATTGGCAACATGTGGCAAGCTTGAAATAGACTCGCCCAGCACTTTTCGATAGGCGTTGATGTTTGAAGTACGCACTTTTAGTAAATAGTCGAAGGAACCGGCGATCATATGACATTCTTCAATTTCATCAATAGACGCAACTGCTTCGTTAAACTTTTGTAGTGCATTTTCACGTGTATCAGACAGAGTAACCTCGGCGAAGGCGATATGGTCGCGGCCAAATTTTTGATGATCCAATACCGCCTTAAAGCCTTTAATAAAGCCGTCGTTTTGTAGTCGTTTTATGCGCGTTTGGCACGGCGTTTTCGATAAGCCTACGCGTTCGGCTACAGCTGTAACGGGCATCCGGCCGTCACTTGAAAGCGCTTCAATAATTTTTCTGTCGTAGGAGTCTAATTCTCTTATATAGTTCATATTTTAGTCTTTTAGTTTTATTTTAAAGATAAAAACAGTATATTTTCTTTATTATATCTATTTAATAGGAAAAAAGGATTTCTTCTTGTGAGTAGGATAAGAGTGTATTAGTTGACCGTCGCGAGACAAATTATGACCGATTTATCCGTCCATCGTAAGGCATTGCAACAAGCACGACTTAAGCATGAGTTCGATGCCCTTAAAGCACTTAATGCGCGTTATGGTTTGAATGCACAGCAGCGGCTCGACACAGATGACAAAGCCCGCCAACTAGTAGAGTTAATACGAGCCGATAATTCGCCCGGTCTAATGGAACAGTTTTTAGCGGAATACGGTTTATCAACCGACCAGGGTATTGCCTTAATGTGCCTAGCAGAGGCCTTGCTGCGAGTGCCAGACAAGGCCACTATTGATGACCTAATTGAAGATAAAATTGTGTCATCTGGGTGGCACGATCATATTGGTCAATCTTCATCTCGCTTGGTAAATGCTGCGACTTTGGGGCTTATCGTGTCTGGTAAAGTACTGGATGATTCACAAGAAACAGAGTTGTTTTCTGTTTTGCGTGGTGCGATTAAGACGGTCGGCACTCCGGTTATTCGTCTAGGTGTGAAGCTGGCACTTAAGGAAATGGGGCAGCAATTTGTATTAGGTCAGACTATTAATCAGGCGATAGAACACGGGCGTAAGCAAGTACAAAACGGATATTCCTATTCGTATGACATGCTTGGTGAAGCGGCGCTAACGCAAGCTGATGCCGATAAGTATTTTGATTCTTATGCCCGCGCTATAAAGAGTTTAAACGCTAATGCGGCCAGTAACGAGGTCGCAAAAAATCCAGGAATTTCGATTAAGCTCACCGCCTTGCATCCTCGTTATCAAGGCTTGCAAAGCGAGCGAGTTATACAAGAGCTCGCGCCTAAGCTATTGGAGTTGGCTTTATTGGCCAAACAAGGTGGTTTGGGGCTAAATATTGATGCTGAAGAAGCCAATCGTTTAGATTTGTCGCTTGAGTTGATTGAGCAAGTGCTCGCCAAGCCGGAATTAAAGTCATGGGACGGTTTTGGTGTGGTGGTGCAGGCCTATAATAAGAGCGCACCATTTGTGATCGACTTTCTATATGCTTTAGCGGAAAAACTTGACCGCCGAATTATGGTGCGCTTGGTCAAAGGCGCGTATTGGGATTCAGAAATTAAGCAAGCACAGGTGCTTGGTTTGGATAGTTATCCGGTATTCACGCAAAAGTGGGCGTCGGATGTGTCTTATATTTGTTGTTCTAAAAAATTACTGAGCATGCAAGATAGGATCTATCCGCAGTTTGCTACGCATAACGCACATACCATCGCCGCTATTTTGAGCATGACGAGCGATACGACTGATTATGAATTTCAACGTCTGCACGGCATGGGAGAGGCGGCCTATCGGATTTTAATGGAGCAAGCAGAAATACCTTGTCGTATTTATGCTCCAGTAGGCAAACACAAAGATTTACTTGCCTACCTCGTAAGACGCTTACTTGAGAACGGTGCCAACTCTTCATTTGTTAATCAGATCGTCGACACCGATGTACCAGTCGCCGATGTCGTAGCCGATCCATTTTTAAACTTCGATTCGCCAATAAAACCGACTATCGCTCTACCTAAAGACTTGTATGCACCTGAGCGCGCGAATTCAGTCGGTTTAGATATTGATGAAACTCTAGATCGAGCTCGATACCAAAATGCACGTGAGTCGTTTGCTAGCAAACAATGGAGTGCACAACCCATGATGGCAAGTCCGTTTGAAGGCGCAGATAACCTAACTCTGTATAACCCGGCACGACAGTCTGATGAAATTGGGTCTGTCACGCAGGCCAGTATTAACGACGTGCGCACAGCCATCGATAATAGCGAAACTTGGCAGCAAACATCAGTTAAGACGCGCGCCGATGTTTTGCGCAAAGTAGCGCAGTTATATCAGGACAATGCCGGAGAGTTTTTTGCACTGCTAACGCGTGAAGCTGGCAAGATAGCGGTTGACGCTATATCCGAACTACGCGAAGCCATTGATTTTTTGAACTACTATGCCCAGCAAGCTGAGGCCTATGGCGATGCACCATGCAGTGGTTTGTATGTATGTATTTCGCCGTGGAATTTTCCCTTGGCCATTTTTACTGGCCAGTTCACCGCTGCACTAGCTGCTGGTAATGCAGTGATTGCCAAACCCGCGGAGAGCACGCCTTTAGTTGCCGCTTTCGCGGTGAGTTTGTTTTATCAAGCAGGTGTGCCTAAAAATGTATTGCAACTATTACCGGGCACGGGCGCGTTGATTGGCGCCGAGTTAAGCTCGAATCCTAAGGTGAGCGGCATTTGTTTTACTGGCTCCACCAGAACCGCCCAGCACATTCATCGCAATATGGCTAAGCACTTATCGCCTAATGCTCAATTAATTGCTGAGACAGGTGGCATCAACGCCATGATTGTTGATTCTACCGCGCTACCTGAGCAGGCCGTTAAAGACGTAGTGGCATCCTCCTTTCAATCGGCCGGACAACGATGCTCAGCACTGCGCGTATTGTATGTGCAAGAAGATATTGCTGAGGCATTTACTAAAATGATGTGTGGTGCCATGGATGAGTTAAATGTCGGAGATCCATGGAATTTATCAAGCGACGTAGGCCCTATTATTACGCAGCAGGCCGCCCATGCTATCCGAGAATACGTAGCATCCGCCAAGTCGGAAGGTCGCTTAATTAAGCAATTGAACGGTCTAAACGATAAAAATTTCGTAGCGCCCGCGTTGATAAAAGTAACCGGTATTGAGGCGCTCCAAAAGGAAGTTTTTGGCCCTGTTTTGCATCTCGCCACCTTTAAAGCGAATGAATTAGACAGTGTACTAAATGCAATCAACGACAGTGGTTATGGTTTAACGTTTGGTTTACATACACGAATTGATGAGCGCGCCGATTATGTCAGTAAAACTCTAAAAGTTGGCAATATCTATGTCAACCGTGACCAAATTGGGGCTGTAGTCGGTAGTCAGCCATTCGGTGGAGAAGGCCTATCAGGTACAGGCCCAAAAGCGGGTGGCCCTAATTATTTATCGCGTTTTTACGCAAGAAAAACCGCGCCTTCGGTCGTTAAGACCGATGCCAGATCATTGTCGTTTGAACAGATACAGCGAGCGATTAACGCGTTAGAAACCGAGGAAAAAGAGCTGAGTACGCAAACCATGCCAAGTGCAACCGGTGAATCAAACCAATTACGCACGCTAACAAGAGGTTTGATTTTGTGTTTAGGCCCCACACTTGAGGCTGCTACTGCTCAAGCGCAACAAGTTCGCGAGCAAGGAGCGCCGGCGCTTGTTATTTGTCCCGGTGCAAGTGGCCAGAGTGCGCTCAATGGTGAGGTTGATATTCAAGACTTAAGTCGATTACAAGGGTTAAGCGGCGTATGCTTATGGGCTGAGCCGGAATATGCACAAAACGTTAAACAAGCGCTCGCACAACGCAATGGCAGCATTATTCCGTTAATAAGTGATGCCAATATTGTTGAGTATTGTCAGGTAGAACGACACCTATGCATTGATACAACCGCATCGGGTGGTAATGTGAGTTTGTTGTCTGGCGCAGAGTGATGACCATTCCCAAATCAATGTATTGAGGGATACAAAAATGTTGTGTTTATAATTTCCTTTTAAAATCAAATGTCTTAAATGGCTCCCCGAGCTGGACTCGAACCAGCGACCCAATGATTAACAGTCATTTGCTCTACCAACTGAGCTATCGGGGAACATTTTTAACAAGAGCGCGCATGCTACTGATTCCCTTATAGTTGGTCAACCCCTGGTGCCGGAATTTGCGTTAATTTTTTTGATATTTTAAGTATTAATAGTCGCCTGGCATTGGCTTGCTTGGATCTCTGATAATTCATTGCTGATACGGGTTCTTCCTGTGTGTAAAAGTCGTATATATCGCTCCGACGATTGGCTTACATTACAGACGTAAAAACCAGCGCTTCTGGCTCTTCCATCTGCGAAGAATCGTAATCGTCCATTTTGATTAAAGACAACGGCTTGACCTCGTACTAGAGGCAGGCTTTGTAAAATTCGCTCGTCATTGTTTAATTGCCCATCACGGTTTTGGTCAGCAAAGACTAGCCAGCCAAAACTCCAATTTTCATTACTTTGTGTTTTATCTTTGCACTGCATCTTTTGTTCATTTTGAGCAGGGCAGATGACCACATCGACGAGGTGTGCAATCGCAAAGCTACGAGCAAGACCGAGACTTTCTTGCAATTGCGAGCCTTGCGCTTTGTTTCTAGCGTTGTCAAGCGCCTTAGCCAGTTGTGGAGTGCCGCTCGTTAAAATAATCGACAATAGACTCACGGTGATTAACAGCTCGAGTAGTGTAAAGCCCATGCATTTAAGTGCGTGTTGGCTTAGGGATGCTTGTGTGGTCTGCTGTGTTGAGTGGTTAAGGTCTGTGTTTTTAATTGAGGTTTTAGTTGATACTTTAGTTGGTTTTTTAATTAAGTGTTGCATGTTCTCCTCCATGAGAATGTTTAAGCAATGCATAACTGCGCACGTCAATTCGTCCGAGCATTGCTGATAATCTAAATAATTAAAGTCTTGGATTTGCTTATTCCTTAAGCTATCGGGCTTTAGAATAGACAATATCCGCTAGTCTCGCAAGTGATGATGTAAACTCCATCGTTTGCAGTGCCTATAATCAACCGTTTGCTTTTAAAGCCGTAGAAACCAATGAAGCGAGATTTTCAATTAGTAAGTGATTACACCCCAGCCGGTGATCAACCCACCGCGATAGAGACTTTGGTTAGCGGTTTAAGCGATGGTGAAGCATTTCAGACACTGCTGGGTGTGACCGGGTCTGGTAAAACATTTACCATTGCTAATGTTATTCAAACAGTGCAACGTCCAACTATCGTTTTGGCTCCCAATAAGACCTTGGCGGCACAACTTTATTCCGAAATGCGAGACTTCTTTCCGCACAATGCTGTGGAGTATTTTGTTTCGTACTACGATTACTATCAGCCCGAGGCTTACGTTCCAAGCTCAGACACCTTTATTGAGAAAGATGCGTCGGTCAATGAGCATATAGATCAAATGCGTCTTTCAGCGACTAAAGCTTTGCTCGAGCGAGAAGACGTTATCATCGTGGCGACGGTATCTGCGATTTACGGTCTTGGTGACCCTCAGGCGTATCACGAAATGATTTTGCATATAAGTGTTGGTGACATCATGGATCAACGTGCGGTGTTAAAGCGTCTAGCCGAAATGCAATACACGCGCAATGATGCTGAATTAAAACGCTCTACCTTCAGAGTGAGGGGAGATGTGATTGACGTTTTTCCATCAGAATCTGAACGATACGCAATTCGTATAGAATTGTTTGGTGAAGACGTTGAAAAGATTTCTAAATTTGATCCTCTTACTGGAAGTATTGAAGAGGAATTAAAGCGCACTACTATTTTCCCCAAATCACATTATGTAACGCCACGAGTTCGCGTGCTTGAGGCGTGCGAGCATATCCGTTTGGAGCTGCGTGAACGTTTAGAGCAATTACGTAGCCTTGATAAACTTGTTGAGGCACAAAGACTCGAACAACGAACTTTGTTTGATTTGGAGATGATGCAAGAGCTTGGTTATTGCAATGGCATCGAAAACTATTCTCGCTTTCTTTCTGGCGCAAAACCGGGCGAGGCGCCGCCCACCTTGATTAACTATCTGCCGCCGGATGCGCTTATGATTTTGGACGAAAGCCATGTCATGGTGCCGCAATTAGGTGCCATGTATAAAGGTGACCGTTCGCGCAAACAAACGTTGGTTGAATATGGCTTTCGATTACCTTCTGCAATGGATAATCGACCACTTAAATTTGAAGAGTTTCTAGGACTCATGCCACAAAGCGTATTCGTTTCTGCCACGCCGGGTGATTTTGAAATAGAGCAAAACCCTGACACCATCGATCAAGTAGTTAGGCCAACTGGTTTGGTTGATCCCCAGATTGAGGTTCGACCTGTCGGCACTCAAGTAGATGACGTCCTTTCTGAAATTAATAAACGGGTCGAAAAAGACGAGCGTGTACTAATAACAACCTTAACCAAACGCATGTCGGAAGACTTAACTGATTATCTGAGTGAGGCCGGGGTTAAGGTGCGTTACTTGCATTCAGATATTGATACTGTAGAACGCGTCGAGATTATACGAGACTTGCGCGCTGGCGAATTTGATGTGTTGGTAGGTATCAATCTACTTAGAGAAGGCCTTGATATGCCAGAAGTATCTTTGGTTGCCATTTTAGATGCAGACAAAGAAGGGTTTTTGCGCTCAACACGCTCTCTCATTCAAACCATTGGTCGTGCTGCTCGTAATCTAAATGGTAGGGCAATTTTATATGCCGATAAAATCACGCGCTCGATGAAAATTGCTATGGATGAAACTGATCGTCGGCGTGCTAAGCAAGAGCAATACAATACTGACAAGGGCATTGTCCCGCAAAGTGTGCGCAAAGCGGTGAGAGATATTATTGATGGGGCGACCAGCGAAGCAACGCAATTGGTCGGTAAGTCTAAGGCTCGAGGCTCGGGCAAGCCCTTGCCAGATGATCCAAAACAATTAGCGAAGATGATGTCTGAGCTAGAAAAAGAGATGTACGAGTACGCTGAAAATTTGGAATTTGAGCAAGCCGCGCGCACCAGAGACCGCATCGAAGAGTTGCGGTCCGAGTACTTAAAGAGTTAGGCTAAGACGATGAAGAATATGACTCTTTGGATTTTTGTCGCATGGGTAATGCTCGTTATTGCCGACCTTTGGTTTGACCTCATCTCGACCTCTTTTTTTTGGAAGCTAACTGTCACCATTGGGCTCGTTTGGTGTGTGATTTTTGTGATTAAACTGGTTTTGGGGCAAGGTCGACAGTGACATCTTAAAAGGTTCTATTGGCTACCTTTGAAAGATGAAATTTCATTGTTACTTATCGTTATCGCGTTTTGGCTGATTTAAGCGAATTGTCATTGCTGATTATTGTGATGCTGTTGTGCGTTTCTGTGATCGCTGCCTATCTTGACGTTCTGGTTGGTGGCGGTGGGCTATTGACCATTTCTGCCTTGCTATTGGCAGGTGTTCCAACCATTGATGCGCTGGGTACTAATAAATTGCAAGCCGCTGCAGGTTCCGGGACGGCGACTATTAAACTTCTATGTGGCAAATATATTCGCTTCAAAAATATCCGTTACTGGATGCTGGCGTCATTCTTAGGTGCTTTGTTGGCGACTATATTAGTACAAGGGATTAATCCAAATGCATTCAAATATGTAATTCCCTTCGTCATCGTGTGTATTTCGTTTTACTTTCTTTTGGCAAATCGCACCGTGATGAAGGCCAAGCAAAGACTGTCTAAACGTATTTATGGCGTTACTATCGTGCCTTTAATTGGTTTCTATGATGGTTTTTTTGGGCCCGCGACCGGCTCTTTTTTTGTCATGGCTGCAGGAGGCTTGCTTGGTACCCCGATCAAAAAAGCAACAATGACAGCTAAAGCACTAAACTTTGCCAGCAATTTTGGATCGTTACTTGTGTTTGCTTACTTTGGGAAAATTTATTGGGCTATTGGTTTGCTCATGCTATGTGGACAAGTAATCGGAGCCTACCTAGGTACTCAATTATTGTTAACGGTGAATCCCCAGATTTTGCGTCGTTGTTTAGTGCTGATGAGCCTAATAATTTTAGCTGCTTGGTTGTATAAAGAAATGTTCTAAAAATGAATTCTTACAAGTCTCAAATATGCTTGAAAAATTGAATATTCAGAGCATACTGCGCACATAATTTGATGATGTTTTGAAGAACAACTAATGACAAAAAGAGACGAAACGTTTTTAAGCTCAGTTGAAAAAATGTTTGATCAAGCGGCCGATTTAGTTGGGCTGTCTGACGATTTAAGACATAAGATCAAGGTCGCCAATTCGACCTATACGGTTAGATTTGGTGTGCGTTTACGTAAAAAATTATACACATTTACTGGCTACCGTTCGGTGCACTCTGAGCATCGTGAGCCTGTTAAGGGCGGTATTCGATATTCGCCTCATGCCGATCAACAAGAAGTTGAAGCGCTAGCGGCCCTGATGACATACAAATGCGCACTAGTGGAGTCGCCATTTGGCGGTTCTAAAGGTGCCTTAGTGGTGGATCCGAGTGAGTGGGAAGAGCACGAACTAGAGCGAATCACACGACGCTTTACTCAAGAGCTCGCCAAACGGTCATTAATTAGCCCGGCGCAAAATGTACCCGCACCCGATATGGGAACGGGCGAGCGAGAGATGGCGTGGATGGCCGATGAATATAAACGTCTTTTCCCAAATGACCTTAATAGTTGGGGGTGTGTGACAGGAAAGCCTGTTAGTAAGGGCGGTATTCGTGGACGGGTAGAAGCCACGGGTCGAGGTATTCAATACGCTTTACGGGAAGCGTTTAGACACCTTGAAGATATTAAGTGGGCGGGCCTCGATGGCACATTAAAGGATAAGCGTATTATAGTTCAGGGCTTGGGCAATGTTGGTTACCACGCTGCTCAGTTCTTGAGTCAAGAAGACGATTCTAAAATTATCGCTGTGCTCGAACACGATGGTGCTATCGTTGATCAAGAGGGTATTGATATTGATGGATTGCATCTTTACATTCATAGAAATGGTGGGGTCAAAGGGTATAAAGGCTATCAAGAAGATACCGAACAAGTATTGGCGCTTGATTGCGATATTTTTATCCCTGCTGCCTTGGAAGGGGTGATTCATACCGGTAACGTTAAGAATATAAAAGCTAACATTGTTGTTGAAGCGGCTAATGGTCCGATTACTTATAGTGCAGACAAGCTATTGCGAGATCGGCAATGCTTGGTTATCCCTGATTTATACGCCAATGCAGGTGGTGTCACCGTGTCGTATTTTGAGTGGGTGAAAAATTTAAGCCACATTCGTTTTGGGCGCATGCAACGCCGTGAGCACGAGCGCCAAACGCTTGATATGATTGGGATAATTGAGGAGCTGGTCGGTAAAAAAATTCCACAGGACAAGCTTTCGAAAATTATCGAAGGGCCAACAGAATTAGATTTGGTTCGATCAGGTTTAGATGACGTAATGCGAGAAGGTTATCAGGTGATGAGTAAGAAATGGCGCTCAGATAATCGTATTCCGGATTTACGCACGGCAGGAATGATGATTGCCTTAGAGAGAATTAAAGAATCGTATGACTCTTTGGGCATCTAGTGTTTTGATAAAAACGTCTTAATATTAAAAAGGGGGGCTTTGTGCCCCCCTTTTTAATTGCATATTTTGGGTTTTCTAAGCTTCTCTTACCACGATGTCGTCGCCCTCAATGTTTATATCATCTACTAGTCCTGCGTTCGGGTCGTTATAGACATCTAAATCCATTTTACCTTCGCTCTTAGCCACGATACTGGTAATAACAGCATCGCCCGTGACGTTTACCGCCGTGCGGGTCATATCTATGATTCTGTCTATGCCTAAGATGAGGCCAATCGCTTCAAGTGGCAAGCCTACTTGACTAAATACCAAAGTCAGCATAACTAAACCGACGCCCGGGACTGCCGCGGTTCCAATAGATGCTAATACTGCCGTGACCACCACTGTGGTGTAACCCGCCAAACCAAGTTCAATGCCATATAGGTTCGCAATAAATACGGTGGCCACACCCTGCATCATGCCTGTGCCATCCATATTGATGGTGGCGCCGAACGGCACACTAAACGACGAAACAGCGCGATCTACTCCAAACCGCTCTTGCATTGTCCTTAGGGTGACCGGAATTGTGGCGCCCGAACTTGAGGTGCTGAATGCAAAAAGTTGGGCGGTACGTACTTTTTTCAGGAAGGTGTTTATGCTTAACCCTGTGAATACTTTGAATATCGCCATTTGCGTGACTAAGGCATGGAAGAGTAAGGCAAACATGATGACGATGAAATAACCCGCCAACTTCCATACGAGATCGATGCCGAGTTCGGCAATGACTTTTGCGACCAAGCAAAATACAGCATACGGCGCGAACAGCATCACAATATCAACCATGCGCATAACAACACCGTTGACCTGTTCGATAATAGAAAATAATTCTTTCGATTTTTTTATTTCTATTAAAAGCGCAATGCCAAAGAATATCGAAAAGAAAATGATAGCAAGCATGTCTGAGTTCGCCATCGATGAAAAAATATTGGGCGGTACAATTCCAATTATTATCTCGCTAAAACTGCGTGCCGCTTGGCGGCCCTCAAATGCTTGATCGAGCGTCAGATTTGCTCCAGTGCCGATGTCGGCGACGACCGCAAATGTAATTGCGGTCATGATCGCGATCGCGGTAGTGGCGATGTAAAGCACCAAGGATTTAGTGCCGATCTTGCCAAGTAAGCGCACGTCACCAATACCGACAATGCCAGGTATCAGAGAAAATAAGACCAATGGTACAACGAGCATTTTTAAGGCGTTGATAAACCACTGGCCGCCGACTTGGAATATGCCATTAATTAAATAATTATCGACCCACGTAAGGCTCGCTAGATTAAAGACATTTATTATTAACCCAACTCCGATTCCTAAGAGGAGGGCGATGGCTATTTTATTTGCTAAGTTCATAAACGCTCGCTTCGTTAAGGCTCTTTTTGTTACGGCGATGAGTGTAAGCTAAATGTGCCTGATGGACAAAAGACTTATTGAGTAATTTTGCGGTTTGGAATTAGTCGTGGATATGAATGCTGGAAATCAGGTTTTAGTAGTTTAAAAGAGCAAATAAAAAGGCCGCATGGCGGCCTTTCTAAGGATTAATTGTTCTTGTAGTGCTACTTCAAGAATTTACTCGCCATACTCGCTAAGCCGCCAATGCCGCCCACTGAGTCGAGTAAGCTGCCGCCGCTAGAAGATTTATCGACAACCTGAGGTATCATTTCTTTTAAGCCGTTCATTAGATCGCCCTGATCAGCACCCAATTGCTGAGCAGCAGCTTGAAGCTTGTCTGAGCCTAATATTGACTCTAATTGCTCACCAGAAATTTCAGCATTATCACCATCGCCGAGCCATGATTCAGCAATGTCACCTAAGCCGCCATTTTGCAAGTTGCCGACCAAGGAACCAAGGTCAATACCTTTATCCCCAGAACCGCCAAGCAAACCACCAATAACGCTTTGCAACATGTCGGTGTTGCCAGAAGCGCTTCCCCCTAATTTAGACGCTAAAAGTTGAGTCGCTAGCTTCATTAAATCCATAGTTAACCTCTTACAGTGAATGTTTATTTATAGGTAATCGCTAGAATTGCGATCACACGTGCAAGTATGGAGTAGATTTTTAAAAAAGCAATAAAGCGCGTGTAATGAATTGTAAATGCTCGATTCAAGGATCAAGCATTTACGGGCCAAAAAGCGTTGAAACGGCTACCACTGTTTGGTATCGTCGCGCTCCTAAATTATAGACGCGTAGCTCAGTTGGTTAGAGCACCACCTTGACATGGTGGGGGTCGTTGGTTCGAATCCAATCGCGTCTACCATTTATTGTTGGTGCATGTTTAAACGCAATAAGGCTTATTAAGCCTGTTGAATACGATTTGTATCGCAAAATATCGAGAAAATTGCTATTAACAGGTACTTTATCTCAATCTTATGGTTGAGACCGAAGCTGATAGACCGTAAAATTCGCGATGAGAGATAAAATTCTGTGATAAATCGCAGACTTAGGTAAAGAAACTTAGAGGTAATCCCATAGCCATAAAGAAGAAGCAGCGCATTAATGAAGATATAACTGCGCAATCTATTCGTTTGATTGAAGCCGACGGTGAACAAGTTGGTGTTGTAGATCGAGAAACAGCGTTAGCGTCCGCCGAGAAAGCCGGTTTGGACTTGGTGGAAATATCACCAAACGCTGACCCACCAGTTTGTCGTGTGATGGATTTTGGTAAGTTTCTCTATGAAGATAGCAAACGTAAAGCCGCTGCCAGAAAGAATCAAAAGCAGACTCAAGTTAAAGAAATTAAATTTCGACCCGGTACAGATATTGGCGATTACAATATTAAACTTGGAAAACTAAAAGAGTTTTTGCTTAATGGCGATAAGACTAAGGTGACGATTCGTTTCCGTGGTCGAGAGATGGCCCATAAAGATCTAGGCATGAAATTACTTAAACGTGTTCAAGCCGATTTGGTAGAGCACGGTGCGGTAGAGCAGTTTCCCAAGCTTGAAGGCCGCCAAATGGTAATGGTGTTAGGGCCGCTTAAGAAAAACTGATTTATATTCGCGGAGTTTGCTGCGCAAACGGCGGTCTAGACCGCCCGAACTAAGGGCTTTTATTGGCGTAAGCTAGTAACCTCATAGTTTTGATGTACAAAATGAATTATCGGGCCGGAGAACAGTGTTGTTTTCTGTGAGCTCACTAGAGTGCTAATTGAGAGTCACACTTTTAAACTTTCGATTGGCGAGATTAATAGGTAACAGGCAAAGTTTTGCCCGGAGAAAGAAATGCCTAAAATTAAAAGTCACAGTGGTGCTGCAAAGCGCTTCAAAAAAACGGGTAGCGGCAAGTTTAAACGCTCTCAATCGCACTTGCGTCATATCTTGACCAAGAAATCCACTAAACGTAAACGTCATTTGCGTCATACGACGACTGCGACACCGCAAGACGCTCGTTTAATTCAACGTATGTTGCCATACTCTTAAGTGGAGAAATTGAGAAATGCCTAGAGTAAAAAGAGGCGTAACAGCCCGTGCTAAGCACAAAAAAGTTATCGCTCAAGCCAAAGGTTACCGAGGACGCAATAAAAACGTTTTTCGTGTTGCAAAACAAGCGGTTACAAGAGCAGGCCAGTATGAATATCGTGATCGTAGAGCACGCAAACGTCAGTTCCGTCGTCTTTGGATCACGCGAATTTCAGCGGCTGCGAAAATCAATGGAATCAATTATAGCCGTTTCATTAATGGCTTATTGAAAGCTGAAATCGAACTAGACCGAAAGGTGCTAGCCGATATAGCTGTTCATGATCCAGCAGGTTTTAGTCAGTTAGCGGAAAAAGCGAAAGCTGCCTTGGCTGCCTAATAAATTCAATACAGATTGTGATTTTAGAAAAAGGAAGGCCAATGGCCTTCCTTTTTTGTATCTAAGCTTTCTATTAAGTTCTTGTATTCACTTTTAGATGACGCGAAAATTCAGCAAAGCTTTCGAAAGTGTAAGTACAAGGCGTTTGTATGGCCCTTATTAAAACTCATTAAATTAGCATAAAGCAGAAATAAACTATGACGGACTCTTTGGATGCGAGCTTGAACCTTATATTGGAACAAGCGAAAGACGCCATTGTTACTACCGAGCAAGTGTCTGTGCTCGACGAGTTGCGGGTGCAGTACTTGGGCAAAAAAGGTGAGCTAACTAATCAATTGAAACAAATTGGTAGTTTAGCGCCGGAAAAACGGCCTGAATTTGGTGACAAAGTGAACCAAATTAAACAAGAGTTAGCTCAGCTTCTGGCGAATAAAAAAGCTGAATTAGAAGCCGCTGAATTATCACTCGCTTTGGCCGCTGAAAAAATCGATATTACCTTGCCGGGCAGAGGCAAGGGCAGTGGTGGCTTGCATCCGGTAACGCGCACTATGCAGCGTATAGAAGATATATTTATTGCGATGGGCTTTGCGGTCGCGACTGGGCCAGAAATGGAAGACGACTTTCATAATTTCGAGGCGCTCAATATCCCACCTGAACATCCGGCTAGGGCTATGCACGATACCTTTTACTTAGATGAGACGCATTTATTGCGCACACATACGTCTCCGGTGCAGGCGCGTTTTATGTTATCCAATGAGCCGCCAATTAATATTATCGCGCCGGGTCGCGTGTATCGCTGCGATTCGGATGTCACACATACGCCGATGTTTCATCAGGTAGAAGGCTTGATGGTTGATAAAAACATCTCGTTCGCCGATCTTAAAGGTGTGTTGACGCACTTTTTACAACAGTTTTTCGAGACAGACTTAAAAATTCGTTTGCGACCTTCGTATTTCCCTTTCACCGAACCGAGTGCCGAGGTCGATATTTCCTGTGTATTTTGCGAATCGGGTTGTCGAATTTGTAAGCATACCGGTTGGATCGAGGTATTAGGCAGCGGCATGGTGCACCCTGAAGTATTTCGACACGTAGGTATTGATGCTGAGGAATATACCGGCTTCGCGTTTGGTCTAGGCGTAGAGCGTCTTACCATGTTGCGCTACGGCGTCGATGATTTACGTATGTTCTTCGATAATGATCTCGCGTTTTTGGAGCAGTTTAAATGATTATTAGTGAACAATGGTTGCGCGAGCGAGTGCAGTTAGACTTAAATGTTGATGAAATCGCGGATGTTCTTACCAATGCCGGTTTAGAGGTCGACGGTGTATCGCACTTGGCCGGTAAGATAGACAAACTTGTTATTGGGCAAGTTAAGTCGGTTTCTAAACACCCAGATGCAGATCGTTTAAAGATTGCGCAAGTAGATATTGGGCGCGATACATTAGAAATTGTGTGTGGAGCAAGTAATGTACGCGAGTCGCTAAAAGTAGCGGTTGCTTTAATTGGAGCTAAGTTGCCCAACGGTCTAAAGATCAAAAAAGCGAAGGTTCGTGGTGTCGAATCTAGCGGAATGTTGTGTTCTGCGCAGGAGCTTGGTTTAGAAGAAAGCTCAGACGGTCTTGTAGAGCTTGGTCATGATGCCCAAATAGGTGAGGCGGTTGATGTTTATTTGGCCCTCGATGATGCTTTAATCGATATTGATTTGACGCCCAATAGAGGCGATTGTTTGAGTGTTGATGGTGTGGCTAGAGAGTTAAAGGTGCTTGCCGATTGTCACTATATTTCTCATGAAATTCAACCGGTTGTAGCAACAACTGACTGTCAGATGGAGGTCCAGGTCGACGCTCCCGAGGCATGTCCGACTTATCTAAGTAGGGTGATCAGTGGTATAGATGTGAATGTAACTACACCAATCTGGATGCAAGAACGATTGCGTCGTAGTGGTGTTCGCCCAATCAGCCCAGTCGTTGACATAAGCAATTACGTCATGTTGGAGTTGGGTCAACCTATGCATGCCTTCGATCGTGACAAGCTACAAGAAAAAATTATTGTTCGAAAAAGCATAGAGGGTGAGAAAATAGTGTTGTTGGACGACACCGAAGTGACGTTAGATGGTCAGACGTTGCTTATCGCGGATGCTAAAGAACCGATCGCCATAGCAGGAGTTATGGGCGGAGCGCAGAGCGCTATTGGTGGTCAAACTAAAGACATTGTGTTTGAGGCTGCGCATTTCACCAGAAAATCAGCGGCGGGCACGGCTCGTCGATATGGTCTCCATACTGAAAGCTCACACCGCTATGAGCGCGGGGTCGACCCAACGTTGCCACAACGTGCTATCGAACGCGCGACGCAATTGTGTATTGATATTTGCGCAGGCCAGCCCGGCCCAGTATTTATTAACAATGCTAAATCTTCAAGCGCAAAAGCAGATGTTGAAATTCGTTTGCCTCGCTTAGAACGCTTGTTAGGGATGAGTTTAGAGCATAATGAAGTGGCCAGTATATTGGGTCGAATAGCCGACTCAGTCAGTGATATAGAACAGGGCTGGCGAGTAACGCCGCCTAGTTATCGTTTTGATATCGAGCGCGAGGCTGATTTAGTCGAAGAAGTAGCGCGTGTAAAGGGTTACGATAACATTCCAACTGCTATGCCGAGGATTGCTCCTCGCTCGCAGACGGCCAGTGAGTCGAACATCAGTTTGCGTCAAATTCGTCAATCTATGGTTGCTAGAGATTACCGGGAAGTTATTACATATAGCTTTATAAACAAAGAGATGCAGGCACTTTGTGATGTAGAAACTCCTGTCCTGGTGGCGAATCCTATAGCTGATAATCTATCTGTTATGCGTACTAATTTGCTGCCTGGCTTATTGAATGCTTTACAGTTTAATGTCAATCGGCAACGGGACCGCATTCGTTTATTTGAAATAGGTGCTAGTTACCATAAGTCGGGAAAAGTGTATCTTGAGAAGCAAAAGCTGGCGGGCCTTATTTGTGGGACAGCACAAGAGCCGCAATGGGGAGTGAGCGACAAACGTAAGGTCGACTTTTATGATTTGAAAGCGGATATTGAAGCCGTACTAGCCTTGACCGGACATAAAAAGCCTATTATATTTAAGGAGTTCGAGCATATAGCTCTGCATCCAGGTCAGAATTCTTCTCTAAGTCGAGGAAAAATATCCACGAATTCTGAAGCACTCGCGTCTCAAGAGTTAGGCTGGATTGGACGATTGCATCCGAGTTTAGAGAAATACTTGGATGTACCAGCAGCGTATGTGTTTGAATTAGATATAGATTTAGCTACGGTGGCAGAAATTCCGTCTTATGAACCGGTATCGAAGTTTCCTAGCGTTAGTAGAGATCTCTCTGTTATCGTTAAAGAGGAGCATAATGTCGGCCACTTAAGTGAAGCGATACAGTCAGCAATTGGGGCAGTGCTTACAAAAATAGAAGTTTTTGATGTTTATCGCGGCACAGGCATTGAGGTAGGATTTAAAAGTTTATCTTTTAGCTTGTCGTTTAGAGAGTCTGAAAAGACTATGATTGATGCCGATGCGGAGCAACTGGTCGCAGCGGCTTTAGACTGCTTAAACAGCAAGTTTGGAGCTAAGTTACGCACCTAATTTAGGTGTGGTTGGGCAAGTCTATATTTAAGCAATAAAAGCTTGGGTATAGGGTCGGTAGGGTAAATATTGGGAGAAATAACTTATGGCAGTAACAAAAGCTGAATTGGCTTTGTCGTTGCACGAAGAACTAGGGCTTAATAAACGAGAATCAAAAGAGTTTGTAGAGCAGTTTTTTGAGTCGGTAAAAGGTGTTTTGGAAGAGGGCAACTCAGTAAAGTTGTCTGGCTTCGGTAATTTTGGTTTACGCGATAAACCGGCACGACCTGGGCGTAATCCTAAAACTGGTCAAGAGATACCTATATCGGCTCGCCGAGTAGTTACCTTTAAAGCCAGTCAAAAGCTTAAAGAAGCTATTGAGAACAATGCACCAAATTTAAAAAAGCAATTTAATTCCGAGTAGGCTTAGGAATTAAATTAAACATCAATACTCGTCCAGCTTTTTCTCATAATTTTGAGCATTGTGTTTAAAGGGCAGGAAAATGTTAGCTCTGGCGTATTTGCGTTTGATAAATAAAAACGACTTATTAAATTAAGTAAATAGCGCTAATACTTAACTTTTCACTGTACCTATGTAGTAAATAGCTGTTATCCTCAGAACTGATTCTGACATCGCAAACGTATAAAAAAATCAAACTAAATGTTAGACCAAGGTGACAACGCAACGCTGCCCCCTATACCAAGTAAACGATATTTCACAATCGGAGAAGTGAGCGATTTATGTTTGGTCAAACCTCATGTACTGAGGTATTGGGAACAAGAGTTCTCTCAACTCAATCCTGTTAAACGTCGAGGAAACCGTCGTTATTATCAGCGCCATGAAGTTCAGCTTATTAGGCGTATTCGCAGCTTGTTATATGTAGAAGGTTTCACTATAAGCGGAGCAAAGAATCAAATTGAGATAGAAGCTGGCGGGCAGGTAGAGAGCACTACTCAGGTGAATAAAGGCTTGGTAACGGATTTGATCGCTGAGATTGATGAAGTGGTCGCGATTTTATCTGATTAGATGGTACACAGCTCCAGTTAGACTCGAAACTTAAAAAGAACCCGTTAAAGCCAACTGATTAGTTGGCTTTTTTGTGCACGAACTGAATTCAGTTGTCGGCACTTATCCTCCTAATGCACTTAATTAGCTCGTAATTTTTCGATTTTATGAAAAACTGCACTATTTTGGTGCAATTTTCGAATTTTTAAAGGAAATACAATGCGAAAAAGTTGGCACGCTTCCTGCTTTATTTATTTTGCACGGATAACAAGCATCGGATGCTTATAAAGGCGCGTATTGAAATTAGGTTTTTCTTAGCGCTAACGAGTATGAGAGTTAAAAATGAAGACTAAGAACATAGTTGTTGGTTTAGTCACTATTGCCACTTTGTCTGCCAGCGCAGGCGCAGCCGCTGGATCTATCGAGGCAAATGTTGCGATTGCGAGTGACTACGTATTTAGAGGGTTTTCGCAGACCGATGAGGAACCGGCTATATCTGGCGGGTTTGATTACGCTTTTGACAACGGCTTTTATTTGGGAACCTGGGCATCTAACGTTAATTTTGGCGACGACGCTTCATTAGAATGGGATCTCTACGGTGGCTATGCTTTTGACGTATCTGAAAACGTAGGACTTGATTTCGGTTATATCTATTACGTGTATCCCGGTGAGCAAGATGCATTGAACTATTCAGAGTTTGTCGCGAGCGTGAGTTTTGGCAATTTGAATTTGGGTCTTGTGTATTCACCAGATTATTTTGGCTCTGACGCAGACGCTATTGTTTTGAGTAGCGATTATTCGCTAAGTGTTGCGAAAAATGTAGGGCTTGATTTACATGTTGGTTTTAGCGATGTCGATGAAGATAGCTTTTTTGCCGATGGCGAAGACAGTTATTTGGATTGGTCTGCCGCATTGACGACATCAGTATCTGAGATTGATATTGCTTTGACTTACTACGGCACAGACTTGGATGACATAGATGCAGCGGACGATCGCGTAGTTTTGTCCTTTGCTAAATCTTTCTAAGTCCTAAGTCGTCCTGATTTTTATGGCCTTCACTTTCAAGAAGGCCAATAAATAGAGTGCTGTGGAACTATCTCGGCGCTTGATTTGATGAGCAGAAGCGATTGATGTTTCTGTGTACTGCAATTTTATAAGAGTGATCACACCATGAAACTTATTAAAGCAATTATAAAGCCATTCAAAATAGATGACGTACGGGACGCGTTATCTGCCATCGGAATACAAGGGATGACGGTTATCGAAGTTAAAGGCTTCGGGCGCCAAAAAGGGCACACCGAGTTGTATCGAGGTGCGGAATACAATATCGATTTTATGCCAAAAATCCAGGTTGAAATTGCGGTCGCGGACAAGATGCTCGACCAAACCTTAGAGGCCATCACTAATGCGGCAAATAACGGTAAGGTCGGCGACGGCAAAATATTCGTGCAACCGCTTGAGCAAGTAATTCGAATTCGTACTGGTGAAACAGGCGAAGACGCTCTTTAGATCTACTTAAATAATAACGAGAAAACATCATGGAAAATCAAATTTTTGAATTGTCGTATGCCTTAGATACGTTCTACTTTTTGATCTGCGGCGCACTAGTTATGTGGATGGCCGCAGGTTTCTCAATGTTAGAAGCTGGCCTTGTTCGGTCAAAAAACACCACAGAAATCCTTACTAAAAACGTTGCCTTATATGCCATCGCTAGCACCATGTATATGGTTTGCGGTTACTCAATTATGTACGACGGCGCTGATTTCACTACCTTTTTGAGTGGAATTGTAGAAGACGGCGTAAGCGGCGCACAAGAGCCTGGCAGCTATGCACCGTCAGCCGACTTCTTCTTCCAAGTTGTGTTTGTTGCAACGGCTATGTCTATTGTCTCAGGCGCCGTTGCAGAGCGAATGAAATTATGGGCGTTCTTAGCGTTTGCAGTGGTCATGACCGCTATTATCTATCCAATGGAAGGGCGCTGGACGTGGGGCCAAGAAACGGTTTTCGGACTGTTCTACTTGAATGCGCCAGACGATGCGATCGCTGGATTATGGAACGCGGGATTTTCAGATTTTGCAGGGTCCGGGATAGTACATATGGCCGGTGCCGCAGCGGCACTTGCCGGTGTGCTTTTTCTTGGGCCGCGTGCGGGTAAATATCGTACGAATGGCAAACCACGAGCTATACCAGGCGCTAATTTGCCACTTGCGACCTTAGGGACGTTTATTCTATGGATGGGGTGGTTTGGCTTCAATGGTGGCTCGGTATTGGCGACCGCAACCGTTGAAAGTGCGAATAGTGTAGCGGTCGTGTTTATGAATACCAATGCTGCCGCCGCAGGTGGTTTAATCGCAGCCTTACTACTTGCAAGAGTGCTTTTCGGTAAAGCAGACTTGACTATGGCGTTAAATGGCGCCTTGGCAGGCTTAGTTGCAATCACCGCTGAACCTTCGATGCCGACACCTGCTTTAGCAACTTTGTTTGGAGCTGCAGGCGGTGTTTTGGTGGTGTTCTCGATTCTAACCTTAGATAAATTGAAAATTGATGATCCTGTTGGCGCAATTTCTGTACATGGTGTGGTTGGTTTACTCGGTCTGCTATTAGTGCCACTTACCAATGACGGCGCGAGTTTCTTTGGCCAATTGATCGGCGCAGCGACAATATTTATCTGGGTATTTTTTGCCAGTGCGGTTGTTTGGATCGCCATCAAAGCCATTATGGGGCTGCGCGTTTCTGAACAGGAAGAGCATGAAGGTGTGGATATGTCTGAATGCGGTATGGAAGCGTATCCGGAGTTCACTAGCGGTTAATCCGTCATCGTTCTTAATTCTCCTTGTATGAAAAAGCAGCCATCGTCTAGGCTGCTTTTTCATGTTTACGAGTAACGATATTATTTGACCAATATTCGACTTTGGACTTGGAGCCCAAATAGACATAGGTTATGATTCATCAAAATCCATTCATTTCGTGAATATTGTTGAATCTCTCTAATATCGATTTAAATTTGTTGGTTTACTTTAGCGTACTCTTGCGCGAGGGAAACGTAACCAAAGCGGCTGAGCATTTGGGTTTGAGTCAGCCAGCCATGAGTAATGGCCTTCGACGACTCCGAAAAGTTTTTAATGATCCATTACTAGTACGCACCAGTAATGGCATGATGCCGACGGATAAAGCCAAAGAGCTGCAGCCGCTGGTACAGAACGTCCTATCGCAAATTGAACTTTTTGTTCAACCAACCATAGAATTTGAGCCGAATAATTCGAAACGTCTTTTTCGCGTGATGGCGAGTGACTATGCGGAAAGCACATTGTTGCCGCGTGTGCGTACAAGAATGGCAGAAGAAGCACCTGATACGGCCTTAGACATACTTACACCAAGCGATGTCACCTTTAAAGATATCGAGTTGGGGAATGTCGATTTGGTGATGAATCGCTTCGACACCTTGCCTCAGTCGCTGCATCTATCTGTCTTATGGGATGATAATTTCTCTTGTGTTATGCACAAAGACAATCCTTTTATGGAGAACTTCAATTTTGATAAATATCTTATGGCTAATCATGTTTGGGTAAGTAAAACAGGCATGGGCGTTGCCACAGGTGTCAACCCTGATGATATTTCAAAACTTGGCTGGGTCGATATTGCTTTAGACGAGTTGGGCAAGCGCAGAAAAATTGCTGTGTATACGCGTCATTACACCTCAGCAATTCAGCTAACACAACAACAAGACCTTGTTGCAACGGTTGCTACAAGGTCAACGCGCTTGGTTAATCATTTTGATGATTTGGTGATTTTGCCGACACCGTTTGAAATTCCAAAGATAGAGTTGCATATGGTATGGAGCCCTCTATTGCATCAAAATATTGCACATAAATGGTTCCGTAATTTAATACGCGAAGTGGCGCAAGAGATTCGTGCTGAGGAAAATAAAGCAAGCTGAAGAACGTTAGGTCGGTGAACATTCATTGTTAATCATCGAGCGTTTATTAAGTGCTTGTTGAATCTGAAGGGGGGATTGGGCTAAGTTCTCCCACCGAAATATAGAAAATGCTATATTAAGATCTAATCACAACAAGGAGTGTTGTATGCAGAATTTAAAAGAAGCCCTAGAGCAAGATAGTCAGCCAGACCTAGATGGTCGAAAACTTATCGAACAAAATGATCCTCCACTGGATAATCAAGAACACACTCGTGCGGTTCGTGGTTTGGCCGTGGTGCGCACCCGTGTATTGGTCGGTGTGCAAGCTCTGCCGGTGATGGTTGAAGTGCATTTGGCTAATGGTTTGCCGTGTTTCACTACCGTAGGTCTAGCCGAAACGGCCGTGCGCGAAAGCAAAGAGAGAGTGCGCGGTGCGATTTTAAATAGTGGTTTTGAATTTCCCGCAAAACGCATTACGGTGAACTTGGCTCCGGCCGATTTGCCCAAGTCAGGTGGTCACTTTGATTTAGCTATTGCCTTAGGTATTTTGCTTGCATCGGGTCAGCTCGTAAACGCTGACGTCGACGAACTTGAGATTATCGGAGAGTTAGCTCTCGACGGTAGACTTAGACAGGTTGCTGGGGTCTTGCCAGTCGCCATGGCTTGCGGTGAGGCTAATCGTTCCTTGGTTTTGCCCAGCGATAATGCTCAAGAAGCCGGATTGCTTGAAGACACTTGTTGTTGGCATGCTGCGCATTTGCTAGATGTTTGCTATCACTTAGTTGGCAAGCAACAGATGTCGCAATGTCAATATTCGCAGCCGGATCAAACGCAAACTCAAGGGTTTGCCGATATGGCCGATGTGAAAGGACAACCGCAAGCCAAAAGAGCGCTTGAAGTTGCCGCAAGTGGGGGGCATAGCGTTTTGCTTATCGGGCCGCCGGGCACTGGTAAAAGTATGTTGGCCGCGCGTCTGGCGGGAATTTTGCCACCCTTAAAGCAACATCAGGCTTTAGAAACGGCGGCGGTTCATTCGATTAGCCGAAACACGCTTAAGCAATATCAATGGCGGCAGCGGCCATTTCGATCACCGCATCATTCATCGTCTTCTGTTGCATTAGTCGGAGGTGGCTCACATCCTAGGCCTGGAGAAATATCTCTAGCTCACAATGGCATTCTTTTTCTCGACGAACTTGCAGAGTTTGGTCGTGCCACCTTAGAACAGTTACGCGAACCACTAGAAACCGGACAAATTCATATCGCAAGAGCAAACCAGTCGGTTACTTATCCGGCTTGTTTTCAGTTGATTACGGCTTGTAACCCTTGTCCTTGCGGCTTTCTTGGTGATGGCACCGAGCGTTGTCAATGCAGTGTAAACAAGATAGATAAGTATTTAGCTAAGCTATCTGGCCCGCTTTTAGATCGTATAGACATCCAGCTTCGCTTACCACGTGTGTCTCCAAAACAGCTTCGTCAGAACTTAAAAGAAGAAACGTCGTCGAATGTAAGAAACAGGGTAGAGAAAGCACAAGCGCAACAATTTGACCGACAAGGACAGTTAAATCATCAGTTGAAAAGCACAGAGATCGAACAAGTGTGTAATTTAAGTACGGCGTCTTATGAATTTCTAGATGCCGTTTCAGAGCGATTACATCTGTCGGCGCGCGCTTACCATAGAATTATGCGCGTCGCGCGCACCATTGCTGATATAGAAGCCAAACGCAAAGTAGAACAACAACACTTAGCAGAAGCTGTAGGTTATCGAAGTTTGGATCGATTGATTACATAAATAGCGTGCCAAAGCTCTATTCTACTTGCGTGGGGACTACATTAGTGGCCCTTAGACCTTTTGGGTCCTCATTAATTTCGTATTCCACTTCTTGTCCGTCCTTTAAGGTTTTAAAGCCATCGTTGACGATGGCATTATAGTGAACAAAGATATCTGGGCCATCTTCTTGCTCGATAAAGCCGTAGCCTTTGGTTTCATTAAACCATTTAACTTTTCCAACCTTTTTTGTCATTGTTGTTTACCTTTTGTTTCAATAAGAAACGCGAATGAGTGTTTTGCCTTGCCGGCGATTATATACCTTAAAAGTGAAGGCGGACTTTCTAGGCGGTGGATCTCAGGGTTAAATTGGTGCTCGGCAAGGGTTAGGCCGCCAACTAAAATCCTAAACTTTCTAGGGTTGTTGGTTTCATAGTGCTCAGAAGACTCTGTTTATCGTATTGCTAGGACATAAACGAGGGGTGTATAAGGGCGTACAAAAAAGTAGCTAAGTTGATAAGAGACATTATTTTAAATTTTAGCCTTAGACGTAGCTTTCAAGTTGTTGTATTATCGCGCCCGCGAGCGGTGTTGGGCATCAGTTGTGTTCAGCGCCGTCACTTATTTTGGGACCTGACAAAATGTCAGTGTGTCGCAAAGTAGGTGCTTTAATCACTTCGACTTATCTAGGGCAAATAAGCTCTAGCAGCGAGAAATAGACATGGCTGACCTATCAAAATATAGAAATATTGGTATTTTCGCGCACGTAGATGCGGGTAAAACCACAACCACTGAGCGTATCTTGAGCTTAACAGGCAAGATTCATAAAATTGGGGAAGTTCACGATGGTGAAGCAACCACGGACTTTATGGAGCAAGAACAAGAGCGCGGTATCACGATTCAGTCAGCGGCAACCAGCTGTGAGTGGGACGATCACCGTTTAAATATTATCGATACACCAGGCCACGTAGACTTCACTGTCGAGGTTTATCGCTCACTTAAAGTATTAGATGGTGGTGTCGGCGTATTCTGTGGATCAGGTGGGGTAGAGCCTCAGTCTGAGACTAACTGGCGTTATGCTAATGAATCGGAAGTCGCGCGCGTTATTTTTGTTAATAAGTTAGACCGTATGGGTGCTGACTTTTATCGAGTGGTCGATCAAATAGAAAATGTATTGGCTGCAAACCCGCTTGTTATGGTGTTGCCAATCGGCATCGAAGATGAGTTCAAAGGTGTTGTAAACCTAATTGAGCGTAAATCTTATATATGGGATGACTCAGGCGACCCGACTAAGTTCGTGGTTGAAGATGTGCCGGCTGATATGGTCGACAAAGTTGAAGAGTATCGCGAGAAAATGGTTGAAACAGCTTTAGAAGCTGATGATGACATCATGGAAGCGTATCTTGATGGTCAAGAACCAAGTATCGAGCAAATTAAGTCATGTATCCGTAAAGGTACAAATGAGCTAATGTTCTTCCCAACTTATTGTGGTTCTGCCTTTAAAAACAAAGGGGTACAGTTAGTTCTTGATGCTGTTGTTGATTATCTACCGAGCCCAACAGAAGTTAAGCCACAACCGGTTGTCGATGAAGAAGGTAACGAGACTGATCGCGTTGCCACAGTTTCTGAAGATGAATCTTTAAAAGCGCTGGCGTTCAAAATTATGGATGACCGTTTCGGTGCTTTAACTTTTATTCGAATTTATTCAGGCGTGCTTAATAAAGGTGATACGATTTTGAATTCGTTTACTGGTAAAACAGAGCGAATTGGTCGTTTAGTTGAAATGCATGCGGATGACCGGATCGAGCTAGATAAAGCGGTTGCTGGTGACATTGTAGCCGTTGTTGGCATGAAAAACGTGCAAACAGGGCATACGCTTTGTGATCCAAAAGATCCAATTACCTTGGAGCCAATGGTTTTCCCTGATCCAGTTATCTCGATGGCGATTTTCCCGAAAGATAAAGCCGCGACGGAAAAAATGGGCGTAGCTCTTGGTAAAATGGTGGCAGAAGATCCGTCTTTTGTTGTTGAAACCGATCAAGAGTCTGGTGAGACCATCCTCAAAGGTATGGGTGAGCTTCATTTAGATATTAAAGTTGATATCTTAAAGCGCACACACGGCGTTGAATGCGAAGTAGGTGCACCTCAGGTGGCGTATCGTGAGTCAATCACGCAACGCATTGAAGACAGCTACACACACAAGAAGCAATCAGGAGGTTCAGGTCAGTTTGGTAAAATTGATTACGTTATTGAGCCTAATGAGCCAGGCGGTGGTTTTGAGTTTGAATCAAAGGTTACCGGTGGTAATGTGCCGCGTGAATTTTGGCCTGCGGTAGAAAAAGGCTTCAAACTGTCGATGGAAAAAGGCGTACTAGCTGGTTTCCCAACCGAGGATGTGAAAGTTACTTTGGTTGATGGTGGTTTCCACGCGGTGGATTCATCAGCGGTAGCGTTTGAAATAGCGGCCCGTGGTGCTTATCGTCAAACCTTGCCGAAAGCCGGTGCGCAAATCATCGAACCAATTATGAAAGTTGACGTGTTTTCTCCGGAAGATAATGTTGGTGACGTTATTGGCGATTTGAACCGTCGCCGTGGCATGATCAAGTCACAAGACTTAACACCAACAGGTGTACGTATCAAAGCAGACGTGTCACTCGCTGAGATGTTTGGCTATATTGGTGATTTACGTACTATGACCTCTGGTCGTGGTCAGTTCTCAATGGAGTTCTCTCACTATATGCCATGCCCACGTAATGTGGCGGATGAGGTGATTGCAGCGCAAAAAGAAAAAGACGCTGCCAAGTAAGCCTCTCGTATTAGGCGAGTAATAGGTCTAGTTTAGATCGATAAAGCCTGTCTAGCGAAACTTAAAAGCCCGGTAATGTCCGGGCTTTTTTGTGCCTGTTCTGCTAGTTTGTATCCAAATTAATCGATTATTCAGCCCGTTATATTTAAAATTTTTTGTATGGTTACTATTTTCTATAAAATCTTTAAACGCCTTATTGTGTTGAGTGCCCTGTGCATTCTTGTAGCCTGTGGTGAGCAACAAGCATCCCTTGAAACTGCGGCTGAAAAGGAAGTTAATATTGAAGTTAAGTCTGAATCTGAGCCAGTAGATGAGGCATTCACACTGGAGTTACAAACCAGTTTGGATAAACAATTATCTGAATTCACCGAGAAACAAACTGACAACGCTGAACAAGGGCAAAACGCTGCGTTAGAGCGCTTGACCGAATTAGATCGTGAAACCTTGATTGATGAGACTGCTGAACAGGGCTCTGAGCAGATAAAGGAAGATGCTGATAAAATTGTTAAGATACTTGAAGATATCGCCGCCGATAATGAATGAAATTTAGTCTTTAAACCGAGCTCGGTTTATCAGATTTTTTGATTATCCAAACGCCCAATACGGTAAGGCTGATACCAGCTAGATGATAAAAGGTAAAATCTTCGCCTAAAATAGTAACTGCAAATACGGACGTAAACGCAGGCCCTATCATCGCTGCAATACCTGTTTTTTCGGCGCCAATATTAGCCACGGCGGCGGTGGTTAAATAGGTCGGAATAACCGTACAAAAAATAGCGATTATAAAAATCCAGAAAAGGGCTTCGTTGGTCATATGTGATGGGCTAACCGTACCGTTAGTTGCATAACTATCTATCGCGTAATGACAGAGTATGCCAACACAAGCTGCGATGAGCGCAAGCGAAGTAAATAACTGGCTTCCCATTTCTTTTATTAAGGGTTTACTAAGTCTTAAATAAAAAGAAAATGAGAGCGCGCACAACAAAATAAGAAAGACGCCTTTTTTGACATTATCGCCGTACACTGAAATATCATAACCAAACATTAGTAGTACGCCGGAGTAGGTGACCAGTAACGCGACAATAGTTCGCGTGGTGATTTTTTCAGAAAAAAAGATCAAACCCAAAATAACCACAAAAGTAGGGTAGGTATACAGAACCACGCGCCCCAGTTGCGCAGTCACATATTGCAAGCCCAGTAAGTCTAAATAGCTCGCAAGGTAATAGCCCAAACAGCCGATAAAGGAAGCAAATAAGCCATTACGCCATGTAAGCCTTGCGCGGCGTCGCGGGTCACGTAATACATAGACTAAAACCGCCGCATAGAGAGGCAGTGAGAACAGCATTCTAAAGGCGATCAACGTAAGTGGGTCAACACCTTCGGCGTAAACAAGTTTTACAAAGATCGCTCGAATGGCAAACAAAGCGGCCGATGCGATGGCAAATAAAAGGCCAGCGTTAAAGGTGTTGATAGTAAACGGCATGAGAATGTTTCGATTTGAAACGCGAACGAAGCCGAATAATGCAGCAAAATGATGTAATTTAATACAAAAATCAATGATCTGATTGCAAGCCTTATCTATTCAAATAAATCGAAAAACGTTATTATTAAAAATCCACAAAAGAGCCGTAGCTTGTTGGTGTACAAGAATCGTAAACGGCGTCATTAATTACACTTTCACTTACACAAACTAGGTAATTCGAAATGAATGTTCATGAGTATCAGGGTAAAGAAATCCTGAGGAAGTACGGCGTGGTTACGCCACGCGGAATCCCAGCTTTTACTGTGGATGAAGCCGTTGCAGCAGCCAATGAGCTGGGTGGCAACGTATGGGTTGTCAAAGCACAAATTCATGCTGGCGGTCGAGGTAAAGGCGGCGGCGTTAAAGTAGCCAAGAGCATTGAAGAAGTTCGCGAATATGCGGATGCGATTTTAGGCATGCAGTTAATTACGCATCAAACTGGACCAGAAGGTAAACAAGTACAACGCTTGTACATTGAAGAAGGTGCCGACATAGCAGATGAACTATATATCGGAGCCTTAGTTGACCGCGAAACACAAAAAGTTGTGTTGATGTGTAGCTCAGAAGGTGGCATGGACATTGAGACAGTTGCTGAAGAAACACCGGAAAAAATTATAAAAGTATTCGTTGACCCGAGCGAGGGATTGGTTCGCGCTGAAGCCGAACAAGTGTGTGCCAAAATTGGCATTCCAAGTGAAGCGCTTGGTCAGGGTGCGGACTTTCTTGAAGGCCTCTATCAAGCCTTTATTGGCTCAGACGCCTCATTAGCCGAGATCAATCCACTGGTTGTGACTGGCGACAAACAAGTTATTGCCTTGGACGCGAAGTTTAATATCGATTCAAATGCCTTGTTTCGTCAAGCTGAAATTTTAGAGTATCGTGATCTTTCTGAAGAAGACGAAGATGAGATTGAGGCTTCCAAGTGGGGCTTGTCTTACATTGCTCTAGATGGCGATATCGGTTGTTTGGTAAATGGTGCAGGCCTCGCTATGGCGACTATGGACATTATTAAGTTATACGGTGGCGAGCCAGCAAACTTTCTTGATGTCGGCGGCGGTGCAACCAAAGAGCAAGTTACAGAAGCGTTTAAAATCATGCTCAAAAACAGCAATGTTAATGGCATTTTAGTGAATATTTTTGGCGGCATTATGCAGTGCGATGTTATTGCAGCTGGTGTTGTCGCAGCGGCTCAAGAAGTTGGTTTAAGCGTACCATTAGTTGTGCGTCTAGAAGGAACCAACGTAGAGAAAGGGCGTCAAATTCTTGATGAGTCTGATGTAAAACTTCAAACGGCTACAACGATGGCCGACGCTGCAGAGAAAATTGTTGCAGCGGTAAAGGCTTAAGGAGTAAAAGATGTCGATTTTAATTAACAAAGACACTCGTATAGTGACTCAGGGTATTACTGGTAATACCGGTGAGTTTCATACAACTCAGTGTTTAGATTATGCTTCTGGCCGAGATTGCTTTGTCGCTGGCGTTACTCCAGGTAAAGAAGGCGAACTAGTACAGGGTGTACCGGTATACAACACTGTAGCGGATGCCAAACAACAGCATGGAGTTAACGCTTCAGTGATTTATGTGCCGCCGCGTTTTGCAGCCTCAGCAATTGATGAAGCGGTAGACGCTGAACTTGATCTGGTGATTTGTATTACAGAGGGTATTCCAGTTGCTGACATGATAAAAACGCGCGACCGTATGCGCAAGATGAACAGCAAAACCGTACTTGTTGGTCCTAACTGTCCAGGTGTAATTACACCAGATGAAGTTAAGATTGGTATTATGCCAGGTTATATTCATACCAAAGGTCGAGTTGGTGTGGTGTCTCGTTCTGGAACCTTAACGTATGAGGCTGTACATCAGGTCACTCAACTTGGCATGGGTCAATCTACCTGTGTAGGTATTGGCGGTGACCCGGTGAATGGTTTGAAGCACAAAGACGTCATGCAAATGTTCAACGATGACCCTGATACAGACGCTGTGGTTATGTGTGGTGAAATCGGTGGTACTGATGAAGAAGATTGCGCCGCTTGGATGAAAGAAAACATGAGCAAGCCCGTGATTAGTTTCATTGCAGGTGTGACGGCACCTCCAGGGAAACGCATGGGTCACGCCGGTGCAATCATATCTGGTGGTCAAGGAACCGCGCAATCTAAGATAGATGCTTTGGAAGAAGCCGGTGCGAAAGTTACCTTAAACCCATCTGAAATGGGTGCTTTGCTGAAAAAGGCTTTAGCGTAAACGTTGAGCTGTTGGTAGAAATAAAGGCCCGTTCATTGATTTGAACGGGCTTTTTTTTGATTACTCTTTAATTACTATTAGTAGACGAATACCAATTTCCAATTTGGGTCTATTAATTCAAGCTTTGTTAATAATCTAGGTGAGACCCCGAGCCGAATCTTAACCTTTGACCAATGACATGCAACGATAACGCTAAATTAAGAACCCTAATCTCTTTGTGATGAGATGTTGTTTTCAGTAAATCGTTAAACAAGTTCAATTGCGATTGCAGTTGCTTCACCACCACCAATGCACAGCGAGGCGATGCCTTTGCTCTTTCCTAAACGCTTGAGTGCGTGAATCAAAGTCACAATTATTCGCGCTCCAGATGCGCCAAGAGGATGACCTAAAGCACAAGCGCCGCCATGAATATTCACTTTATCGTGATCCAATTCTAATTGTTTAATAGCATGCAGAGCCACCACAGCAAAGGCTTCGTTGACTTCAAATAGGTCAACGTCATCTTTGTTCCAACCAGTAAGTTCAAGCACCTTGTTGATGGCGCCAACTGGTGCGATGGTGAATTCTTCCGGTTTTTGTGCGTGGCTTACATAACCGCAAATTTTTGCTTGCGCTTGCACACCAGCTTTGTCTAAGCCGGCTTGGCTTAAAACCAACATTGAAGCCGCACCATCAGACATAGAACTTGAGTTAGCAGCGGTGACTGTGCCGTCTTCTTTAAACGCAGGTTTGAGCTTGCGTATTTTCTCTGGTCTAGCGCTAAGAACTTGTTCGTCTTGGCTCACGTCAACGCTGCCTTTACGATTTTTGACTTCGATGCTTGTGATTTCGTCATTGAAATAGGCCTTCTCAGTAGCCTGCTGAGCGCGTCGCAACGATTCGAGTGCGTAGTCATCCAGTGTTTCACGATCAAAGCCGTAATCGTCGGCGGTTTGTTGGCCGAAAATGCCCATTAACTGTCCTGTGCGCGCATCTTCAAGCCCGTCGACAAATAATGAGTCACGACTGCTTGTGTGACCTAGGCGATGACCGCTGCGAGCTTTCTCTAGTAAATAAGGCGCGTTACTCATACTTTCCATGCCACCTGCAACAGCGATGTCGATATGACCACATTGGATCGCATCGGCGGCAAGCATAACGGCTTTCATGCCAGAGCCACAGACTTTGCTTACCGTGGTACAAGGTGTTGACGTTTGCAGGCCTGCGTTAAGCGCAGCTTGTCTTGCCGGAGCTTGACCGAGACCTGCACTAACGACGTTGCCAAAGTAAACTTCCTCTATGTGCTCAGTTTTTATATTGGCCTGAGCAATACTGGACTTGACTGCCGCGGCACCAAGTTGTGGTGCGCTAAGGTTAGTAAAAACACCTTGGAAACTGCCGAGCGGGGTACGGGTACTTGCCGCGATGTAAATGTCTTTCATGTTTTTGTCAATTCTATGTGGTCTATATTAAAGCTAGGTTTTTATTAAGCCTTTGATTTTAAAAAGAGGGTGCTTATACGTCCATTTCCGCAACGTGCTCAGGTATTACGAGTTCGCCGGCGGTAAGTTTGGCGATTTCTTCGACGCTTACGCCCGGTGCCCTTTCTTTAAGGTGGAATTTTCCATCTTTTATTTCTAGGTAGGCAAGATCGGTCAGCACTTTATTAATGCAGCCAGCACCTGTTAAAGGCAGCGTGCATTTGGTCAGTAGTTTAGAATCGCCATTTTTAGAAGCATGCGTCATCATCACAATAATATTGTCAGCGCCTGCAACTAAGTCCATTGCACCACCCATGCCTTTAACCAGTTTACCGGGAATCATATAGGAAGCGATATTTCCTTGGGTATCAACTTCGAAGGCACCCAGAACAGTTAAGTCGACATGACCACCTCGAATCATCGCAAATGATTCGGCCGATGAAAAAATCGAAGCACCGGTTATCGCAGTCACGGTTTGTTTGCCGGCATTAATCATGTCGGCATCAATTTCGTCTTCCTTAGGAAATGGCCCCATGCCCAGCAAACCATTTTCAGATTGTAGTATTACGTCAACGTCTTCATCGATAAAGTTGGCGACTAAAGTGGGGATGCCGATACCTAAATTTACGTAGTAGCCGTCCTGTAGTTCGCGAGCCACGCGACGGGCCATTTGATCTCTAGTAAGTGCCATTTTATGCCTCTGTAATTGTACGTTGTTCAATCCGTTTTTCAAAATCACCTTGAATTAAACGGTTTACATAAATACCTGGTGTATGTATTTGGCTTGGTTCTAGTTCGCCCGGCTCAACAATTTGTTCAACCTCCATCACTGTAATCTTGCCAGCGGTGGCGGCCATTGGGTTAAAGTTCATAGCTGTGTCACGGTAGATGGCATTCCCAAAGCGGTCCGCTTTCCACGCCTTGACGATGGCGAAGTCGCCGGTGATTGATTCTTCAAGAATGTAATTTCGGCCATTAAATTCTTTTGTTTCTTTACCTTCACCAACCGCAGTGCCGTAACCGGTGGCGGTGTAGAAGGCCGGAATACCAGCACCGCCGGCACGCATTTTTTCGGCCAGCGTACCTTGTGGCGTAAGCTCTACCTCTAAAGAACCATCTAATAGTTGATCCATAAATAATTGATTTTCACCAACATAGGACGACACCATCTTTTTGATCTGACGGTCTTCAAGCAAAAGTCCTAGGCCGAAGTCGTCGACACCACAGTTATTGGAAACAACGGTTAAGCCTTTAACGCCTTTGCGTTTAATCTCAGCGATTGAGTTTTCTGGAATGCCACATAAGCCAAACCCGCCAGCGATGACTGTCATGTCATCTGTGAGCCCAGCTAGGGCGTCTTCGTAGCTCGCTACAACTTTGTCAAAGCCTGACATTGGAACCTCGTTTATTTTATTTGAGTGTTAAATGATTGGTCTAATTTATCTTATTTTTTACTTGTAACAGCGCGAGCAACTTTAGACTGATTGTCTCGATTAAGGATTTTAGAAATCATATCGCCAACGCCAACAAGCGCGGCTAAATCCACGCCGCTATTGATGCCTAAACCGTTGAGCATATAGATCACATCTTCACTTGCGACGTTGCCGCTTGCGCCTGGTGCATAAGGGCAACCGCCCAAGCCTGCAACCGAGCTATCATATGTTTGAATGCCAAATTGCAGTCCGGCATAGATATTACTTAATGCTTGCCCGTACGTGTCGTGGCAATGAAGCGCGAGCTGTTCGATCGACGCATGCTTACAGACGGCCTCCAGCATCCTAAGAATTGAACCTGGTGTACCAACACCAATGGTGTCGCCGAGCGATATTTCATAACAACCAAGCTCTAGCAATTTCTGTGATACTTTTGCAACCACTTGAGCGTCGATGTCGCCTTCATAAGGACAGCCAACGACACAAGAGATATAGCCGCGAACTTTAATCTCGCTGGCGAGCGCTTTTTCGATCACTGGTCGGAAGCGTTCAATGCTGGTTTCAATCGAGCAATTAATGTTCTTTTGCGAAAATGACTCGGACGCCGCAGCGAACACAGCAACCTCACCTACACCAGCCTCAAGCGCCGCGTCTAAGCCTTGTAAATTAGGTGTAAGTGCCGAATAAACTATGCGGGGATTTCGCTCTATAGCGGCAAACACTGCATTGCTATCGGCCATTTGTGGTACCCATTTAGGCGATACAAAACTACCGGCTTCGATACGTTGTAACCCCGTTTCCGATAAACCGTCTATCAGCGCAACTTTGTCTTTTAACGCTATTTTTTGTAGTTCGTTTTGTAACCCATCGCGTGGGCCAACTTCAACAATGCTAACCTCATCGGGCAGTGCGGTCATCACTCTTTCTCCGTGGCAACAAAGTTAAGCAATAAGGCGCCGCCATCGACTAATTCACCCTGATTAAAATACAATTCGGTAACGACGCCATTACTGGGTGCGTTTATGGTGTGTTGCATTTTCATTGCTTCAAGCACAATAACCGCTTGGCCTTGTTCAACAGACTCGTTTTGTTTGACTAAAACATCAACAATAGTGCCATTCATGGGCGCAATAAATGCGGTTTCAGCGTGAGCGTCTTGGTGCTCACCATGGTCGGGATAGAAGTGGCTAAAAGGCGTAGCGCCGTCTTGTGAGAAAATAACAAATTCCCCGTCTTGATTTTGACTAATCACCGAGCTCTGGCGGTGACCATCAAGCGTATAAATAAGTTTTTTATGCTCGAGGTTGGCGTCACACGAAAATGACTTATTGTCAGTTGTTACCTGAAACTCAGAACCTTGACCCGTGTGCTTAGTTTGCTCTACTAGAACTTCATGGACCGTGTTGGCCATATTTATTTGGTACGCATGCTGGTCTGCTTGATTCATTCTCCAAGCGTTATTGAGGTTCCAAGGGTCGTTGCTTTTTGTATCCGTACGTTGTGCGCTTAGCGTTAAGTACAAACCTGCCTGACATAATTTAGCGTGCAAGTTTGGCGCGCTTGAATTCGAGTTAAACAATAGCTCAGCGTGTTTTTCGATAAAGCCAGTATCTAAATCGGCATTGATTAAAGGTTCACTGCAGACTAAGTCATAGAGAAAGTTAATATTAGTGGCGACGCCATGTATTTGGTAATCCCGCAAGGCCGAAGCTGTGCGGCGTATCGCGCTGGCACGGTCTTTGTCCCAGACAATGAGCTTGGCGATCATAGGGTCATAAAAAGGACTGACAATATCGCCCTCGACAACACCAGTGTCTACCCGCACATATTGGTTTTCTTCGGGCGTTCTTAAGCTGTCTAGAGTACCTGCGGTTGGTAGGAAATCATTGTTGGGGTCTTCTGCGTAAATTCGCGCTTCAACCGCATGACCATTAATCGATAACTGATCTTGGGAGCAGGGTAGCGGCTCACCATAAGCTACTTCGAGCTGCCATGCGACCAAATCTTGGCCGGTAATCATTTCAGTTACGGGATGTTCAACTTGTAAGCGCGTATTCATTTCCATAAAGTAAAACGAGCCATCGATATCAAATAAAAATTCAACCGTGCCAGCGCCTTCATAGTTAATTGCTTTAGCCGCTTGTACTGCCGCTTCGCCAAGCGCGGCACGTTGTGATTCACTGATGTTAGGCGCCGGAGCTTCTTCAATCACTTTTTGATGGCGACGTTGTATTGAGCAGTCACGCTCAAACAAATAAACACCGTTACCGTGAGTATCACAAAACACTTGTACTTCAATATGACGAGGTTGGGTAAGGTATTTTTCGACCAACATATCGTCATTACCAAAGCTCGCAAGCGATTCACTTTTAGCTTCGTTTAAGCCTTGTTCGAACTCATCGGCACTCCAAACTTGACGCATGCCTTTACCGCCGCCGCCTGCCACCGCCTTAAGTAAAACCGGATAGCCCATGTCATCGGCCGCCTGTTTGATTTTAGCAGCGCTTTGATCGTCGCCATGATAACCAGGCACTACAGGCACACCAGCTTTTTGCATAATGTTCTTGGCAGCCGATTTAGAGCCCATGGCGTCAATCGCAGGGCTGGGCGGGCCAATGAATACTATATTGTTCTTGTGACAGGCTTGTGCAAATTCTGAGTTTTCGGATAGAAAACCATAACCTGGATGAATGGCTTCAGCTTGCGTTGTTAGTGCGGCCTGAATGATTTTGTCGCCCCGTAAATAAGATTCGCTGGAAGCCGCCGCACCAATGTAAATAGCTTCTTCGGCGAGTTTTACATGTTGTGCATTGGTATCGGCATCTGAATAGACTGCGACGGTTTTTATGCCTAAACGCTGTGCTGTTTTGATAACTCGGCAGGCGATCTCACCACGGTTGGCGATAAGAATTTTATTAAACATCAGACGGCTCTTTGTGATTGTTTGGTTCGCTAGGAGTTTGTTCAGTGGGCTGTTCGATTAGCCAGTTCGGTGAGCGTTTTTGTAAAAATGCAGACAAACCTTCTTGACCCTCGCTTGATGCGCGAATTTTTGCAATGCGCTCGCTTGTCTCTTCGACGAGTTCGGCACTGATCCCTTTAGCATTCATGGTCTTTGTTACATCACGAACTAAAGCTTTGGCGGTTTTTACAGCCGCAGGGCTATTAGCCAGAATCTTTGTGCTGATTTTATTAATTGTGTTATCCAGCATTTCAATAGAGCAGGTTTCGCTCACTAAACCGAGTTGCTGTGCGCGCTGTGCACTGAATGTTTCGGCACTGATAAAATAGCGTCGTGCTGCACGGGCTCCGATTGCCGCAATCACATAAGGCGAGATGGTCGCCGGGGTCAGGCCGATTTTGACTTCGCTTAGGCAAAAGAAAGCTGAATTACAGGCCACTGCAATATCGCAGCAACTTACTAAACCAACGGCGCCGCCAAAAGCTGCACCTTGTACGCGAGCAATCGTTGGTTTGGTCATAAAATTCAGTGTATGTAACATGTTTGCCAACTTTCTAGCATCGACAAGGTTGTCTTCATAGCTGTAAGTCGCCATTCTCTTCATCCAATCGAGATCACCACCGGCAGAAAAATTCTTACCATTAGCTTCTAGAATCATTAAACGAATCGATTGGTCATTATCGATATCGATAAATGCGCTCGTCATTGCTTCGATGATTGTGTCATCAAAGGCGTTGTGTTTATCTGGGCGGTTAAGCGTGATTGTGGCAATGCCGTTGTTGTTTTTATTAATACTAATCATGCTTACATCCTAAATACACCATATTTTGATTCTTCAATTGGCTTGTTGAGACAAGCTGAGAGTGCCAAAGCCAATACTTGGCGAGTATCTACCGGGTCAATTACGCCATCGTCCCAGAGTCGAGCAGAGGCATAAAAAGCATGACTCTTTTGTTCGTATTCTTTAAGCGTTGGTTGTTTGAATTCGGCTTCTTCGGCTTCGCTCCAACTTTCGCCATTGCGTTCTTTTTGCGCGCGTTTGACCTGTGCCAATACACCGGCGGCTTGTTCGCCGCCCATCACAGATATTTTGGCGGTGGGCCACATAAATAGAAAATTAGGTTCGTAGGCTCGGCCACACATGCCGTAATTACCAGCGCCGTATGAGTTGCCGATTAAGACTGTGAGTTTAGGCACATTAACATTGGCAACGGCGTTTACCATTTTGGCACCGTGCTTGGCAATGCCGCCTGCTTCGTACTGTTTTCCAACCATGAAGCCAGTAATATTTTGTAGGAAAATAAGTGGTATTTTGCGCTGCCCGCAAAGCTCAATAAAGTGTGCGCCTTTTTGCGCCGATTCACTGAATAGAACACCATTATTGGCGACGATGCCTACCGGCTGCCCATGAAGACGCGCAAAGCCGCAGACCAAAGTGGTGCCAAATAAGGCCTTGAATTCGTCAAACTCTGAGCCGTCAACAATACGCGCAATAATCTCGCGCACATCAAATGGTCGGCGCATGTCATGCGGAAGAATACCGTATAACTCCTTAGCATCGTACAGTGGCTCAACGCTCTCAATAGTATCGAGTTGCTGTGGTTTAACGCGATTTAATCGACTAATTGAATTGCGTACCAGCTGTAGCGCATGGTGGTCATTTTGAGCATAGTGATCGGATACGCCGGAGTCTCGGCAGTGCACATCCGCGCCACCTAGCTCTTGCGAGGTGACGACTTCGCCGGTCGCCGCTTTTACCAACGGCGGGCCGGCTAAGAAAATAGTTGCATGATCTTTGACAATAATTGATTCATCCGCCATAGCAGGCACATACGCGCCACCAGCAGTACAGGAACCCATAACCGCAGCGATTTGCGGAATATTATTGGCTGACATCCGCGCCTGATTATAGAAAATTCGGCCAAAGTGATCACGATCTGGGAATACTTCTTCTTGGCGCGGTAAATTAGCGCCGCCTGAATCAACTAAGTACACACAGGGTAGGTGGTTTTGTTCAGCAATTGCTTGTGCGCGTAAGTGTTTTTTTACCGTTAAGGGATAGTACGAACCGCCTTTTACGGTAGCGTCATTTGCCACGATCATGCACTCTTTGCCGTCTATTCGGCCGATACCAGCAACTACACCAGCCGCTGGGACATTTTCATTTTCATAGACTTGAAATGCCGCGAGTTGACCAATTTCTAGGAACGGCGAACCCTCATCGAGTAAGCCCTCAATTCGCTCACGCGCAAGCAATTTACCTTTCGCTTTGTGGCGTTCACAGCGCGCGGCTCCACCACCTTGTTTTATGCTATCAACAAGCTCGTATAGTGATGAAAGGGTCGCCTGCATATGTTCGACATTTTCGCCATACTCCGCTGAACGCGAGTTGATTTTCGTTTGGATGATAGGCATTAGCGGGTCTCGTTAAAAAGTTCTCGGCCAATTAACATGCGACGCACTTCGGAAGTGCCAGCGCCTATTTCATAGAGCTTGGCGTCACGCAGTAAACGACCAGTTGGGTATTCATTGATATAGCCATTGCCGCCCAGAGTTTGAATCGCTTGTAATGCCATTTGCGTAGCTTGCTCAGCTGTGTAAAGGATAACCGCGGCGGCGTCTTTGCGGCTGTCTTCACCGCGATCACACGCGCTTGCCACAGCGTATAAAAATGCTCGGCTAGCAGCAAGAGAGGTATACATGTCCGCAATTTTACCTTGCATAAGCTGGAATTCACCAATTGCTTTATTGAACTGTTTACGTTCATGAATATAAGGTACAACTATATCCAGACAGGCCTGCATAATGCCAACCGGCCCTCCCGACAGTACGGTGCGCTCGTAATCTAAGCCTGACATTAAGACGCGAACGCCGCCACCTTCAAAACCCAGTATATTTTCTTGCGGGACTTCGCAATCTTGGAATACCAGTTCACAGGTATTTGAGCCGCGCATACCTAGTTTGTCTAATTTTTGTGCCTGGCTAAAACCTTTAAATCCGCGTTCGACAATAAAAGCGGTAATGCCTTTAGAGCCGCCATTAAGGTCGGTTTTAGCGTAGATAACATAGGTATCAGCATCTGGCCCATTAGTGATCCACATTTTATTTCCATTCAAGACATAGTGATCACCTTTTTTTTCTGCACGTAATTGCATACTTACCACGTCGGAACCGGCACCCGGTTCCGACATTGCCAGCGCACCAATGTGTTCGCCCGAGCAAAGTTTAGGTAAATATTTGAGTTTTTGTTCTTCAGAGCCATTTTTACGGATTTGATTAACGCATAAATTTGAATGAGCGCCATAAGACAATCCCACCGAGGCTGAGGCACGGCTTATTTCTTCCATCGCTACGCTGTGCGCGAGATAACCCATATTACTGCCGCCGTATTGTTCTTCAACGGTAATACCTAATAAGCCGAGCTCGCCAAATTTACGCCATAAATCCTCAGGAAATAGGTTGTCTGAGTCAATTTGTGCGGCGCGCGGGGCGATTTCTTTATTCGCAAATTGATGAGTCATCTCGCGAAGCATGTCAATTTCTTCGCCAAGGTTGTGATTAAGGGAAGGGTAGCTAGTGGTCATATTTATTCGGTTCTCAATAGTGTTGTGTCTTTAACTGTGTGCCTTAGCGTTTTTTCATTGGAATA
>CAYSUU010000001.1:30848-49650 GCA_964434375.1 uncultured Gammaproteobacteria bacterium | reverse complement strand
ATTTGGCGATGAATCGTTTAACGCGCTCACGCAGCGTTGTTCGGACGAATCTAAGTCTGCAATCATCAACTGTAAGTCTTTTTGTTGTTCGACAAGTTCTGCACGCTTTTCTCGAATCTTATTAATTAGCGTTTCAAGTTGCTCGGTATCGCCTTTATCCGTGTCATACATCAAGATAATAGTGCGGCTTTCTTCAAGTGTTAGACCAAGCCTTTTACCTCGCAGTATTAAGCGCAAACGAGTGCGGTCAGAGCTAGAGTAACAACGAGCTTGGCCGCTGCGCTCTGGCTCTAGTAAGCCTTTCTCCTCATAAAACCGCAAGGTGCGAGTCGTGACATTAAATTCACTCGCCAAGTCTCGGATTGAATAAGTGTTCGCCATAAAAAAGGTGATGCTATCGTGCGGAAATTAATAATAAGGGTGTTGCTTATTATATTTACGTTGACGTTAACGTCAACCTATCTGATGGGTTTATTCATAGGACTACGATTTCTGGAGTAGACTGTCTACTGTGATACATATAGTGTTTGTTTAAACTTGTCTTTGTTTTTTGATTTGCAGGATTAGCTTATGAAAATTTATACGAAGTGTCGAACGACTGCGGCACGCTTAAATTTCCTTAGAGAATTTTGTTGGAAAGGATTATTTGTAGTTCGCTTTTACCGCCTTATCTTTAATTGTTGATCTGATGCTGTGTCCTAAGTGCAATTCAATTATGAGACTGAAACCAAACAGCGATCTAGCTAAAGCAGGTGCCTTAGTGGGCATATTTTTTACGTTAATAAGCACAGCGATTTTTACCTGGTTGGGAATGGACCGATGGGCATCAATTTTAGTCGGTATTACTGCGATTTTTTTCTTTCAAATAGGGAACAAGGTCTATGTGTGTAGAAGCTGTAAGCATAAATTACTCTACAAATGGGGCAAATATTATGATCTTTAAAGGGACTATTCTAAGCACTATACTAAGCTGAACTGTATGTCATCGTAAATTTGCAGAAATATGAAACATAGCCGAAGTTCGCTTAACGTTATTGCCATTTTCCTACTATTGATTTCTATTACATCCTGTTCCCAAGAACCTGACAGAGAGCAGACGGTAGGACGCACTCATAAGATGTTTTATGATGACGCCAGACCTAGTTGGGCAGACCCAGGGGGGCGACCTTTAGCAATCACTATTTGGTATCCGTCGACCCAAAAAGCAGAAGAAAAAGATTGGAACATTGCTATTTTTAAGGCCGGACATAATGCGCTAAACGCGGATATTGCGGTGACGCCTAAAAAGTTTCCTTTGGTGGTTTTGTCCCACGGTACTGGTGGTGCGGCGTTTCAGCTTTCTTGGATGGCTGAAGAGTTGGTGCAAAAAGGCTTCATTGTTATAGCCCTAAATCATCATGGAAATACCGGCGCTGAAGAATCTCTTTTACTAGAAGGCTTCACGCTTTGGTGGGAACGAGCTATAGATATATCCTCAGCGATTGATCATATTCTTGCAGAGCCTGTGTTTGGCGCAAAAATAGACGAAAGTAAAATAGGTGTGCTAGGGTTTTCGCTTGGTGGCTATACGGCGTTATCAGTGGCTGGAGGCATCACCGATAGACAACAATGGCGCGAGTTCTGTTTAGAAAATCAAGCGAGTCCTAGTTGTCAATTGCCTCCAGAAGCGGGAGTTAGCCTTGCGAACCTCGGAGATAAAATAGCCGATAACTTGGTTATGCAAAAGTCGATCGAGCGTTCAGGTGAATTATTTAAAGACAAACGAGTACAGGCTGCGTATTCCATTGCGCCAGTTCTAGGGTCGGCTTTTTCGGTCGATAGTCTGAATGAAATATCTATACCTGTTCGTATTGTTGTTGGTTCTGAAGACGATCAGGCAGTTCCTAAAGACAATGCTGAGCTAGTAGCTGCAAGTGTTCCCAATGCCAGTTTACTTAAACTACCTAGTGTTGGTCATTACACATTTCTTGCTCCTTGCAGTTTTAGAGGTAGTTTGTTTGCCAAGAGCTTATGTTCAGATGCCGATGGTATTGATCGAACTGATATACATTCGAAAATTGGAATAGACGCTGCCGCCTTTTTTAGCAAAGCCCTTTCGATTGAAACTGTCGCAAATGGTCAATAAGTGTTTCATGTTGAGACACTCATAGTTGCATTGAAAATTCGTACACGAACTAACTTTATGCGCGGTAGCTGCGTTCAATATGCTCGCGCGTAACGACCCCATAAATCCGATTCTTCGAGCCTCCATAAGCGCCGCTGATAAATAGCGCGCTACATTGCTCAGCTTGCATGCGTTCGTGAGCTTCTTGCAGGGTGGCGATAATGGTGATTTTTGCAGTGTCGATGCGCTTCGCTGGAATTGATTTGAGGTCGATCTGTAATTCTTGTTGCAGTGTCGGTTGTTGCTCTAGTTCATTTAAATAACGGGCTAGGTCGGTTGCGGGCAATAGACTGGCTTTTTTCATGTCTTCGCCAGCGAGTAATATCCAACGCGGTTCTTGTTTTATGATTGCATCGGCTTGCTCTGCGCTTATATAGCGCGGTTGCTGTTGAATGTTCCTATCCATAATGCTGGCAATGCCGATGCGGCGCAATGCATTTGAGAGCGGGCTATTGCGATGGTCTAGGCCGCGCGCCAACATGATATGTCGGTAGATTGATGACTTGCCAAAAACAACTCGGGTGACTAATGATGCGGTAATCACCGCTGCCATTCCCGGTAATATGATTGATTGTGATGATGACAGTTCTAATAAATAGATGAGCGCAGCTAAGGGTGCTTGTAGTGTTGCGGCCATCATGGCTGCCATACCTAGCATGGTATAAATGCCTGCGTTTGCGCCTTGCTCTAATAGTGAATCGACGACTATCCCCATGATACTTCCTGCAGCGGCGCCAATGAATAAGGTGGGGCCAATTAAGCCAGCAGGAATGCCTAAACCAATGGCCATGGATGTCGCGAATAATTTGGCTACTAGAATAAGCAATGCTAAGCCGAGGCCAATTTCGACTAATAATAGCTCATTAATCGTGTCATAGCCGATACCCATAATTTGTGGAAATTGATAGGCAATTAGGCCTGTGATGAGGCCAGCCAATGCGCATCGAGCCCAAATGCTCTGTTTGGTTGCCACGCTGCTAGTAAGTAAGGTTAGGCGAATAAAGAGCGCAGCAATAACCCCAATTACGGCACCCATAACAGCAACCAGTGGCAGTTCGTAAAGCGACTGTAATTCACTCACCGGAAACTTAAATATAGATTCTTTGCCGATCGTGACTGCAGTCAGCGTAGCGGCACTCACTGATGCGAGGATCACGGGCGTAAAGCCAATAACAGAATATTCCATAAGCACGACTTCCATGGCAAAAATAACGCCGGCTAACGGTGTGCCAAAGGCGGCTGCGATGGCAGCTGCGGTGCCACAGGCAATGAGTATACGAGTACTATTGTTGGGTACTCTTAAAAGTCGACCGAGTTGGCTGCCGCTGGTAGCGCCTAGGTGAACGCTGGGGCCTTCGCGACCGACTGATTGGCCTGATAAAAGGCTTATGCAAGCAGCTGCGAATTGCACAATCGCATTCTTAATCGGCAGTCGACCTTGATGGTAGTCGAGCCTTTCCAATACATGTACTATACCGACTAAACGGTCTTTTGGTTTGAGTAAGTGTAAAAGAACACCGACCAATAGTGCGCCGAATATACAGAGTAAAAGTCGCGTTGTGCCGGATAGTTGATCAAAACCTTGAAGGTTCTGATCGCCGAGGATTAAATAAGATCCGTGATCAACCGCGAGCCTAAATAGAACGATAAGACCGCCAGCGAGGAGCCCACAAATGATGCCGAGGGCGGCCAATAAAGGCAGGCCTTCGACATTGCTCGACATGCGCACTTGCTGTGTTTCAATAAAACGCTGATAGCCGTCCGCTATGAGTTTTAAAAACAGTGAAGGTGCTTTGTTCAAATTTTAAAAGGGTAGGCTTAATTCAGCATCAATTTGTTGTATCTGGTGTTTAAAGGCAGCTTGAATTCTTGCGATAGCATCTTCGCTGTCGGCTTCGAACCTGAGCACTAGGATAGGTGTTGTATTAGATGGGCGTATCAAGCCAAAGCCATCTGCGTAGTCGGCGCGCAAGCCATCAATAGTACTGATGTTAGCTCCGTCAAATGATGCCACCTGTGAGAATTCTTCCATGAAGGCATAGTGTTCACCTTCGGGGAACTCAATTCTTAATTCTGGCGTATTAATGCTATTGGGAATTTCATCAAACACTTGTTGCGGCGTTTGTTCTGACTTTGACAAAATTTCTAGTAGTCGAGCACCAGCGTAGACGCCGTCATCGAAACCAAACCAACGCTCTTTAAAAAATATATGACCGCTCATTTCACCGGCGAGTGCAGCGCCGGTTTCTTTTAATTTAGCTTTGATGAAAGAATGACCTGTACGCCACATCGTTGCCTTTCCGTTTGCAGCCTCGATCGCTGCCGGTAGCAGGCGAGTGCATTTTACGTCGTAGATAATCTCCGCCCCTGGGTTGCGCGCTAAGATGTCCTGCGCGAATAAAATAATCTGACGATCCGGCCAGACGATTTCCCCTGATTGAGTAACCACGCCTAAGCGATCGCCGTCGCCGTCAAATGCCAGACCAATGTCGGCCTCGTTTTCTTTGACCGCGGCGACTAAATCAAGCAAGTTTTCAGCTTGGCTTGGGTCGGGGTGATGATTAGGAAAATTACCATCGACCTCACTAAATAACTCAATGACCTCACAGCCGATGCCTCTAAAAATGGCCGGAGCAGTCGCACCAGCAACACCGTTGCCGCAGTCGATAACCACTTTCATCGGGCGCTGTAAGTCGATGTCATCTAAGATAGTTTGGGTGTAGTCGCTAATGACGGTTTCTTGGCTATAGTTGCCAGCGCCTCGAGAAAAGTCATCATTTAATATACGTTGTTTTAGCTCCTGAATGTTCTGTGCTGAGAGTGTTGTGCCGTCAACTACCATTTTAAAACCATTGTAGTTTGGTGGGTTGTGGCTGCCAGTGATGGCGATGCAGCTTGGAATATTTTTCGAATAACTTGAGTAATACACAACAGGTGAGGGCGCTACACCAATATCCACCACATCAACGCCAGCAGCCTGTAGGCCTTTGCAAAGTTGCTGACTTAGCTGTGGACCAGATAGGCGGCCGTCGCGGCCTATGACTATTCGTTTGCCACCGGCTTTGATCACTTCACTGCCAACTGCTTGGCCAATCTTAAAGGTAAGTTCTTCGCTTAAGGCGGTATCAACAATACCGCGAATGTCGTAAGCCTTAAATATTTCGTGTGGGAAGCTCATGAGGTCTAGTTTTAAATTGCTTATTTGGAGTTAGTGCGCATCCATTATAGATGCCCTTTGGTATGAACACTAAGCTCAATGTTTTGCGCAGGCCGTTCCCTTGTATACTGGCTGCAATGGAACGGTTTGTGCGCTGAAAAAGCCGTGTTCAATTCACCTTATGCAAAGCTTTACCTGAGACGGACAAGGCCGCTTCGTGAAACGCTTCTGACAGAGTTGGATGTGCGTGAATGGTGCGCGCAATGTCTTCGCTTGACGCACTGTATTCCATTGCTAGCACCGCTTCAGCGATTAATTCTGAGGCGCTTGGGCCTAGAATGTGGACACCAAGTATTCGATCTGTTTTTGCATCGGCTACCATTTTCACTCGGCCACCTTTCTCATTCATGGCCAATGATCGACCATTAGCTGCAAATGGGAAGAAACCTGTCTTAACCTCATGGCCTTGTGCTTTAGCATCTTCTTCAGTAAGACCAACCCATGCAATCTCTGGGTGTGTGTAGATTACCCATGGAATGGTGTCATGATTTAGATGTGGTTTTTGACCGGCGATGAGTTCAGCAACGAAAACGCCTTCTTCGGAGCCCTTGTGCGCCAGCATTGGCCCGCGTACGGCATCGCCAACTGCGTATACGCCGTCGATATTAGTGCGACAGTTTACATCTACGTCAATACGTCCACGCTCGTCCATCTTTAGGCCGGCATCGTCAGCGGCAATATTTGCCGTGCTAGCACGACGGCCAACCGCAACGATGAGTTTGTCGAAGGTTTCGCTGTGTTCTTCACCTTTAACAGAGTAGGTGACTTTGACTGATTCGTTAGACACTTTGGTAGCGGTAACCATGGCGCCTAATTTAATGTCTAAGCCTTGAGTTTTGCTAAAGGTGCGTTGTGCTTCGCGTGATAGTTGCTTATCAACCGGTGGTAAGAAAGTATCGGCGGCTTCAAATAAGGTGACTTGCGAACCCAGACGATTCCAAACACTGCCTAGTTCTAAACCAATCACGCCTGCGCCAATCACGCCTAGTTTCGTAGGGGTGCTGTCGATGTCTAAGGCACCGGCATTGTCGAGAATGATGTCATTATCAACTGTTGCTACGGGAATATTAATAGGCTCTGAGCCGACCGCTAAAATAATGTGGTCGGCCGAGTAAGTGCCGTCGTTTTTGCCGCCACTGACTTCGATTTTTTTATTCGCGAGCAGTTTGCCATGACCGTGCAAAGAGGTAATGCTATTGGCTTTGAATAAACCTGCAATTCCGCCGGTTAGACCACGCACTATCTCGTCTTTGCGTGCCACCATCTTACTTACATCAACACTTACTTTGCCGGTTGATATACCGTGCTCTTGCAGTTCGTGTTGTGCTTGCTCGTATTTTTCAGACGAATCAAGTAATGCTTTGGAGGGAATGCAACCTACGTTTAAACAGGTACCACCTAATGACGGTTCACCCGCGTCATTAGAGTACTTATCAACACACGCCGTATTAAAACCTAGTTGCGCACAACGAATGGCGGCTACGTAACCCGCGGGGCCCGCGCCGACCACGATAACATCAAATTTGTCAGACATGATTCTCTCGCTTAAATCTCTAGTAATAGACGGGCAGGGTCTTCGAGGCACTCTTTGATGGTGCGCAAGAATAGAACCGATTGACGACCATCAATAATGCGATGATCGTAGGTAAGGGCGAGATACATCATCGGGCGAATAACCACTTCACCATTTTCGGCGACTGGGCGCTCCTCAATACGGTGCATACCTAAGATGGCACTTTGCGGAGGATTAACGATCGGAGTAGAGAGCATTGAACCAAATACACCACCATTAGATACGGTAAAGGTTCCACCGACTAAGTCTTCCATGGTTAGCTTACCGTCTTTGGCTTTTTGACCGTATTCGCCAATCGATTTCTCAACACCGGCAAAGCTCATTTGATCAACATCGCGCAAAACTGGCACAACCAAGCCGCGTGGCGAAGAAGCGGCAATACCAACGTCATAATAGTCATGGTAAACCACATCGGTGCCGTCGATTGAAGCGTTGACAGCTGGAAAGCGCTGTAAGGCTTCGACTGCGGCTTTCACAAAGAAGGACATAAAGCCGAGTCGTGTTCCGTGCGTTTTTTCAAATGATTCTTTGTATTTTTTACGTAATTCGATGACCGCTGACAGATTAACGTCATTGAATGTAGTCAGCATGGCTTGTGTGTCTTGTGCCTCTTTTAAGCGTCGCGCGATAGTTTGGCGTAAACGAGACATTGGTTCTCTGCGCTCACTTCTTTCACCTGCTGGTGCTGGAGTCGCGCTAGGGGTTTTGGGAGCTGCTGCAGTGCTGGCTTTACTATTGGCAGCATTGAGAACGTCTTCTTTGAGGATGCGTCCGTTTTTGCCTGTGCCAGTAATTGTTTCGGGGTCTATGTCGTGTTCGCTAACCAGTTTGCGTACGGCAGGACTCAGTTTATCCGAATCATCATCAGAGCTTGTTGCTTCGCTTGCCGGCGCGGGCTGTGCAGCCGGGCTTGCAGCAGCGCTTGCGCCTTCTTCAATAATCGCAATGATGTCCTGTTCACCAACAGTAGCACCTTCATTTACGCGAATTTCTTTAAGTACTCCGTCTACCGTGCTGGGTACTTCAAGCACTACTTTTTCGGTTTCAATGTCGACCAAGTTTTCATCAATCGATACGGCATCGCCAACTTGTTTATGCCAAGCTGCAACCGTAGCTTCGGCAACTGATTCTGGAAGGATGGGGACTTTGACTTCAACTGACATTTTAATTTGCTCCTGCTAGTTTTTGTGCAGAGTTTAGTTAATTTTTTCGACTGTTAGTGTGTCACTTTCTTCTAAAGCAGAAAGCGCCGCATTAACCAATGTTTCTTGTTGTTCACGATGGGTGGCAAGGTAGCCAGCTGCCGGCGATGCGGAGGCATCACGCCCAGCGTATAGTAAGGTGTCTTGTTTGCTAATGCAGGCTTTTAAATGATGCATTATTTGATACCAGGCGCCTTGATTTTTAGGCTCTTCTTGACACCATACGACTTCGTTGGCATTACCATAGCGCTTTATTTCCTTAATCACTTGGTCTCGTGGAAATGGGTATAGTTGTTCCACTCGACAAATCGCTATATCGTTCATATTTTCTTCGCGACGCTTTTCGAGTAAGTCGTAATAGACTTTGCCCGTACAAAACACTACGCGCTTTACATTCTTATCGGTGAGATTATCAACTTCAGGAATAATAGTCTGAAATTCACCATCGCACAGCTCTTCCAAGCTAGACGTTGATAACTTGTGTCGTAACAAGCTCTTAGGCGTCATTACCACTAATGGTTTTCGATATGGGCGAAGCATTTGACGTCGCAGCATATGAAACATTTGCGCCGGTGTAGACGGGTAGATAACCTGCATATTGTGTTGTGCACAAAGCTGTAAATAACGTTCTAAGCGTGCCGATGAATGTTCCGGACCTTGACCTTCATAACCATGCGGTAAGAACATAACGAGGCCACTTAAGCGACCCCATTTGGTTTCGCCACTCGAGATAAATTGATCCATAACCACTTGTGCGCCGTTGGCGAAATCGCCAAATTGGGCTTCCCATATGACCAGTGATTTAGGATCAGAACACGAGTACCCGTATTCGAACGCGAGTACAGCTTCCTCAGATAAAAGAGAATTGATGACTAAAAATTCTGGCTGCTTTGGCTTTATATGGCGCAGCGGGATATAGGTTTCTTTTCTTGCCGTGTTATGGATTGCCGCATGCCGGTGAAAAAAGGTTCCGCGACCCGAGTCTTGCCCAGAAATACGGATCGAATAATTTTCATCGATAAGAGTGGCATAAGCTAAGTTTTCAGCCATGCCCCAATCTAATGCGAGCTCGCCATCTTTCATTTTCTGGCGGTCTTGAAGAATTTTTTTGATGCGCGCATGCGGAACGATATTTTCGGGAATATCAATTAGGCGCTCGGCAAGATGGTTGAGATGCTTTTTCTCTACTCGTGTATCCGTTTTATGGGTCCAGTGAATATTTAAATAGGGCGTCCAATTAACAGTGTGATCACCTTGTTGTACTTCAACAAACTCAGGTACAACTCGCTCACCGGCAACCATTGATGCACGATAGGCGGCCATTAATTTTTTTTCGTCTTCGGCACTGATTACGCCTTGTTCGATCAACTTTTGCGCGTAAATACGGCGAGTTGTGTCTAGCGATTTGATGTTTTTATACATCATTGGTTGCGTGACTGACGGCTCATCTGATTCATTGTGGCCGTGGCGTCGATAGCAGACTAAGTCTATAACCACATCTTTGTGAAAGGTATTACGAAAATCTAAGGCAATTTGGGTTGCAAATACGACTGCCTCGGGATCATCTCCATTGACATGAAAAATTGGTGCGCCGACCATTTTTGCTACTTCGGTACAATAGGGAGTAGAGCGAGTGTCTTGCGGATGACTGGTGGTAAAACCGATTTGATTATTAATAACAATATGTATCGTACCACCAGTGCGGTAACCGCGACAGCCTGACATTTGAAAGGTTTCCATTACCACACCTTGACCCGCAAATGCGGCGTCGCCGTGAATGGAAATTGGTAAAACGGTTGAGCCTAGACGATCATCGCGGCGTTCTTGACGTGCTCGCACGGAGCCTTCGACAACTGGGCTAACAATTTCTAAATGGGAAGGGTTAAATGCGAGTGATATGTGGACCGCACCGCCTGCAGTTTGGATATCCGAAGAAAAACCTTGATGGTATTTTACGTCACCACTGGCAGCAAACTCATCGATCTTGTGCTTGCCTTCAAATTCTGAGAATAAATTCTGCGGCATTTTACCAAGCGTATTAACTAATACGTTTAATCTTCCGCGATGCGCCATACCGATTACGACTTCTTTAATGCCGTCTTTACCACCTTGTTGGATGATCTGATCAAGCATCGGAATCATACTTTCGCCGCCTTCCAAGGAGAATCGCTTTTGGCCGACGTATTTGGTATGCAGATATCGCTCCATGCCTTCAGCGGCAGTGAGTCGATTCAGTATGTGCTTTTTTTGTTGATTATCGAATGGTTCAAAATCGATGTCTTTTTCAAGTCGAGTTCGAATCCAGCGGCGTTGCTCAGCGCTGGCAATATGCCCGTATTCGTAGCCAATAGAACCACAATAAGAGCGCTCAAGCAGTGCTACGATATCTCTGAGCGGCAAACGTTCTGGCGCGCGCAATGGGCCTGTAGAAAACACCGTGTCTAAATCGGCATCGCTCAAACCATGATAGGACAGTTCCAGCTCGCTCGCGTCTTGCTGTTCCATTTCGTTGATTGGATCGATGTTAGCCAGTTTGTGTCCCATCGCCCGATAGGTAGAGATAAGCCGCGAAACGGAGCCTTGTTTGGTCGCCATTTGTGCATCCATACTAGCGGTCGAGATAGTGATCGCATTGGTGTGCTCACTGCTTGTGTCGCTGGCTAGATTAGCAAAATAGTGTTGCCATTCAGATGATACGGAATTCGGGTCTTGCTGATATTGTTCAAAAACATCTTCCAGAAACGCGATGTTTTGTCCATTTAATAGGCTTAGAGGGTCTATCTGATTAGAATTTTTGGAAGACATATTCTTGATATGTTTGCTGACAGTTTGCCTTTGGAATGATAACTAAATCTTTAGTCTTTATGATAGTTTAATCGTTGTTTTTAGACGAAAAAAAACAGCTATTAAACTTTTAAGCGCAATATATAAGTAAATCGTAACTACGAGCTATTTTGATCGGTTCATTTAGACACTATTTATGATCAGTAGGCTAAAAAAAACGGCCTCTTTTGAGGCCGTTATCTTAATTATTAGCTATTGTAATTATCAGGTACGTGGCGTTCGCCTAAACCTTGATAGTTTTGCCGAGGTCGGGTGATTCGAAATTCCGGATCGGCCATTAACTCCATCCATTGTGCAAGCCATCCAGCGGTTCTTGGAATGGCGAAGAGTACGGTGAAGGCTTCCATTGGAAAGCCCATAGCCTCGTAGATCAAACCTGAGTAGAAATCTACGTTTGGATATAAATTACGTTTAACAAAGTACTCATCTTCGAGTGCAATGCGCTCGAGTTCCATAGCAACATCAATAAGTGGGTTCTTGCCAGTAACTTCAAACACTTCGTCGGCTACTTTTTTTACGATCCGCGCGCGCGGGTCATAGTTTTTGTAGACCCGATGGCCAAAGCCCATTAAACGAAGTTCGCCGTCTTTACATTTGTTGACGTAGGCGGGGACGTTTTTGATGTCACCGATTTCGCGAAGCATATTTAATACGGCCTCGTTGGCACCACCGTGAGATGGGCCGTACAATGCGGCAGCGGCCCCTGCAACTGACACGTAAGGATCGGATTTAGAGCTAGCGATATTTCGCATGGCACTGGTTGAACAGTTTTGTTCATGATCCGCGTGCAGAATAAATAGAATATCTAGCGCGCGTTCTAAAGCAGGATGAGTCTGATAGCGTGGCTCCACCATGCGGTACATCATATTTAAGAAGTTGCCGGTGTAACTCAGATCATTATCCGGGTAAATATAAGGTAAGCCGCGACTATTGCGATAAGCGTATGAGGCGATAGTTGGTGTTTTACCTATTAATCGACACGCTTGAAGCATGCGTATTTCAGGATCATCAACGTCTTTTGCATCAGGATAGTAGGTAGATAAAGCCGCCACAGTAGAGATGAATACGCCCATTGGATGCGCATCGTAGTTAAAACCAGACATTAATTGTTTGGTTTTCTCATGCAGCATGGTATGCATCGTGATGCGCTCGGCCCAATCACTTGACTCTTGTTTGTTGGGAAGTTCACCATTGAATAGAAGGTAAACAACGTCCAAGAAGTTGCTTTTTTCTGCTAATTGCTCGATAGGGTAGCCACGATAACGAAGAATCCCTTTGGAACCATGTAGGTCCGTTATTCGGCTAGTGCAGTTAGCAGTGTTTAAATATCCCGGGTCATAACTCATTACTCCAAAGTCGTCTTCATTGACTTTGATTTGCCGCAGTTGCACCGCGCTAATATTACCGTCGACGATATCGATATCGTATTCTTTTCCGGTGCGGTTGTCTTTGATAGTAAGAGTATCTGACATATGTATTTTCTCGAGGTTGTATTTTATGGATTTAGTGGGTCGAGTAGTTCGAGCGAACTTAATTCTTTATTTATACTCGAGAGATTGAATATAAATAAAGGCTTGCACAGTAATCGATTGTAGCAGGTTTTTTGGCTTTTCGAAATTGCGGCTATGCTTGATTTTTAAAGATACTAAGCCTTGTTGAGTCTGCTTTGCAAGGTACAAACACTGGGTGATTTGCTTGATCGAGTTTAATGCTACTTTATTTTATTGCATACCCGTGTGTCCGAACCCACCATCACCACGATCTGATTGCTTAAAGTCATCAACGATTTCAAACTGCGCTTGCACAATAGGCACGAATACTAACTGCGCAATTCTATCACCAGGCTCGATAATGAACTCGGTTTGGCTGCGGTTCCACAGTGAGACCATTAAAGGCCCTTGGTAATCCGAATCAATTAAGCCTGTAAGATTGCCTAACACAATGCCATGTTTATGGCCGAGGCCAGAGCGGGGCAATATCACCGCCGCCAAAGTAGGATCTGCTACATAGATAGACATCCCAGTGGGGATTAAAAGGGTATCTCCAGCGGCGACCGTGGTTTGACCGTCTACGCAGGCGCGTAAATCCATTCCAGCAGAACCGTCGGTCGCATAGTTGGGTAAACCGAACTCAGTGCTGAGTCGGTCATCTAGAATCTTTAATTGAATGGCTTTTTTCATAAACGAGTGTCTTTGATTTTGTATCGCTCTATCGCAGTATAAAAGTGAGGTCTTTGTCAGTTTTTGTATTGTTCTGAAATTTCTTGCATCAGTGTTCGGGCAAGCGCGTATTTATTTTGTTTGGGTAAGTCGACCACTTTATCTGCACTAATGAGTGTAATGGCGTTGTCTGGTACGCCGAATCCGGTTTCCTTGCCGCCCACGTGATTGGCGGCAATCATTTGAAGATTTTTACGTTCAAGTTTGCCACGCGCGTAATCGATAACGTTGTCGGTTTCGGCCGCGAAACCGACACAAAATGGGGCATTTTCTAGTTTCGCGACATCTGCCAAAATATCTGGATTTTTGACTAAGGTGATCGTCATTTCATCGTCTTTCTTTTTGATTTTACCTTGCTTTATATCAACTGGGCGATAGTCAGCAACGGCTGCCACGCCGATAAAAATGTCTTGCTCTTCAACCCGCTCCATTACCGCCGCGTGCATTTCCAAGGCAGACGTTACCTTGATGGTGTGTGCGTGTTCCGGCGCGGAGGTTTTAGTGGGGCCACAGACTAAGGTGACGTTTGCGCCCGCTTCTATTGCTGCTTGCGCTAAGGCATAGCCCATGGTTCCTGAACTATGATTGGTGATGCCTCGCACTGGGTCAAGAGCTTCCCAAGTCGGGCCCACTGTGAGCATTATGTTTTTACCAGTAAGCTCGCCCTTATGAAAGCGATCTGCAAGTGTTTGAGCAATATCAATCGGTTGCAGCATTCTGCCAGGGCCAAATTCACCACAGGCTTGTTCACCAGCGTCTGGGCCGAGCACCCAAACATCGCGCTCTATTAAGGTTTGTAGGTTTTGCTCGGTGGCTTTGTTTTGCCACATCTGTTGGTTCATGGCGGGGGCGATCACTAGTTGAGCTTCAGTTGCAACACAGACTGTGGTGAGCAGTTCATCCGCATTGCCAGCACATAAGCGAGCCATCACATTCGCAGTGGCAGGTGCGATCAATACAATATCAGCCCAGCGAGCTAAGTCTATGTGACCCATTCCAGATTCGCTCTCGGCGGTCATTGCATAGTCGTGTACAGGGTTGCCACTGACCGCCTGCAAAGCGAGTGGGGCAACAAATTGAGAGGCGTTTTTACTTAGGATAACTTGCACCTGCGCACCGAGTTCGGTCAATTTTCGAACTAGGTCGGGTGTTTTATACGCGGCAATGCCAGCGCTGACTCCAAGCAACACGCGTTTGTTGGTCAATCTTTTTACGATCATAGATTAAATAGCTAAGAATAGGACTATGGGGCACAAGACCGTGATTATCCCTGATTACCTTCTACTTTTCACTCAGAATTATTTTGCTACGCATTTGCTGGCTCAATAGTTGTATTTGTGTTGTAATTTGAGTCGCATTATCGAGCTGTAATTAGTTCGCGAGCGTTGAATGTTACACGCCTTAATGCGGACTGCCAGTCAAGGAATAGATGACATTGACTCAACACATCAACAGGGAGCGTTAAAATGGTTTTAAATCTAATAAGTTATGAGTCGAAGCGGCCAATCAGTAAATGGCCAGAATCGGAGAAACCCAGAGAAAAGTTACTTAAAAATGGTGCTCAAAGCCTAAGTGGCGCCGAATTGTTAGCGATTTTTATACGCACTGGTATTCCAGGTAAAACAGCGCTTGATTTAGCACGCGAAGCCTTGCTTAATGCCGGCAGTCTTCGTTCATTGCTTAATATGCCGGCGACTGATTTTTGTGAACAAAAAGGGCTAGGTTCAGCGAAGTATGTGCAGTTACAGGCAGCGCTGGAGCTTGGTCGGCGCTATTTAGTGGAGAAATTAGAAAAAGGCAGTGCCTTGACTAGCCCTCAGATAAGCCGGGATTATCTAACGCTGCAATTGCGTGATAAGGAATATGAGTCATTTTTTGGTATGTTTTTAGACTCAAAACATCGTGTTATTCATCATCAGGAACTCTTTAGAGGAACAATTGATAACGCGGCTGTACCCGTGCGTGAAGTGGTAAAAGAGGCCTTAAAGCATAATGCAGCGGCCATGATTGTTGCACATAATCATCCTTCTGGGGTGGCAGAGCCAAGTGCTGCAGATAAGGCGCTTACTCAGACCTTGCTTTTGGCCTTAGGAATGGTAGGTGTCAAGTTGCTCGATCATTTCATAGTAGGCGATGTGCAAGTTATTTCCTTGGCGGAAATGGGTGAGTTGTCGAATATAATATAAGTGTTTGATTGGTTTTGAAAAACACAGTGATTGATTGAGTTTTTCTTTTATTTATCTGGGCTTTCTGGTATAAAACGGCTCCAACATTTGGTGCGAGTTTGATTAATTAAACTTGTTGCTAAAATAACATTAAAAACAATCACTTAGCTTAATTCGAAAAAAGAAGGTTGTTAGCGAATTTAAGATAAGTTGTTAATTACAGCACATTTGCCAAGGCTTGCTATAAAGCCTTGAAGTTTTACAGGGTTAATATAATGTCTAGAGTATGTCAGGTGACCGGTAAGGGAACCACGTTTGGAAACAACGTTTCTCACGCTAAGAATCGAACTCGTCGCACGTTTATGCCTAATTTGCATTACCGCAAATTTTGGGTAGAGAGCGAGAGTCGTTGGGTGCGTTTACGCGTTTCTTCTAAGGGGATTCGTATTATCGATAAAAAAGGTATCGATACGGTACTTAAAGATTTACGTTCAGGCGGCGTACGCGTTTAATTAGGTTTAAGGAGAAAATATTATGAGAGATAAAATTAAGTTGGTATCTAGTGCCAAAACGGGACACTATTACACAACCACCAAAAACAAGCGTACCATGACTGAGAAGATGGTGATCAAGAAGTATGATCCGGTTGTACGTAAGCATGTAGAATACAAAGAAGCTAAGATCAAGTAATTAAGTTAATCTTAGTTTTAAAAAAACCAGCTGGAAAGCTGGTTTTTTTTGGCTCATATAATATTAAATTCAATAACTTAATGTATGTTTTTAATGTATTTTCATTCTATTTGTTTTAGTTTTTCGGTAACGAGCTTGAGCGCATATTCTATTTGTTCGTTTAGAAATTTATCCGTTCGTGTTTGGTCTGGACGCGGGTCAGATTGTTGTGCCAAACGAAGATATTTGTCGCATTCTTGGTAGCGTTCTTGCGCCCATAAGAATTGTGCGTAGCTGAAATTCGCTTCTATGCCTGCGGGGGCTAATTCGACCGCTTTCTTGTAGTTTTTTTCGGCTTTTTTCTTACTACCATAGCCGATTGGCCAACCAGGAACTCGGAAATAAAGAGTTCCTAAAATGGTATGCGCGGCGGCGTCATAGAGCTCAGGGTCCAGTTTAATCGCTTTTTCTAGGTGTTTTCGCGCAGTTTTTGCGTATTTAAGTGCACCAATACCACTTTTGTAGCCTGCGTATTGCGCATTGAAATAACCCGCCATCGTTGTCAATCCTGCGTCTTCTTTTTGTTTATTTAGCTCGGCTTCGGTGTGTTCTATTAGAGACTTCAACAGGCTTAAGCGTTCATCTTTGCGATCATTGTAGTCGAGCCGAAGCGGGTCTAGATATATACGCAGTCCCACAGCAGTGGTAGGAAATTCATCTTTAGCGGCAAGTTGGGTTGCACACAATAGACTCAAGATGACTATGATTAATGTTCTGATGTTTTTCATTCACACATTTTGATTATGTATCGTCAGTTTAGGTATTAATGACTGACCGCGGCGCATCCTAAGCGTTTTGTAATTCTTGCTTAGTTAATTGTTGCTCGAGCGCCCATTGGATATGTTCTTTTAACATATCAGAGGCATCTGTGAGTCTTTTACGTAGGGCGACAACAATGTTACGGTCAAAATCAGCGTTTCCTAAAGCGACTGAAATATTACGCAACCAGCATTGGTGGCCAATGCGACGAATCGCCGAGCCTTGTGTTTCGTGTAAGAATGTTTGTTCGTCCCAGGCAAATAGCTCCAGAAGTTTGCGGTCGCTTAGGTTGTGGCGAGGCTTGAAGTCGTCTTCTCGACTGCGCTGTGCGAATTTATTCCAAGGGCAAACTAATTGGCAGTCGTCACAACCATAAATACGATTACCCATAGCTTGGCGAAATTCGATTGGAATTGAATCTCTGAGTTCAATGGTTAAATACGAAATACAGCGCCTAGCATCGATTTGATAGGGCGCGATGATGGCTTTCGTTGGACAAAAATCGATGCAGTTTTGACATGTTCCGCAATGATTAGCGGACGATGTGTCGGCTTGTAAAACTAAATCGGTGTAAATTTCACCAATAAAAAACCATGAGCCGGTATTTGAATCGATTAAATTGCTGTGTTTACCAATCCACCCTAACCCCGCTTTTTGTGCCAATGCTTTTTCGAGTACCGGAGCGCTATCGGTGAAAACTCGGTAGCCAAATGGGCCGATTTTATCGGCAATGTGTTGAGCTAACTGTTGAAGCTTTTTTCGCAGCACTTTGTGATAATCGCGCCCAAGCGCGTATCGAGATATATAGGCCGTTTGTTTTTCTTGTAATACCTGTTCCGATTGATTGATGTTTTTTGGTGCGTAGTCGATGCGCGCAGATATAACGCTAACCGTTCCTTCAATTAGTTCGGCGGGGCGGCTGCGTTTAGTCCCGTGCTTGAACATATAGTCCATACTCCCATGATGGCCGGCTGCCAACCATCTGTCGAGATGCGCTTCGTGTTCCGCTAACTTAGTGTCGCTAAAGCCGATTTTATCAAAGCCAAGTTCACGCCCGTAACGCTTGATCTCGTTAGCGACACCGTCTAAGGCAGTGCTTGTCTTGTTTTGATTGGCTGTCATAATCGCTATTCTAGCTCACTCTAATTTTAAATTGTCTGCTTTGTCTTAGACTCTATTTGTTATTTGCTTATGTCGGTATTGATACAATCTATTTGTCATACTCTTGATGAAACATGGAGCGTCGGCCATCAGATCGGCCAGTTATTAGAATTTCCCGCGTGCGTTTATCTGTCGGGAGACATGGGGGCTGGTAAAACGACTTTGTGTAAAAGCATAATTAGTTCGTTGGGCTACGAAGGAGAGGTGACAAGTCCAACGTATAACTTAATTCAACAATATCCAGTCGTAAATGGCATGGTTTTTCATATGGACTTGTATCGTTTGAACGACCCTGATGAATTAGAGTTTCTCGGCATTGATGATTTATGGTCTGAGCGTTCCTTATTTCTAATTGAGTGGCATAAACGCGGCGCAGGGCGTTTAATGCGTGCCGATTTTGAAATTAAAATAGCCCGGAGCGTAGAGTCAAACAATACAGAACATCAATCCGAGGATACTATAAGGGAAATAAATTTAAGTCGGGTAGAGAAATAGTCTTTACGCGACAGGGTTTGTCTTAAAGGCCTTATCGTCCATTTAAGCTGACAAAATTTAACATTCACAAATTAAGTGATGGATATATAATACTAGGCGTTAAAGTTCTGGTGTGGTTAGCAGGGCTTTGATTTTGCAAGGGAAACACCCCGTTCCCAAGCATTCTTAGCAATTCGCGCTCAATCTCTTGGGCGCGAGTTGCTTTAGGATATTTTATCCTGCGAATTTTCTTCTATTGTGAATAGTTTTTTCTATTAAGCTTCTTTTATTGCAA
>CAYSUU010000001.1:0-30748 GCA_964434375.1 uncultured Gammaproteobacteria bacterium | reverse complement strand
CTTTTATTGCAACTCCCTTTTATTGGCGCGATCTTTATGCTCGTATTGGATGCAATGGTCTTTCATTTGACAATTAACCTCGCTTAGTAAAACAGCAGATGACGTGACTTTAATTTGCTCGCGCTCAAGTCCAAAAACTGTTGTAATCCACTTTAGAAAAAAACAATCATAAGTCGCTATCTAAGAGCTCGTGCCACACGCAAACTATAGTCAAACTCTGTTAATGCTAAAAGGTCGGCGAAACGCATTAGTGTTTGTTTTGCTTAGCTTTTTTTGGCTAGATGTTGGCTCAGCGATTAAACAGATTGAGTCGGTTCGTTTATGGCATTCGCCCAATAAAACTCGCGTGGTTTTTGACGTTAGCGGCGATGTAAAATATAAATTCTTTGATCTAAAGAACCCTGATCGTTTAGTGATTGATATCGATGATGGTGGCTTAAAAACGGTTTTACCATTGTTGGAAGACAATGAGCATGTAAAAGGAATGCGTGCGGGCGCGCCAAAAAAAGGGGTGTTTCGCGTGGTTTTTGATTTAAAGCAAGCACTGCGGGCTAACGCCTTTGTTTTGCCCCCAAATGAGTTGTATGGGCATAGACTCGTAGTTGATATGCTTGAAATGGGCGCTTCCGTCACTGACGATCCTACTATAGGGCTTGAGCCCAAAGTAGAAGTTAAGGTTGACTCGAACGACAATTCATCGCCATTGAGCGTTAGTCAATCGGATCGCGCGCGCGAAGATCGAAAGCTAAAGATCGCGATAGACGCGGGTCATGGTGGTGAAGACCCCGGTGCGATAGGCCATAAGGGAAGCCGGGAAAAAAGGATTACGCTTTCAATCGCAAAGCGCCTAAAAAGTGTCATAGATCGCGACCCCAAAATGTCAGCGTTTCTAGTACGCACTGGCGATTATTACATTAAGTTGCACGAGCGCCGACAAATAGCTCGCTCCCGCGGTGCGGATCTCTTTATTTCTCTTCACGCTGACGCATTTAATCGGCGTTCTGCTAATGGTTTATCAGTGTTCGCTTTGTCTCAGCGTGGTGCGACAAGTGCAATGGCCAGTGCGATCGCTGAGAAACAAAATGCATCGGATTTGATTGGTGGTGTCAGTCTAGCCGACAAAGACGAAGTGCTGGCCAAAGTCTTAGTAGACCTGTCTATGACCGCGACTATTAGTGACAGTGTTAATTTGGGCGGACGTGTCCTAAAGGAATTATCAGGCGTGGGGCGTCTGCATAGCAAGCGAGTTGAACAAGCGGGTTTCGCTGTGCTTAAATCGCCGGATATGCCGTCAATTCTGGTCGAGACTGGTTTTATCACTAACCCCGAAGAAGAGCGTAAGCTTGGTACTAGTAGTTATCAAACGAAATTGGCGCAAGCTATTTATTCAGCTATCGCTAAGTTTTTTGCTCAAACACCGTATTTGAATAACGGCAATTATAGCGCTCCAAAATTGAACGCGAACACTAGATCTAACTCGTCAACAACGATTAAACATAAAGTTCGGCGAGGTGATAATTTGTCTGAGTTAGCGCAACGTTATGGCACTACTATTAAAGCCATTAAACGTGAAAATAACCTTAAACGTACCACTCTCTGGCTAGGCGAAACTCTTAAAATCACAAGTTCCAAGTCGGTGAGGTCGGCTAGCTCAAATTCTAATACAGGAAAAAGTAGCGCAAGATCTAACATTCATACAGTAAGACGAGGCGAGTCTTTGTCGATAATTTCGGCGCGTTACAATGTTGCGATCGCACACCTTAAGCGCCTTAATAACTTAAAAGGTAATACTGTTTTTATTGGCCAAAAACTTAAAATTAGTTCTAATAAAACTGCTGCACGCGCGACCAAATCTCAGGTCCATATCGTTAAGCGCGGTGATACGCTTTCAGAAATAGCGCTTAAGTATAAATCATCGGTTCGTGCCATTATGCAGCACAACAAGCTGCGCTCTAAAACGGTGTACCTGGGTCAGCGTTTGAATATCCCAGGTTAACAATCATGCAACATGCACAGCATAGAATTCATGCCCTTGAACCGCGTTTAGTAAATCAAATCGCAGCTGGCGAGATTATAGAGCGGCCGGCTTCTATGCTTAAGGAATTGATTGAAAATGCCTTGGATGCGGGTGCTACTTCTATTGATATCGAAGTTGAAAAAGCGGGTATTAAGCGTTTAAAAATTAGTGATAATGGCCACGGTATTCTTAAGATTGACTTAGCGATGGCGCTGTCGCGCCATGCCACCAGCAAGATTTCTTCGCTCACTGATTTGGAGCAAATAGCGACTCTTGGATTTCGCGGTGAAGCATTACCGTCTATTGCCTCGGTCACGCGTCTAACTATTCAATCTAGAGCACAAGGTGAAGATCAGGCATGGCAAGTCAGCAGTGATGGAAATAATGTTACCAGTGAGCCGAGTCCAGTTGCACATCCAATTGGTACGACCATCGAAACGCGCGACTTGTTTTATAATACGCCAGCGAGACGCAAGTTTTTGCGAACAGAGCAAACAGAATTTAAGCACCTTGATCAAGTGGTAAGGCGCATGGCCTTAGCACGCTTTGATGTGGCCTTTAAGCTAAGTCATAACGGCAAAATTGTTTTGCATTTGCCGAGCACCAGCGCTGATGACCCGCGCCGAGTGAAAATGGTCATCGGCGATAATATTCCAGATAATAGTTTGTATTTTTCGGAGCGATCTAATGAAATGCGGTTATCTGGTTGGTTAGGCTTGCCAAGTTTTTCGCGCAGCCAGCCGGATATGCAGTATTTTTATCTTAATGGCCGCTTAGTTAGAGATAAAACGATTATGCATGCTGTGCGACTTGGGTATCAAGACGTTTTATTTCATGGACGTCAGCCGGTTTATGTCGTGTATTTGGAGATGGATCCTGCGGCGGTCGATGTGAATGTGCACCCAACTAAGCACGAGGTGCGCTTTCGTGACAGTCGCGCGGTTCACGGGTTTGTGCACCGCGCGATAAAAGCCGAATTAAGCGGTAGCGCGGCTGAACATGGTAGTGTTGATTTCAATCTTGATAGCGGAATGGCCAAGCCGGTGCCACAGTCAGGACTCAATCAGCAGCACTTTTTGAATTATGCTGAGCAAAACAAACCTATCAGCGCCGAATCAGTGCGCGAAGAGATTCGAGCTTATGGCAAGATCAGCGAATCAGCGTTTAGACCATCTCCTGAATCTAATCCTACACTTACTTCAAGCGCAGCCCAACTCACTGGTGAAACGCTAAGGAGTGTCGCGCCCAATGACGAGCAAATTCCCCCCTTAGGTTACGCGCTTGCCCAGTTAAAAGGCATTTATATCCTGGCTGAAAATGAAGCCGGTATGGTGTTGGTTGATATGCACGCCGCGCATGAACGAATCACCTATGAGCGCTTAAAAACGGCGATGGAAGAGCGCATCATGCAGCAACAATCATTATTGGTTCCGGTGAATATTCAAGTTAGTGCTCAGGAAATACAAGCCTGGCAACAGAATGAGGTATTGTTTGCCGATTTAGGCCTTGAGGTCGAGCAGCTCGACGAGTTGGTCTTAGTGATTCGCAGTGTGCCGGACATTCTTTCAGGCGCTGATGTTGCGCAATTAGTGCGAGATGTACTATCCGATATTGCGCATGATAATAGGAGCCAGAGAATTGAAGAGACTATTCATGAGGTGCTTTCCTCTATGGCGTGCCATGGTTCAGTAAGAGCTAATCGTATTTTATCCTTAGCTGAAATGAACGCTTTATTGCGGGATATGGAATCCACTGAGCGCAGCGGTCAATGTAATCATGGACGCCCAACGTGGGTGCAAATGTCGTTGTCGCAGCTTGATGGTTGGTTTCAGCGCGGTCAGTAGCCTTGTTTGAAAATGCGCCTCATAAAATTCCTGTTATTTGTTTAATGGGTACCACTGCAACGGGCAAAACTGACGCAGCAGCCAGTATTGTGGATGCCTTCGATGCACAGATTATTAGCGTAGACTCGTCCTTAGTGTATCGAGGAATGAATATTGGCTCCGCGAAGCCCGATACTGAGTTTCTAGAGCGTTATCCTCATCATCTTGTTGATATTAGACATCCGAATGAAACCTATTCGGTGGCCGAATTTTACAGCGATTGTATTGAGTTAATAAAGAAAATCACTGAGCGTGGTTGTATTCCGGTATTGGCAGGTGGCACACACTTTTATTTCAATGCGCTGGAGCAGGGCATGGCGAACCTTCCAAAAGCCGATGCCGAGTTGCGAGATAGGATTAGCAAAGAAGCACAAAAGACTGGCTGGGCTAAACAACATGCGCGGCTTGCTGAAATTGATCCACAAAGTGCGCAACGAATCGACTGTATGGACGCTCAGCGAATACAGCGCGCATTAGAGATCGTTATCACTGGTGGACAGCCTGTGAGTAGCTACAATTCAAGTCGGCATAAAGCGTTTGATAACCCTTTGCTTAAAATAGCACTGTGTTTTTCCGATCGTTGGATATTGCATGACCGAATTGAGAGGCGTTTTGACATTATGCTTGAGCAGGGGCTTAAGCAAGAAGTTGAAAAGTTGCTTGAAAATGGTGTTAGAGGTGATTCGCCGTCGATGCGCATGATTGGTTATCGGCAGATGTTAGAGCACTTAAATGGTGACCTTAATTGGGACGAAATGAGGAAAAAAGGGGTGGTGGCTACGCGCCAACTAGCCAAACGTCAATTAACTTGGCTTCGAAATCAGGCCAACGTAGTCTGGTGGGTAGATCAAGGTCTACAGAAGAAAGATTTTAAGGACCTTATAACTTTTATAGATGCTTATTATTAAATAAAATTCTTGTAATCCCCAGAATCAATCATATAGATGTCATATAATCAGCGTATGGTTTTCTGAGGCGGGGTTGAATTCGCATTGTAGGTCGCTCTTAGATTCTCCAAAGTTTCTTATTTATAAGTAGGAATAAGAGCCAATATCAATACTGGATTTATAATAAATCTAGTTTGGCGAATGAAATACCACTTTAACCAGACATAACCAAAGAATATTAAAAGAGAATAATAAAATGGCACAAAATAAAGGAACAGCGTTACAGGATCCATTTCTTAACGCCTTGAGAAGAGAGAGAATCCCAGTTTCTATCTATTTGGTAAATGGAATTAAACTACAAGGCCAGGTTGAATCGTTCGATCAATTTGTGATTGTTTTACGTAATACAGTGAATCAAATGATCTACAAGCACGCGGTATCTACGGTGGTTCCATCAAAGGCAGTGCGGATTGAAATGGACGAAGGCGAAGCTCAATAGTAAGAAGTGTAAAGCGTCTACGATGCAGAACAATAGACTTACTTGGCTATAGTTTTTGCCTTTAATAAGTTATTGATGAATCTATTAGTCGGTTTGGTATCGGTAAATTTAATGCCCGTTTGTCGTGTTTGAAATAGCAGAGCGAAGTGCTGCCAAGGCGCATGCTCGGGCGTTGATTATTTATCAACGTGATACTTCACAAGAAGATACTGAAATTCTTGAAGAAATTCAGTTGTTGACTGCCTCAGCTGGCGCGATAGTGATTGATACGGTAACCGCTTTCCGCCGTAAACCTGATGCCTCGACCTATATCGGCAAAGGAAAGGTAGAGGAAATAAAGCAAAGAGTTGAGCAAGATAGCATCGAGCTAATTGTATTAAATCACTCTGTTAGCCCAATTCAAGAGCGTAACTTAGAGAAAGCGGTTCACGCGCGAGTACTGGATAGAACAGGCCTTATTCTTGATATTTTCGCACAACGTGCAAGTTCTCATGAAGGCAAGTTGCAAGTCGAATTGGCACAATTACAGCATCTGTCTACTCGCTTAGTGCGTGGTTGGACACATTTAGAGCGGCAAAAAGGTGGTATTGGTTTGCGCGGACCGGGCGAAACACAATTAGAAACCGATCGTCGATTAATTGGCCACCGAATTAAAGCTTTAAATAAACGCCTAGAAACTGTTTCAGCGCAACGTCAATTGCGACGCAAGTCTCGTGCTAAGGTGCCGGTGCCTACGGTTTCCTTAGTCGGCTATACAAATGCGGGAAAATCATCGCTTTTTAATCATATTACGCAAGCTGGCGTGTACGCCGAAGACCAACTTTTTGCAACGCTCGACACCACCATGCGGCGCGTCGAGTTGGAAGGCTTCGGCAGTAGTATCTTGTCTGATACGGTAGGCTTTATTCGTGATTTACCACATTCACTGGTGCAGGCGTTTCATTCTACTTTAGAAGAAGTAAGTAATGCCCAGTTGTTATTGCATGTGATTGATGTGGCCAGTCATTTTCGCGAACAATGCATAAGCGAAGTTGATAAAGTACTGAGCGATATTGATGCTGCGCAAATACCAACCATTATGGTCTACAATAAAATAGATCTCAGTGATCTCGCGCCACATGTTAAGCGCAATGAAGACGGTTTGATTACCAGCGTGTGGGTTTCGGCGCACAGCGGTGAAGGCGTTGACTTGATGTTAGACGCCATTACACAGCATTTATCGCTGCAACATCTTGCTTTATCAGTCATTTTACCGGCCAGTAATGGAAAGTTGCGGGCAATACTGTATCAAAAAAACTTAGTGCGCCAAGAGACAATCAGTGAGATGGGTGACTTTGAATTAGATCTTGAATTATCACCGGCTGATTTTGGTTGGTTGAAAAAGCAAACGAATATACAATCAATTAAGTCATTGTAAGGCGCAGATTGTCGCCTCACTCATATCATCTTTGTTACACTAACGATTAATAACTACACCTAACGACTTCTACTAGGAGACATTAATGCCTTGGAATGAACCTGGCTCAGGCAATTCTGGAGATCGCGACCCTTGGGGTAATGGTAACCGAAATAAGGGTAATCAGAGCCCTGACATAGATCAAATTATCGATAATGTACGCCGACGTTTCGGTGGCGGCGGCAGCGGCGGCCAAAGTGGCGGTGGTAGTTCCTTCCCATCTATTTTATTGATAGGAGTCCTATTGATTGGCGCTTGGGCATTTCGCTCGTTTTATACTGTGCAAGAGGGGTATGAGAGCATTGAACTGCGCTTTGGCAAATATCATGAGACAGTTGGTGCTGGCTTAAATTTTGTGATGTGGCCGATTGAAGAAAATTTCATTATAAATTCTAAGAACATACGCACCTTAGAAGTTGGCTTCCGCAAAGATACCGGCACTCAACGAGGCTCGGTTCGAGAAGAAGCACAAATGTTGACTACTGATGAAAACATTGCCGACGTTAGCCTGGCGGTGCAGTACAACATCTCGAATGTAGAAGATTTGTTTTTTAAAGTGGCTAATTTAGAAGCGGATCGGTTCCAAGACTTTGTTATTGACAGTGTTGTGCGCGGTTCTACAGAGAGCGCTCTGCGTGAAGTGGTTGGCAGTACAACCATGGATGATTTGTTCAACCAAGGTCGAACCGCTGTTGAAATCAGCACCAAGGTGCTATTGCAAACCATATTAGACCGTTATCAAACCGGGATTAATGTTATTGCAGTGGAAATGCAAGCTGCGCAACCGCCGCAAGAAGTTCGTGAAGCGTTTGATAATGTAAACAAGGCTGACCAACTTGAGCAACAATTGATTAAAGAATCTAAAGCTTATGAAGAAAAAGTAGTACTCGAAGCTCAAGGTCAAGCGGCACGCTTGATTGCCGAAGCCGAAGGTTATAAAAAAGCAGTCATAGCGCAAGCGGCTGGTGAAAGTGAGCGTTTTACTCGCGTTCTGTCTGAATACACTAAGGCACCGGAGATAACTCGCAAGCGTTTATATATAGAAACCATGGAGCAAGTGCTTGGTAACACCAATAAAGTGGTGATTGATCAAGAAGGTGGCAATAACATGATGTATTTGCCGCTCGATCAAATTATGAAAAATACCAATCGTAATTCCGCTAGTACAAACATTGCCCCAAGCAATACGCGTAGTCGTGTACAGACTGCGCCGCAAGTTAATCTCAATAATACGAGAGGAGGACGCTAATATGGAAAATAGATTCAGTGGCCTAATCATCGTCGCCGCACTCATTGGTATTGTGGCGTATCTAACCCTGTTTACAGTTAAACAATATGAGCTCGGTGTTAAATTTCGTTTTGGAGAGTTTGATGGAGACCCAGTTGGGCCCGGTTTAAATTGGAAAGTACCGATTCTTAATACTGTGCAAACCTTCGATATGCGAATTCAAACCATGGATTCAGATCCTGAAGGCTTTTTGACAAAAAATAATCAAGAGTTGGTGATTGATAGCTTTGTTAAGTGGCGTATTCGCGACATTAAACAATACTATATCTCGGTGAGTGGCCGAGCCAGTATTGCAGAGACACGCTTAGCGCAACAGGTTAATTCTAGTTTACGTAGCGAAGTGGGTAAACGTAGTATTTCCGACGTAGTTGCTGGCGATAGGGCGGTAATTATGGACGTTGTGCAAAAAGCCATTGACGAAGAATCAACCAAATTTGGTGTAGAAGTCATTGACGTGCGACTAAAACGAGTTGATTACGCCGATGAAATTCGAGATTCAGTATTCCGCGATATGGAATCTGAACGGAATGTTTTAGTGCAAAAACGAGAGTCTACCGGTAGAAAGGTAGCTGAAGAAATACGCGCCAAAGCCGATGCGACTCGAGTGGTTACTATTGCTGATGCTGAGCGCGAATCTAATATATTACGTGGTGAAGGAGATGCTGAAGCCACTCGTATTTATGCACAGGCGTATGGTAAAGATGCTGAATTTTATGGTCTATATCGTAGTTTAGAAGCGTATAAAAACACGTTCAATAACAACGGCGATATTATGGTAATCGAACCAGATTCGGAATTTTTTCAATACTTTAAGCAAGGCGGGCAATAGCTCACTATTATCCCGCTCGGCAAACACGTATAATTCCAGCGCGGTTAAACTAAGAACCATTATAAAGGCGATTCGCCATGGTCAATAATGCGCGCTGGTTACTTCCAGAAGGCGTCGAAGAAATTTTGCCTGACGAGGCGCAACAACTTGAGTTGTTGCGCCGTACCGTGTTGGATGATTTATCCGCACGCGGTTTCAAGCTGGTTATGCCGCCGGTCATGGAATTTGTCGATTCTTTGCTCACCGGAACAGGCGAAGAACTCGATACGCAAACCTATAAATTCATGGATCAACATACCCAGCGTATGCTTGGTATTCGAGCTGATATTACTCCTCAAGTAGCGCGTATAGATGCTCATTATCTTGATAATGATGCGGTTAATCGACTTTGCTATGCTGGAACTGTCTTGCGTACACGGCCGAGCCGTATAGGTGAACAACGTGAGTTACTGCAAATCGGTGCCGAGATCTTTGGCGAGCAAAATCAAAGTGCTGATATTGAGGTTATAGATGCCATGCTGGCCGCCTTAAAGTCGGCGCAAGCGCCCGAGGTAACATTAAGTATTGGTCACGTAGGCATTTATCGAGCACTTCTTAAACAACAAAAAATTGATGAGCAGTTGGAGTCTGTCTTGCACGATATTTTATTGCGTAGATCATTACCTGATTTACACAGCCTCAGGGATCAAATCGATATCGATCCGTTTGTGCTGTTGTTGAAATTATCTGGCGCTCAGGAAGTTCCACATAAGGCGCTTAAAGCTTATGCTGAACTAGATGAGATACAGCCAGTTATCGCACAGTTAGAGGCGGTAATAGAGCATTGTAGTGCCGAGCACTCGGTAAATTTACACATAGATTTGGCTGATGTGGCAGGCTATCGTTATCACACAGGCTTGATGTACACCGCGTTTATTGCTGGCCGAGGCGGCAGTGTCGCACAAGGTGGGCGTTATGATCGAATTGGTCAACAATTTGGTCGAGCTCGTCCGGCAACCGGCTATAGTGCCGATCTAAAAACATTAGTTAAGCTAAAACAGCTAAAGAATAGATAGAATGGGAAAAAAAGTAATCGTCGTAGGTACTCAATGGGGTGACGAAGGTAAAGGTAAGATTGTTGATCTCTTGACTGAGACCGCGAATGTAGTGGTGCGTTTCCAAGGCGGACACAATGCAGGACACACATTAGTGATCGATGGCAAAAAGACCGTCTTGCATTTAATTCCATCGGGTGTGCTCAGACAAGGAGTGCATTGTTTAATTGGTAATGGTGTTGTGCTTGCACCGGACGCTTTGTTCGAGGAAGTTGATCAACTAGAAAGCAATGGAGTACCGGTTAGTGAACGCTTAAGTGTTAGCGAGGCATGTCCGCTTATTCTGCCACACCATATTTCTTTGGACCTAGCGCGTGAGCTTAAACGCGGCAAAGATGCAATTGGCACAACAGGTCGCGGTATCGGCCCCGCCTACGAAGACAAAGTTGCGCGACGCGGTATACGTGTTGGCGACTTGGTTTATGATAATGATTTTGCCAGTAAACTCGAGAGTGTTATGGAATACCATAATTTTGCACTCCAACACTATTACCAAACTCAAGAGTTGGATTATCAAGCCTCGCTTGATCTTTGTTTATCGTATAAAGAACGTTTGGCAAGCTTAACGGTTGACGTAACTCAATTACTTGATGAATACAGCCAACAAGACAGACCTATGATGTTTGAAGGGGCTCAAGGCATGATGCTTGATGTCGATCATGGGACTTATCCGTTTGTCACTTCCTCGACAACCTCGGCCGGTTCTGCTGCTAGTGGAAGCGGTGTCGGTCCTACTGCCTTTGATGAAGTGCTAGGTATCGTAAAAGCTTATACCACTCGAGTTGGAGCAGGGCCGTTTCCTACTGAACTAGCGTGTGAAGTCGGGCAGCATTTGGGCGAAAAGGGGCATGAATTTGGTGCCACCACAGGTCGATCAAGACGCTGCGGCTGGTTTGATGCGGTGCTTATGCGCCGTTCGCGCCAAGTTAATGGTTTAACCTCGCTTTGTTTGACAAAACTTGATGTGCTTGATGGTCTAGACGAGTTGAAGATTTGCAATGGTTATCGCTATAAAGGTAAAAATTACAGCGTGGCACCAATTGGAGCCGATGCATTAGCGGCCTGTGAACCCACTTATGAAACCATGCCCGGCTGGCAAGAAAACACGCAAGGTACGCAAAGCCTGGGTCAACTTCCTAAAGCTGCACAAGCGTATATCGCTCGAATTTCAGAACTGGTTGGGGTGCCGATAGACATCGTCTCAACTGGGCCTGATCGAGTTGAAACCATTGTGTTAAGAGACCTTTATGCTTAATAAAGCGCACTTTTAAGTTTGGCTAAGTCAAAAAAAAGCCAGAGTAGAGCGTCACGTAAACTTAGAAAATTGAGTGTTGATATCGTGTTGCGTTATTTATCGCAACGCTCTGAACCAGCGAATACCAAAGCCATTGCTGAAACGCTTGGGCGGATAGGTAAAGATGGCCGCAGAGAAACGTTTGAAATTTTAGAGCTTTTACGCGATGACGGTAAAGTAAAGCAATTAAGTAAACACCGTTGGGCGATGCCACATGCAATAAAGGAGCATGTTGGGCGAGTGGTAGGGCATGTCGATGGGCACGGTTACGTGTTAACTCAAAACACTCATGAAAGGGTGTTTCTGCGTGCACACGAAATGCGCGAAGTGCTGCATAACGACATCGTTAGCGTACGCATTACTGGACGTGACCGCCGAAAAAAATTACTTGGACAGATTGTTGAAATCATTGAACGTGGCAACGCTTTAATTGTTGGGCGTTATTTTAGCGAGAGCAATTCGCATTTTGTGATGCCGGACGATCAACGCATAAATCAAGATATCTATGTGCTTGAACAAGATCTGGCTGGGGCCAAAGAGGGGCAAGTTGTTACGGTAGAAATCACCACCCACCCAACCCCTAATTTTCAGCCGGTGGGAAAAATCGTCGAAGTGCTGGGCGATTACCTTGCGCCTGGTATGGAAATTGAAATAGCGCTAAGAAAACATCAGTTGCCGAATCAATGGCCCGCTCAGGTAGAGCGCCAGATAAAAGGCTTTGGTGAAAAGATTAGTCAGACAGATGTGAAAGGGCGCAAAGACATTAGAGATTTGCCACTTGTTACCATTGACGGTGAAGACGCGCGCGATTTTGATGATGCCGTTTATTGCGAGGCGTTAGACGATGGCAGGTCTCGGCTTTTAGTTGCTATCGCAGATGTTTCTAATTATGTAAAAGAAGGGAGTGCACTCGATCAGGAAGCCTGGCAACGCGGCACCTCTGTCTATTTTCCGAATAACGTTATTCCAATGTTGCCGGAAATTTTATCTAATGGTTTGTGTTCTTTAAACCCTAGGGTTGATCGCTTGTGCTTCGTGTGCGAGATGCAATTAGACGCACACGGTAATATTGACAGCTATGACTTTTATCCAGCGGTTATGCATTCGCATGCACGCTTAACTTATACCCAGGTCTCGGCCTTCTTAAATGAAAAGCCAGGCCAAGAGTCGGGTGATCAAGTGCCGCATTTTAATGAGTCTTTGCAACCGCATATTAAGCAATTAAGTGCAGTGGCTAAGCTATTAGGTCAACGGCGGCGTAATATCGGTACTATCGAGTTTGATATTCCTGAGCCGATTATTATTTTTACCGATGACCGAAAAATCGAGCGAGTGGTTGCGCGCGAACGTAATATCGCGCATAAGCTCATAGAAGAATGTATGTTGGCGGCAAATATTTGTGCTTCGTTAATGCTCGATGATTCTAATGCTGTAGGTGTCTATCGAGTCCACGAACAACCCGATAAAGACAAAATTGAAGAAGCTCGTGTGTTTTTGCGGCAATTTAAGTTGTTATTGCCTGGTGGCGAAGAGCCAAGCCCCAAAGACTTTTCCGATGTTATTGCTAAAGTGGAAGATCCGCTTACCGCAAAAATAGTCCAAATGACCTTATTAAAAAGCATGAAGCAAGCGCGATATGCTATTGAAAATGAAGGGCATTTCGCTTTAAATTTTGATTCCTATACGCACTTCACGTCGCCGATAAGGCGTTACTCTGACTTGATCGTGCATAGACAAATTCGGCGTTTACTAGCCAATCCAGACCTGCAAGATAGTCAGGAAGTCCTCGTTAAACTTGAGCAAGCGGCAGAACAAGCATCTATGACAGAGAGGCGCGCGGAGTCGGCATCGCGCGATGTCACGAAATGGCTCAAATGTGAGTTTATGAGTCATAAAGTGGGCGAAAAATTTATCGGTTTGGTCGCCAGTGTTACAGATTTTGGTCTATTTGTTGAACTTGAAGAGTTTTATATAGACGGCTTAGTTCACATTACCTCCTTGGGCCAAGATTATTTCTCTTTTGATGAACAGAGACGCCGCCTTGTTGGTGAACACAGTGGTAAAGAATACAAGACGGGTGACCGTTTAAAGGTGCAAGTAAGTCGAGTTGATATGGAGCAAGGGCGAATAGACTTTGCTTTATGCGAGGTTAAAAACCAACGCTTTAATAAAAAGCCTAGAGGGTCTAAAAGCACTGGTGGCCATCACACTAAGAATCGCTCAGACTCAAGAAAAAGCGCCATTTCGGGCAAACCTAAAAAGCATAGCAAGCAGGCTAAAAAGTCCAAAAAAGGTAAAAAGCACACGTGAGTAGTCAAACAACATGGGTGGTAGGCCATCACGCTATCAATGCCTTATTAAAATTGAGCCCTGAACGCTGTCTTGAACTGTGGTTCGTCATTAATGCGAAAAACCAATCCCAGCAAGCCATTTTGGATGTGGTGACTCAACTTGGTATTAATATTAAGTCGGTCGATAAGCAGGCTTTAACTAAACGCTGTGGTCACAGTCAGCACCAAGGTGTTGCTATGCTGGCTCGGCCTCGTAAAGAGGGTACAGATAAAGAACTAATTAAACATTTAGATTGCTTGAATGAACCCGCCTTAGTTTTAGTATTGGATCAAGTTCAAGACCCACATAATTTCGGGGCTTGTTTGCGCAGTGCTGATGCGGCCGGTGCCCATGCGGTGGTGGTTGCTAAAGATAATGCCAGTCCAATTACGCCGACCGTACAGAAAATAGCGAGCGGCGCGGCTGAGACGCTCGCTATTTATAGGGTGACGAATCTCGCTCGCTGTCTTGAAAATATGAAACGAGTGGGATTATGGATTGTTGGTACATCAGATAAAGCCGAACAATCAATTTATCAACAGGATTTGACCCCGCCAATGGCATTAGTAATGGGCTCTGAGGGTCGGGGGCTTAGGTCTTTGACCGAAAAAAGTTGCGATAGTTTAGTGAATTTACCAATGGCAGGGCAGGTAGTGAGCAGCCTGAATGTGTCGGTGGCCAGCGGCGTATGTTTATACGAAGCCGTACGTCAACGCAGTTTATCAGCCAGTTAGATAACCAGAGACACCGGCATTCATGCGGTGTGCTCGCCTAATCGACTTCTGCAAAACGGTTTAGTCGCCGATCTTAGCCCTATTTAACTGTCAGTTTAGGTACCTAACAAGGTTAAAAATTCCGCTCTCGTTGATTGATTCTTGCGAAACGTTCCAAGCATGGAAGATGTTTTCATACGAGAATTTTGTTTCTCGACGCCGCGCATCATCATGCACATATGCTGTGCTTCTATAACAACGCCAACGCCATTAGCACCTGTTACATCGCGAATTGTGTCGGCAATTTCAGTCGTTAACTGTTCTTGAATTTGGAATCTGCGAGCATACATATCCACGATACGAGCTATTTTTGACAGACCTAGTACTTTGCCTTCTGGAATATAGGCGACATGTGCTTTGCCGATAAATGGTAGTAAATGATGTTCGCACATTGAATAGAGTTCAATATCTTTAACGATCACCATTTCGCGAGAATCAGATGGGAATAAAGCGTTGTTGATGACCGTATCAAGCTCTTGCTCATAACCTTGAGTAAGGAATTTCATCGCTTTAGCAGCTCGTTTAGGTGTGTCGAGCAAACCTGGGCGTTGTAAGTCCTCGCCACACTGTTCGATGATAGATTTATACGCGTCTTCCATTGGTAGGTCTCTTAAGCAAATAACAACTCGCGTATTATGCAATAAAATAAGTCTCGATATACACTAGAGTTTTATGGATTATGGTATTTTCTAGGGCTAGTAGAGCACCTCCTACAACTTCGATGATCGACCGTTTAGAACACAAAATTGTTAGTTTATTAATTCGTCGGCGCACGCCCTTGGCATGGCTTAGTGTAGCGGTGACCGCATTGATCGCTTTGGCAATGCAGGGTTTGTATTTTGAAGCCGATTACAAAATCTATTTTCAAGAAAACGACCCGCAGTTAGTAATGCATGAATCGGTCGAAGATATCTATACAAGCTCCGACAACATCGCGATTACCTTACGGCCAGAGCAAGGCGATGTATTTGATCAACAAATGCTTACCATGCTGCTTGAGCTTACTGATCGTCTATGGCAAACGCCGTATGTAATACGAGTCGACTCAATTACTAACTTTCAGCACACCAGGGCAGAGGGAGATGATCTTCTGGTGGAAGATGTGCTGCTTGATTCTGAGGATTTGAGCGAGCAAAAGATAGAACTAGTGCGACAAACAGTGCTAGCAGAAAGCCAACTCTATGGACGTCTTATATCTAAAGATGGTACCGCGAGTATGCTTAACGTGAATCTCGAGTTACCACCTGAGGTTGATCGTGATGCTGACGAGGTCACTCAAAGCGAGCAACGTAAACTTCGAGATGAGTCATATATCGAAGTTATGGAGTTTGCACGCGATCTGGTAGATGAGTATCGCGCGCGCTATCCGCAAGTTACTTTCCATCTAAGCGGTGTTGCGGTGATCACCAGCAGCTTTAACGAGGTAGCCCAGCAAGATGCTACGCAACTCGTGCCGATTATGTATTTGTTGATTCTGGTCGCACTATGCCTATTTCTTCGCTCTGTTGGTGCTGTAGTGGCGGCCTTAGTGGTGATCGCCGGTGCTAGTGTCGTGACGATTAGCAGCGCGGGTCTGTTTAATTACGCGCTTAACACCGTGAATATTGTTACGCCCACCATTGTATTAACGATTGCCGTTTGTGACGCTGTGCATTTATTGTCGATTTACTTACGTAGTTTGGCGAAAGGTCTTGAGCCGATAGAGGCGATGAAAGAAGCGCTTAGATTGAACCTTCAACCGATCGTACTCACTAGCGTAACCACGGCTGTGGGCTTTTTGACTTTGAACTTCTCGATATCCCCTCCATTTAATGAGTTCGGCAATATGACCGCCTTTGGAGTGATGTGGGCGATGTTGTTAACCTTTTGTTTGTTGCCCGCTTTAAGTATTTTTCTGATTCGAAAACGCAAACCATTAAAGACAAAAGCCGGCCTATTTAATACGTATGCGGACTGGGTGATTAAGCATCATGTAAAAGCTTTGATCGGCTCTATTACAGCAGCGGTCGTGCTAACCAGCATGTTGCCGCTCAATGTTATCAATGACGATACCATTACTTATTTTAAACCTGGGCTTGAGTATAGGGCGTCGATGGACTTCACCAGTGCACACTTGCCTGGAGTGAATGACATCAATGTAGCGCTTGATTGTGGCGCACCTTCGTGTGTCAATGATCCCGAGTTTCTAGGCGTGCTTGACCGCTTTAAAAACTGGGCTTTGGCCCAACAAGAGATTGTTCAAGTGAGTGTCTATTCAGACGTTATAAAGAGCTTAAACCGCAGTATGAATGGCGGTGATAGGGCGTTTTACAAAGTGCCCGAGAATTCAGCCATGGCGGCTCAATATAACCTTATGTACGAGATGTCCTTGCCTTATGGCTTGGACTTAAATAATCAATTAAATCTAGATAAGTCGGCCACTAAGGTCAGCATGCTGGCTGACCGAGTTACCAGTTCAGAGCTAATCCAATTGTCGGAAAGAGCACGAACATGGTTACGGAAAAATTATCGTAAGGACGTTGAACCATTGTCGGGGGTCAGCTTAATGTTCGCTAATATTGGAGTGAGCAATATTCATTCAATGCTGGTTGGCGGTGTTTACGCAGTATTAGGTATAACGTTCACCATTCTGATCGCCTTGCGCTCCTTTAGATACGCGGCCATCAGTTTGATTCCCAATGCTGTGCCAGCACTCATGGCCTTCGGTGTATGGGGTTTATTAGTTGGTACGGTAAATTTGGCGGCGGCTGCCGTTTTCAGCATCTCTTTAGGGATATTAGTTGATGATACGGTTCATTTTATTAGCAAGTATCGCCGTGCCAGAGAAGTCAAAGGCTTGTCACCAGAAGATGCCATTAGATATTCGTTCAACAACGTCGGCGATGCTTTACTTATTACTACGCTCGTACTTTGTATTGGCTTTGCTGTGCTTACTACTTCTAATTTCGCATTAAACTCCATAGCGGGGTCTTTGACTGCCATCACAATTTTTATCGCCTTGGTATTTGATTTTTTGATTCTTCCGCCGTTACTAATGATTTTTGATAAAGATAGGCCTTCTTCAACAACAACTTAGCGACAACGGACTCTGTCTGATGCCTGCAAACACCCAAACATTTATTACATAACTATGATCAACTTAACTATGATCAACGACCGTATTGAATTCAAAGTGAGTGAGCATATTGCTCATGTGCGTTTTGCTCGCGGTAAAAAAATGAATGCCTTAGACCCTAAAATGTTTGAAGCGATTCATCAGTTAGACACATATCTACGCGCAGATAAGTCGATAAGAGTAGTGATTGTATCTGGCGAAGGAGGTAACTTTTGTGCTGGCTTAGACAAATCAAATTTTGAAAACATAGTTAATCCAAAACAGCATGATGCAGCGCCCGAGCTTAAAAATCGAACTCACGGCATCGCTAATGCACCTCAATATGCTGTTTGGATGTGGCGTGAATTACCCATGCCCGTTATTGCAGCCATAGAAGGGGTGGCGTTGGGCGGCGGCTTACAAATTGCACTGGCGGCCGACATGCGGTTTTCAACACCGGACAGCTACTATTCAATTATGGAGCTTAAATGGGGCATTATTCCAGATATGGGTAGTACTCAAATCATGAAAAATTTAATTCGCGACGACGTGATTCGCGAACTCACTTACACAGCGCGCGTGTTTTCAGCCGAGCAGGCTTTGCAATGGGGTTTTATCAGTGCTATCCATGATGATCCAGTAGCGCATGCTTTATCGGTTGCCAAAGAGATTGTAGAGCGTAACCCGCATGCCGTCAGATCGGCTAAAAAAGTAATTAATCAGAGCTATTATCTTAATGCAGCACAAGGCTTACTCATTGAATCTGAGGAGCAACAAAAGCTGATGGGCCAAGCCAATCAAATTGAAGCAGTTATGGCTGTAATGCAAGGCAGGCAGGCGAAATATGAAGACTAGTATGACTTGAACAAGTTGTTGGGCTTTGGTTAAGCCTCTAAGGCTTTGAAATACTTGTCAATTTCAGACCAAGCCTCCTCGGCAGATCCTATCCCCATATTAAATAGGTGCCAATCGTGTATTTGATTTTCCCAGATTTGCAGAACGACATTCGAGCCAGCTTGTCGAGCTTTATTGGTATAACGTACTGATTCCCCTAATAGCATTTCATTGCTGCTGACGTGAATTAAAGTAGGAGGAAGATCCGAGAGATCACCAAATAAAGGCGAGACTGAAGGGTCTGATGGATTAGCCCGCATGCTGATCGCACCAATCCATAATTTGACTATCTTGGGCAGGTTTGCAAGTGCGCCAAGGCCGGGTCCTAATAGTTTGTCTGAACTACGGTGAGCTTTAATAGTCGGCGAGTCCGATGTCATATCGGTCGAGGGAGAAAACACCACAACGGCATTTGGGCGGCGCAACTGCACTGTTTTACTCCATGAAGAGAGCATTAAAGCCAAGTTACCTCCGGCCGAATCACCACAAACCGCTAAAAAATCGAGGTCGGTTTTTCCGTCGGGCCCATTTTCGAGTATCCATTTATAAGCTTGACGGCAATCAGCAACACTTTTGTGTCGACCGTTTTCCGGCAGCATTCGATAATCTACTGAAGCCACTGCCGCGCCCAGCATTTTAGCAAGTCGATCACTGAATTTACGGTGGCCTCTAGGACTGCCGAGAATAAACGCACCACCATGAATGAAGACAAACCGGCGTTTTGGATTACTATTAGGTGCGATAGCCCATTCTATTTCAACACCATTGGCAATACTTGCAATGAATTGGGTCTGCGTTTCAAGTTCCTCAGATAAGTTGTCAGCGAATTTGCGCACCGCCGATAAACCTTTCTTGGGCGATTTGTCGGCTATTATTCGTGCGCGCAAAACCCTTATAATGGTTAAAAAAACTTGGTTGGCGGCCTCATCGTCAGGGTGTTCGGGAAAACGCTCGCCAATCGGCGTGTCATAGTCACTCATATCCGGCCCAGCAAAGACCAACAGTGCAATCAAGCAGAGCAAAACAACAATAATGAGTGCAATCCACAGCATAAAAAGGACTCTATAATTAATTGACGGCGGAATGTTATGGAGTAACGAGCTAAAAAAATACAAGGCGTTTTAGCTTATCGCTCTCTAGATCAGTCGACTATAACTTTTCCTGTACAAAGTGTTAAGTATGTGAGTGTAAAATAAAGTGCCTAACTATAAAACTCGACCGAATCAGACAATTCAGCACGGCCTACATCAAATTGGTTAATTGGATGCTCGTCGGCCGCATAACCAAATGACAAGCCAAACATAATGGCGTTGTTGTCTGGAATGTTCGCCATCTTCCAAATTGAATCAGTGAACATCGCCAATGCGCCTTGCGGGCAACTGGCTAAACCATATTGAGTCATCAACAACATTATTGACTGTAAATAAATGCCCATATCTACCGCGTTTATCTCACTCATATCTTTTGGCATAGAAAAGAACGCGGCGTGCGGGGCACCAAAAAACTGCCAATTTCGCCCCATTAATTCTTGCCGTTTTTGTTTGTCTTCTTTTTTTACGTCCATCGCTTTGTATAGTGCTTTGGCGCAGTCGATTTGACGTTTTCTGTATTCATCCTTGAGTTGATAGTCACCTGGTGTGAAATGTGGGCTGGGCGCGGCGCCAGATAGGATCTCAGACATCATCGCTTTTTCAATATTATCTCGAGCTGCGCCTGATACCACCACCACATGCCATGGCTGTGTATTGCAATTAGAGGGTGATTGCTGCGCTTGGTTAAAGATCTGTTCAATGAGGTCTTGCTCTACAACTTGATCAGTGTAAGCGCGCACAGATCGGCGCTTAAAAATGGCTTCGTTTACCTGCATTCTTAGGTTTGCTCCATATTCATTAAGTAACTGAAGTTAGTGTAACTAAAGAGATCGATTGGATGAGTAGAAATTTGCTGTTTAGAGCAAAATATCAACAATCGCTTTGAGGTGCGGCTTTTATGCATGGCGTGTGGTTGGATGCGCTACGTTTGTGGTTCTTTTGTTCTTGCATAGCCAATAAATGCAGCTGCCATATCTTCAGTGTTAAATGTTTGTGCTGCATTTTACTGATTGATTTACTGTCGTTAGGCGAAGAAGAATGAGGCATAGGTCTTACTGCGAGCTCTTGTCTTATTAATCGAAATAGCGCCTATTATCAGACTTGTCGAACTTCCGCGCGTCACCCATCTAGGTGATATTGCTTCGCTACTTAGGCCTAAGTGTTTCGGCATCGCAGTTTAGAATCGTGTATTTAGAATAGGGCGTTTAGGCTTGATTTATATTGTCCGCAATCTGCCGTATCCTTCACCTATGCACTATTCGTCAGTCCTTAAAAGCCAATAGAATGACTTTTGATCAGCAATGATTTTATGTTTAAAGCACAAAATATACGTTGTCTAGTACTAGCAGCAGGTTCGGCAAGACGGTTTGGTGCATGCAAACTGCTGCATCCGCTTAGTGACGGTCGTTCAATTTTGCAACACACCTTAGGTCTCTACAGTGCTTTGTTTGATCAAGTTACGGTGGTCTGTAATGATAATCAAGAGCTTATTAATCAAGCGCTTGCACTCAATGCCTCAGTTGAAGTCAACGCACTAAGTGATCAAGGGATGAGCGAAAGTATAAAGTTAGGTGTTAGCAAGACCACGCCCGCGCTTGCTTGGTTGATTGTATTGGCGGATATGCCATACGTAGCGTCAGCTTCAATTATTAAGCTTTGTCAGTGCGCCAAGCGCAGTAAAATTATACAAGCTCGTATAGACAATAAACCGGCTAACCCGGTTTTAATAGGCCGAGACTTTTATTCGCAACTTATGCAATTGCAAGGCGATGTGGGGGCTAAGGCTATCATGCAAGCGCATAGTGATGCGGTCATTCAACTTGATCTGAATGACATTGGACTAGTCCACGATATCGACACGCCTAGTGATATAAGGATTTAGTAAATAGGTCTAAAGTAGAGTTAAGACTTAACTCTAAGGGTTTTTATTTATCACCAGCAAAATCAGTTAGCGCATCGCCGCTTAGGCGATACACGGTCCAGCCATCTTGAGCTTGAGCCCCCATTGCTCGATAAAACTCGATGCTAGGCTCATTCCAGTCAAGCACGCACCATTCAACACGCCCACATTGTTTAGCCACTGCGATTTTAGCAAGTGATTGCAGCAGTGCCTTGCCTGCGCCTTTTCCGCGAGCGTTTGGTGAGACAAATAAGTCTTCTAAATAAATCCCGTGCTTGCCTAACCAAGTTGAAAAATTATAAAAATAAATAGCCATACCGACCGGTGTTTGGTCTATTTCGGCAATTAAGCAAAACACCTTTGGGGATGAGCAAAATAATTGTTGTGCTATTTGCGTTTCGTTAGTTTTAACGGCGTCGAGTTCTTTTTCATACACCGCCAGGTCAATGATAAATTGCATAATCGTGGCCGCGTCGGCTTTATTAGCAGGGCGAATTGTGAGTTTATTCATTTCGTTTAGGTTGAATTGGCATACGTTTTGCTAAGCAAACACAGAGTAACACCGCCAAGGTAAATAGCAATATAGATAAATTTAGCGGTTCGCTAAGCGCTGATGAGGCGGCAAGGAAGGGGTTGTAATAACTGCGTTTATTCAAATCGAGCCAGCATTGCGGTTTTAGCTGAGCAAAGCTCGATTAAAAGCTGTGTTGCAATTTCTAGTTCTAGGCCGCGTTTGCCAGCACTAATAAATATTGTCGAATATTGAATGGCGCTGTCATCAATAAGCGTTGTTAGACGTGTCTTTTGTCCTAGGGGGCTAACCCCGCCTAGTTGGTAGCCAGTTGTGCGATTTACCTCATCGGCCTCTGCCATAGTGGCTCTTTTACATTTAAGTGTGGTGGCTACCGCTTTTAAATTTACCAAGGCTGAGACGGGCACGAGAACAACAACAAATTGTTTGCGAGTTACTTGCTTATTTTGAATTTCAAGGACAATCGTTTTAAAAACTCTTGTTGGCTCTACCTTAAGCGCCTCACAGGCTTCTTGGCCATAGGAAAGGGCATCTGGATGATGTTGGTAGCGATGAATTTTATAGGCCACCTTATGCTCATCAAGAGTGTCAATTGCGGGTGTCAAATCCTGAGCTCCTTGTCGCTGTTACGTGTTTACTCAGAAAAAATAAACTAAAAAAGTATTTTAAATCAATATCATATTGATGACTTTTAAGGTTGCTTGTATCGCAGCGAAAACTTGATTCGCATTCACCCCGCGTGTAGTAATCTTTTGTTTGTTGTCTAATTCCCAAGTAATAGCGGCTTCGGTCAGTGCTGCGGTTTTTCCGCCTTTAGGGATATGAATTTCGTAGTCGATTAAGGTTGGACGACTTATCTCGGTATGCTCGGCTAAAATTGTATCGAGCGCTTTAGAGAAGGCATCAAATGCACCATTGCCTTGACCGTTGCTCGCTACAAGCTTGCCATCAAGTAAGACTTCGATTTCTATCGACGATTTGCCACTAAGTTCACTATGAGTGTTGCAGCTTTGCAGAGATAGACGTTGGTTTTCTTTGTTCTCAAGAACGTCGGCAATAATAAAAGGAAGGTCATCCGGTGTAATAACTTGTTTGGAATCACCCAGTTCAATCACCTTGGCAAGTACTTTTTGCTTGTCTTGCTCGCTTAAAGAGATTCCGAGCGCGTCTAGATTTTGATCGAGCGATGCTTTACCGGCCAGTTTGCCTAGCGCATAAGTGCGCTTTCGCGCAAACCGTTCGGGCGACAATTTAGTCACGTATAAATTGCCTTTTTTGTCGCCATCAGCATGAATGCCGGCAGTTTGCGTAAATACATCGGAACCTAGAATAGGCGCATTAGATGCCACAAATTTCCCTGAGAAGCTTTCCACCATTTGACTAACATCAGCGATATGGCGTTCATCGATATTAAGTTCTACACCCATTTTATCGCGTAGCACCACACTCACTTCCGCCAGAGACGCATTGCCGGCGCGTTCGCCCAGGCAATTTACGGTGCAGTGAATAGAGTTAATGCCGGCATCTACCGCCGCCATAACGTTGGCGGTTGCGAGACCGTAGTCATTATGCGGATGAAAGTCGAACGCCAGACTAGGGAAGCGCGTCACCATGTCACTAATCGCTACACCGACTTCAGCGGGCGACATAACGCCCAAGGTGTCGGGCAACATGAAATGGTCAATATCCGCGTCTTTTAAGGCCGACACTAAGTTATAAACATAGTCTGGAGATTCAGCATAACCATTCGACCAGTCTTCCAAATAGATGTTTACCAGAAGGTTATTTTGTTTGGCGTAATCAACGGTGTCTTTAATTCTCTGTATGTGCTGTTCTGGTTGCTGGCGCAACTGAGTTAAACAATGTTTTAAACTGCCCTTAGCGAGCAAATTAATGACTTTACCATCAGTGCTCTTGATCCAATCCACAGAACGCTTGTGATCAACAAAACCAAGCACTTCAACACGTTCGCCAAAGCCTTGACTTGCGGCCCATTGGTTTATTTGTTTGACCGCATTTTGCTCTCCTTGAGACACACCCGCCGAAGCAACTTCGATTCTATCAACGCCTAAGCGACCAAGCAGTGCTTGTGCCATGCTGAGCTTTTCAGCCGGTGAAAATGATACTCCTTGGGTCTGCTCTCCATCACGCAAAGTTGTGTCCATTAATTCAATGCTAGGTTTGCGTGACATGATCTAGATAAGCGTCTTGTAGTTCGCTAAATAAGTGTGTGAGTGCATCTCGACTATAGAACCTTTACTAAGGTTTTTATAGGCTTTTTTAATAAACAAATTGCGCAATAAAAAGAGCTAATAGCGACCCTCTATATTGCTGAGTCGCGTTTGTTTCGAGGCATGCTTGTAAAAGATGTTTTGGCCTTATTCATGAGGCCCACAACCACGGAAAACGTTCTTTATGTTTCGTTTCATAAGCTTCAATCTTATCCGCTTGTTTTAAACTCAGACCAATATCATCCAAACCGTGCGCGAGGTTATTTTTACGAAAACTGTCAATATCAAAGCTAATTTCTAAGCCTGCGGGGCTCGAGACACTTTGATTGTCTAAATCGATGGTTAAGGCGACGCCTGGGTTTGCATCAATTTCGTTCATCAACGCCTTTAGTTCGTCTTCTTTAACGACAATGGGCAAAATGCCATTTTTAAAACAGTTGTTATAAAAGATATCGGCAAAACTACTTGAGATAATAGTGTTAAAGCCATAATCCTCAATCGCCCAAGGCGCGTGTTCGCGCGAAGAACCGCAGCCGAAATTATCACCAGCAACTAATATTCTAGCGCCCGCAAAAGCCGAATTATTCAGTTCAAAATCGGGGTTGTCGATAGTGCCAGCGTTATCTAAATAACGCCAATCATGAAACAAGTGAACGCCAAAACCGGTACGTTCCACTTTCTTTAAAAACTGTTTTGCAATGATTTGATCGGTATCAACATTACTACGATTCATGAGTGCAGCAACGCTTGTGTGCTTTGTGTATTTTTGCATGACTATTCTCTATTAGCTCTCTAGTTCTCGGATATCAACAAATCGTCCCGCTGCTGCCGTAGCGGCCGCCATCGCCGGCGACACTAAATGAGTGCGGCCACCTTTGCCTTGCCGACCTTCAAAGTTTCTATTTGACGTAGACGCACATCGTTGACCGGGCGTTAGCTGATCGCCATTCATGGCGAGGCACATTGAACATCCGGGTTCACGCCACTGCCAGCCAGCATTAGTGAAGATCTTATCCAAGCCTTCTTGCTCGGCTTGAGCTTTCACTTTATAGGAGCCTGGCACAGCGATTGCGGTCACGCGGCTAGGAACGGTTGTGCCCCTGGCGACTTCCGCGGCGGCACGAAAGTCCTCAATGCGCGAATTGGTGCATGAGCCTATAAAGACATAGTCAACTTCAATGTCGGTCATTTTGGTACCGCTTGCTAAACCCATATAGTCGAGTGCGCTCTGGCAGGCGATTTGTTTACCTGCATTGTCAAAATCACTCGGCGCGGGCACGCTTTTATCGACTGCAACAACTTGTTCGGGTGACGTTCCCCAGGTAACTTGAGGCGCAATATCAGCCGCGTTCAACGTTACCACCGTATCGAATTGAGCACCGTCATCGCTTGCCAGCGTTTTCCAATAGGCCAAGGCTTGATCCCATTGCTCACCCTTGGGCGCAAATTCTTTGCCTTTAAGAAAGTCATAGGTTTTTTGATCAGGCGCCACTAAGCCAGCGCGCGCGCCAGACTCTATTGCCATATTGCATAAGGTCATACGACCTTGCATGCTCAATGCTTCAATTGCTTCGCCAGCGTATTCAATCACATAGCCATTGCCACCCGCGGTCCCAATTTTGCCGATAATGGCCAAAGCGATGTCTTTAGCGGTTGAGTATTTTGACAATGTGCCATCTACTTTAACCAACATAGTTTTGGATTTTGATTGTGGCAAGCATTGAGTTGCCATGACATGTTCTACCTCAGAAGTGCCAATGCCAAAGGCCAGTGCACCAAAGGCGCCATGCGTTGCGGTGTGAGAATCGCCGCATACGGTAGTCATACCGGGGTGAACAAAACCATGTTCGGGAACCACCACATGAATAATACCGTTGTTCTCACTCTGCATGTCGTACAACACTAAGTCATGCTCTTCACAGTTCTTGATCATAGTTGCCACTTGCTTAGCGCCGATAGGGTCGGGCAAGTTAAGTCGGTCGGCTAATTTAGTGGGTACACAATGATCAAGCGTGGCTAAAATACTATGCGTATTACGAATAGGGCGGCCCGCATTTTTCAAACCTTCAAATGCCTGAGGTGAGGTCACCTCGTGCATAAGGTGCCGATCAACATACATCAACGGCGCTTGACCTTCTTCTTGGTGTACAAAATGCGCATCCCAAATTTTTTCATACATGGTTTGAGCCATATTATAAGCCTCAATAGTGAATCGAATTATTGAAGGTAATATAACAAAGGCTGTAAATTATATAAATTCATTGTTTTCATATTATTAATTCCAATATGGAATAGTTAAGTTGTTTAATTTAAACTTAATCTATGGACATTTCTACACTCAGTGCTTTTCTCGCCGTGGCACGCTTTCAATCGTTTTCTAAAGCGTCGAACGCATTGCACCTCAGTCAATCGGCTGTGTCTAAGCGGGTCGCCGCACTTGAGAGTGAATTAGACACCCAATTGTTTAATCGTGTTTCAAAACAAATCAGTTTGACTGAAGCAGGCAAGCAACTGCTTCCTAAAGCCGACGAACTGGTACAGCAAGCGGAAGAGCTGCACCGCTACGCATCGACATTAAATGACGATATTAGTGGCACTTTATCAATCGCCATCGCCCACCACATTGGTTTACACCGTTTGCCGCCCATACTGCGTAGTTACAATCAGAAATATCCGCAAGTGAGTTTGGATCTTCGTTTTAAAGATTCGGACCAAGCATTTTACGCAGTAGAGCAGGGTGATATTGAGTACGCATTAATTACTCTACCAAGCCAAATACCTGAGAAGATGTATAAAGAAGTTATTTGGCAAGATGAACTTAAAGTTATGGTGAGTAAAGAGCACGAATTGGCTCGGTGTAAAAGTGTTGGCATACATGATCTAGAGCCATTTCCAGCAGTATTAAGCAGCTCAAATACTGAGACCTATAAAATTATTCGGCGGCACTTTGACAAGGCTAATATGAATCTAAGGGTGCAAATGCAGACTAATAATTTAGAAACTCTAAAAATGCTTACCACTGCTGGGGTAGGTTGGAGTCTACTGCCCGTGACAATGCTCAATGCACAATTACAGGTATTGAATTTTACTTCGCCACTAAGCCGAGAACTTGGTATAGTGGGCCACCGTCGTCGCAGTTTATCCAATGCAGCACTGGCTTTTAAAGAATTACTCAAACATGACCTTATTGTTTGAGAAAACCCTAAACACGACTGGGAATATAAAATTGAAGTGCAATCCGAGTTAATGGAAATTACGCGAACGCGCTTTTAATCTTGGTAAAGCCGCATCGTGGCACTCAACATAGCCAGCAACGACATTAGCGACACCATGCTGGTGCTCGATAGTGCCTTTTATATACAAGAGTTTGCTGCTAAGAATGGCTCGTTTAAAGCGTTCTTGCACGTTGCTCCACAACACCACATTAATGTTGCCAGTTTCATCTTCGAGTGTCATGAAAATAACGCCACTAGCAGTGCCTGGTCGTTGCCGACCAGTGACAACGCCGGCTACTTCTATTAAGCCTTTATTGTTTTTATTGAGCAAGTCTTGTGCCAAAGTACAGCGTGAAAAAGGGTGGGTATTACGTAATAACTGCATGGGGTGGTATTGCAAAGACACGCCATGAGCGCTGCGGTAATCGGCTATTAACGTTTCTAGCGGGTTTAATGGGGCAATGGTTGCTTTGGTTTCCTTATTGTTAAAAGGCGCGCGCGCGGGAACATTAAATGCTTTGTCCATGTTTAATGATAGCCAGTACGCATGTCGACGATTGTTATCAAACTCATGCAATGCATTAGCGTTAATTAATTTAGTTAGCTCGTCTTGGGATATTAAATGGCGAGACTTGATGTCTTCTACGCTTATAAATTTATGCGCATTGCGAGAGTCAATCAGTGTTAATGCCGAACTTTGTTTAACTCCTTTAACTAAGCGCAAACCCAAACGTAGACCAATATCTTGCTTAGAGTTTTCACGCTTAGAATGTTTTGGGATATCCAAGGAGTGTTGCCAGCCACTATTATTAATGCATATCGGTAGTACTCGTACTTTGTGGCGGCGCGCATCCTGAATTAATTGAGAGGGCGAATAAAAACCCATAGGTTGGCTGTTTAATAAGCCAGCATAGAAAGCGGCGGGGTGATAACACTTAAGCCAAGAAGAGAAATACACCAATATGGCAAAGCTAGCTGAATGAGATTCTGGAAAACCATAAGCACCAAAGCCTTTGATTTGTTTAAATAAACGTTGCGCAAAATCAAGCTCATAACCGCGTTTCAACATGCCATCAATAAGCTTTTTTTCAAAGCCATCAAGTGTGCCAAGTTTGCCCCAACTGGCCATAGCTCTGCGTAGTTGGTCAGCTTCACCTCCGCTAAAGCCCGCCGCTACCATAGTGAGTTGAATCACTTGCTCTTGAAAAATGGGCACGCCTAAAGTTCGTTTAAGCACACTTTTAATTTTAGCGTTAGGATAGTTAACATCTTCTGTGCCATCTCGACGTCTTAAATAAGGGTGCACCATGTCACCTTGGATTGGCCCAGGACGAATAATGGCCACTTGAATCACCAAGTCATAATAATTGCGCGGCTTTAAACGTGGCAGCATAGACATTTGCGCGCGTGACTCTACTTGAAACACGCCAATACTGTCACCCGCACACAGCATGTCATAAACCTGTGGGTCTTCTTTAGGGATGTCTTGTAAGCATATGGGCGTAGTTGAATAGTCATTAATCATGGCCAAGGTTTTCTGAATAGCGCTCAACATGCCTAAGCCAAGCACATCTACTTTGAGTAAACCCAATATTTCGATGTCGTACTTATCCCATTGAATAACGGTGCGCTCAGGCATGGCCGCATTTTCAACCGGCACAAGAGTGCTAATTGGGCTGTGCGTAATTAAAAAGCCACCAACATGCTGTGATAAATGTCGCGGTGTGCCAATAATCTGTTTTACTAATTTTAAAAACTGTTGAATTAGCTCATTATTGAGATTGAGTTTTTGTTCAAGCATACGTTCACGCAGAGAATCGGCGTTGTCCCACCACGCGATTGAACGATTTAACTCTTCAATGAAATTTAACGGCAAGCCCAAAGCCTTGCCTACGTCTTTAATGGCGCTGCGTCGTCGGTAACTAATAACAGTTGCAGTTAAAGCAGTACGCTTACGTGTGTATTTGCGATAGATGTATTGAATGACTTCTTCGCGACGTTGGTTGTCAAAATCAACATCAATGTCTGGTGGTTCATTTCTCTCTTTAGAGATAAAACGCTCAAACAATAATTGGTTAGAATCAGGATCAACTTCAGTAATAAATAAGCAATAGCACACCGCCGAATTAGCCGCGGAGCCACGGCCTTGACATAGGATTTTTTGAGCGCGCGCAAAAGCAACAATGTCGTAAACGGTTAAAAAATAATACTCATAACTAAGTTCTTCAATAAGCTTAAGTTCTTTATCGATAAGACTCTTAACCTTGTTAGATACGCCGTGTGGCCAACGCTTAGCCGCGCCTTTTATGGTTAGATCGCGTAAATATCTACTAGGCGTTAAACCAAGTGGCACAAGCTCACGAGGGTATTCATACTGCAATTCGTCCATACTGAAATTACATTGTTCAGCAATGCGCAAAGACTCTGTCAATAAGCTAGCAGGGTACTGCGATGACAAAATAGCTAGCGGCTTTAAATAACGTTCTGCATTAATTTGGCGAGCATTGCCTAATGCTTGCACTGAGGTATTTAAACGAATAGCCGTGAGCGTATCTTGCAGAGGTTTGCGCAACTTGCAGTGCATATGCACATCATTGCAAGCCACCATATTGATTTTTAACTCTTCAGACAGTGCATGACAGTTAAAGTAATGCTGTTGATCTTCAGCTCCTCGAAACAACTCAACACCAAGCCATAGCCTGTCTTTAAAAAGAAGAGAGAGATGTTTGCCTTGCAAGTTTTTATGCACAGAAAAATCCGGCAACCAAATAGCCAAACAACGTTGTAAACCAAAACGTAAATCATCCAACGTTAATCGATACTCACCCTTAGCGCAGCGCCGACGAGCACGCGTGATTAACGCTGAAATTTCACTATAAGCTAAACGGTTAGTTGCCAGTAATACAAGCTTGAAAGCCCCATGTTCATGCGACACCAAAAACTCACTGCCAACAATTAGTTTCAAACCACAAGCTTTACTCGCCTGATAAGCCTTAACCACCCCAGCATAAGAACACTCATCAGTAAGCGCCAATGCCGAGTATCCCAAATCAAAGGCACGCAACACCAACTGCTCAGGACTAGACGCACCTTGTAAAAACGAATAATGCGATTTCGCATGCAATTCAGCAAACATTATCAACAACAATAACTGTAAATATATACAGTATATCAAAAAGAAAATGCAAAAACCGTCACTTTCACAAACATTAATCGCGCAATAACATTCTTACAAAATTAAAGAAGGCTTAAATAACAGACACTTACAACAAAATTTGAGAATGTTATTGCGCACAGTTAAGATGGGTTAACCGGCGCGCTCATTTACGCCCCACGTAAATATCTAAAATATAGGAAAACCTATACGGAATAGAGGTTTAGGAGAAAGTTATCAAGTGGAATCGACTAGGAAAACGAGCGCGCACACTAGTAAGCTGTTA